>JAOAAU010000009.1 GCA_026418695.1 Clostridia bacterium
GCTTTTGAAGGAAACAAAAGCTTTCAGGAAGGCTTTAAGAATGGATTGTTGTGCAATCTTTTGAATCCGAAAGCATTTTTATTTTTCCTTAGTATCTTTTCGCAGTTTATTTCCGCGGACACGCATAGCTGGATTCGCTGGATATATGGGTTTGAAGTCGTGTGTGCCATTACCGGATGGTTTGTATTTCTTTCCTATATTATTTCCTCCAGAGCCTTTCAAAGTGTTTACCAAAGATTTCGCAAGTGGATTGATCGATTCCTGGGAGGTATATTACTGTATTTTGCATTTAGAATATACAAAGGCGTTCTGAGCAGGTAAGGGTTCTCAGAAATGATCGGGGGTTAAAATGTTACCTAAAGCAATATTCTTTGATATGGATGATACTATTCTATCTTTTAAAAGCGTGTGTGATCCGGCATGGGAGGAGGTTTGTGCAACTTTTGAAAAAAGGAGAGGAATCATTGAGGCCAAGGTGCTTTTGAATGCCATTAACGAGATCAGAGACTGGTATTGGAGGGATTCCTCCCGTCATAAAACAGGAAGGCTGGATATGAATCAGGCCAGGAGAAATATCGTTTGCATGGCTTTTGACAAGCTGGGACATAAGAATGAGGAGGCTGCCTTTGAAGTAGCGGATCATTATTCCCAGCTGCAGGAGGAGCTGATGCATCCGTTTCCCGGAGCTATTGAGACTTTAGAGCATCTGGTCGCTAAGGATGTAAAGCTTTGCTTGATCACCAACGGTGGAACTGATAAGCAGCGGGCTAAAATCAACCGCTTTGATCTTGAAAAATACTTTCAGCACTGTCTTGTAGAGGGAGAATTAGGGTTTGGAAAACCAGATGTAAGGGTGTATGAATTGGCGTTAAAACGTATGGAAGTCTTGCCGAAAGACGCTTGGATGGTAGGTGATAACCTGGAATGGGATGTGGAGGCTCCGCAAAAGCTAGGGATTTATTCGGTCTGGAACGACTTTGAGCAAAAAGGATTACCCACGAATAGTAAAGTGGTTCCAGATAGAATCATCGGAAATATTTCGGAACTGATATAAACATAAAAGGTTTTCAGGAGAATTCATGCGTCCATTTGTAAGTATATTATTGATTATTGCAGGCTCTATATTTGTTATTTTAGGGATTGTGGGAATTTTTCTGCCACTGCTGCCAACAACGCCTTTTCTTTTGCTGGCGGCTGCGTGTTATTTCAGAGGGTCAGAGAAACTCTATAGCAAGTTGATCCACCATCCACGGTTGGGTACCTATATCAGAAACTACAGGGAGGGGAAAGGGATTCCCTTAAAAACAAAGGTTATTTCGATTGCCTTGTTGTGGAGCTCTATCGGGTATTCGGTGATGTTTGTGGTACAAAACATAGCTGTCAGAATCCTTCTGCTGGTTGTTGCTACGGGTGTTACAGTTCACATTGCAACCCTTGCAACACTCAAGGAAGAGGAATAATTCTTCTGAAGAATTAACAGCTTATTCAGGAACTTCATACCTTGTTCATTCTTTAGTTTAGTATTTGGAACATCAGGATATGAACTGTGGATCGGGAAGCCGGGATCAAAGCAGTGAAGTCTTTAGTCATATCAGGAACTGGCGGACAGAGGGTGCATAGGCTGAATTTATAAGGGAGAAGTTATGTGATAAAATGAGGTAGATACTATTATAAATTCAGAGGGATGAAATGAATATCAACGAATTGGATCGTTTAATTGAAAACTTACCTGCGGTTCCTGGTATTCAGGGGAAGGAAGAGTATTTCAATTCCGTAGTTTTATTGCTGCTGATTCCCATACAAAATGAATACCAAATTGTCTTTCAGAAAAGGTGTGCCAACATCCGTCAAGGCGGAGAAATATCCCTTCCGGGAGGCAAGCTGGATCCTGAGTTGGACAATACTCTTGAAATGACTGCTGTGCGGGAAACCTATGAAGAACTGGGAATTCCCATGGACAAGATCAAAATCGTCGGAAGAATGGATACGGTAATGGCGTCGATGGGGGCAACCGTCGATGTTTTCGTAGGCATATCAGAAATAAAACCGGAGGAGATGAAAATCAATCCGGAAGAAGTTGAGAAAGTGTTTTTGATGCCTGTCTCCTACTTCAAAGCGCATCCACCGGAAGCATATCAAGTCATGATCGAAATTCATCCTTCCTATACGGATAAGAAAACGGGGCAGGAGGTTGTACTGCTCCCGTCAAAGGAACTTGGACTGCCTGAAAGGTATCATCAACCCTGGGGAGGGTTTAAACAACCAATATATGCCTATAGAACCGAAGAAGGTGTGATTTGGGGAATCACAGCGAGGATTATTTCAGACTTTGTTAAAAAGTTGAAATAAGACTGTTAAAGACTCACATTCAAAACAGGAGGGAGCACGATGCAAAAAATTAACTTTAATAACGCAATTCCCCAGGAATTCTACTGGTTCAACGAACCTTTGCAATATCATTTTGAAAAGGGACTGATTGTCCAAACGCAGCCGAATACGGATTTCTGGCAGAGAACCCATTACGGGTTCCGTAATGACAACGGGCACTGTCTGTTAACAAAGTTAAAGGAAGATTTTTCTCTGACGGCACACTTTGAGTTTCAGCCGAAAGCCCTTTATGATCAATGCGGCATGATGATCCGGCTGGATGAAGAAAACTGGATCAAGGCCTCGGTAGAATATGAAAATGAAAGGATCAGCAGACTTGGTTCAGTTGTGACCAATCTAGGGTATTCGGATTGGGCGACCACTGATATATCTTCTGAAATAAAATCCATGTGGTACAGGGTGAGCAAGAGAAAGAATGATTTTCTCATAGAAAATTCAACGGATGGTCTCACTTGGGCTCAGATGAGAATTGCACATCTACATAAGGAATTCACAGAACTCAGTGCAGGAGTTTACGCTTGCAGCCCTTTAGACAGCAGCTTTCATTGCAAAATCGATTCAATGGTTTTATCCGAAAACCATTGGAACTTACAAGAATAAACATGCATGCAGGGAAAAGAATTCATGAACACGGAGAACATGTTGATAAATCCTTTTTCCTTGATGCTGTTCTTACTTTTTCAGCATTTGCATACCGAGCTTTGTCACAAGGCTTCTTGGCATTAGTCTGACAGAAAAAGCGGTGAGTTTATCGGCCAAGCTTGTCATGACTACCGGTTTCCCTTTCATTAATGCCTTATAGCCGATTTCAGCCACGGTGTCGGCAGCCTGCAATTTCCCGCTGAATAATTTTGTTCCTATCATATTGCCCCGCTTTGCGAAATTTGAGTCTGTTGCTCCCGGACATAAGGCAGTGACGGTAACTCCCGTTCCTTTCAACTCTTCTCCGATACCCTCTGAAAAGTATAGGACAAAGCCCTTGGTAGCACAATAAACAGCATTCAAAGGACAGGGCTGGAATGAACCTGTGGAGCCAACATTCAGAATTTTCCCGCTCTTTTGCAGAATCATATCGGTTAAAAAAAGATGTGTCATTTTCACTAATGAATTCATGTTGAGAAGCATTAATCGTTCCATATCTTCCAGAGGTACTTCGTGAAAGTTTCCATAAATCTGGATTCCGGCATTATTCACAAGGATATCAACTGTTAATGAATTTTCTTTGACCAACTGATAAACTTCAAGTGGACTGGATGGTTGGGATAAATCCTTGGATATCGTCAAAATCCGATTTTTTTGATGCACTTTTCGAACTTCAATCTCTGCCATTTTTAGATTGCTTTCACTTTGGGATACGAGCACCAGATTGTAATTCTTTTGTGCAAACAGTTTTGCGAAAGCGAGTCCGATTCCACTGGAAGCCCCAGTGATGAGTGCTGTTTTATTCATGTGGCAACCACCTTTCAAAATACTTTCGACTTATTTCCATCTAGTATATTTATAGCGTATCCCTGCTACAGCCTCAATGACGAGAAACGAAAAAGTATTGACTTTTTACGCAAACAGAAATAGGCTATATTTAAAATTGACGGAACCTCAGGGATGAGTGATATGAGAAAAAACTTGATGATGTCGGTGAGTAAAGTATCTTTGTTTTTAGCCAATATGGACAGCTATGGGATCACAAAAGAGGAAGTGCTGAGGTCAGCTTCCGTAGACCCCATCCTTCTTCAATCACCGGATAATAGATGTACTTCGGATGAAATCGATAGAATCTTCAAGGCAGCAGCGCGGTTGACGCAGAATGAGAATATCGGTCTTCTGCAGGGAGAAAAGCTAGCCAAAAGCTTTTCCAACATACTGGGCTATATCTTGATAAATTGCGGCAGTCTGGGGGAAGCCGCTGAAAAATACAATCGATATGAAAAGCTTGTAGATGAAACCAGCATTTCTGAGCTCAGCATTAAAGGCAATCGGGCAAGTCTGCGTTCAACCAGTGTGGATCAGGTTCTTGAAGGGAACAGGGGGCTGTCGGACTTCAAGATGGCAGGAATGCTTCTTTATACCAGGATTTTGTCCGGGAAAAGGCTTATATTGAGAGAAGCACATTTTTCTCACAGCAAACCGCAAGACCTATCCGAATATCAAAGGGTTTTCAACTGCCCGATTTTCTTTGAAAAGCCTTTCAATGCCCTGGTCTTTGATAAAGAGCTGCTGAAACTGCCGGTGATCGAACCGAACAGGCAATTATTGGTGCTGTTCGAGAATATTGCCCGGGAACTCCTTGACAAGATTGAAAATAATGAAACCTATTCAAGGAAGGTGCATACCATTATCTTAAAAGAAATGAAGGGGGAAGCCCCCTCCGTCGATATGGTTGCTAAAACCATGGCAGTGAGTGTCAGGAGCCTTCAAGGGTATTTAAAACGGGAAGGGACCTCCTATACGAAATTAATAAACGAAGCTCGAAAAGATCTGGCGCTTCATTATCTGAAAAGCAAGAACGCTTCAATATCTGAGATTGCCTATGTCCTTGGATTCTCTGAGATCAGCGCCTTCAATAGAGCTTTTAAGAAGTGGACCAACCGGACACCAGGGGAATTCAGAATGAATTCTGTCTGCTAGGTCCATTATTGACCAAGGATGAGCCGGATAAGGAGTAACCATGATGGATCGTTTGGAAAAGGGAAGAGCAAAGCGGGGGCAGGTTGTACCAGAAGAGGTTCAGTGTTATGAGAGAATGGACTCGGAGGATTTAATCCTGCTGCTGCACAGCTCGGAACCCAAAAAAAGAACAATAGCGGCCATGTTGATTGGAAGAAGAAAGATTATCAATGCAATTTTACCACTCTGTGAAGCGATCAGAATTGAAAAGGCATTATATCCGAGGATTGCCATCTCAGAAGCATTAGGCAGTATGGGAGAAGCGGCGGTAAAACCTTTAACTTCTCTGTTGGGCAAGATTGGAAATAACCAGGAAAGCGCATTGCCTGTAAAATACTTCAACAAAAAAAGCTTTCCATTACCAAGAGATATGGCAGCAAGGACATTGATAAAAATCGGTAGACCTGCTATTACTCAATTGATCCGGGTAATCGGAGAAGGAGATGGATTTGAGGTGCAGCAAGCGCTGGACGCAATCGGAAGTATTGTGAACAAAACCAATGATCCAAGGCCTTTGGATACGCTTTTAAAGGCGCTTAACGATTATTCCATGAATCCCCTCACAACCTGGAAAATAGTCAGGGCCCTTAGTGGATTCAAATTTCGGGAAGCGGTTGACCCCTTAGTATTTTTACTCAAAAATCATAAGGAGGCAGCTATCCGCTGGGAAGCTGCAAGAAGCCTGGGACATATAGAGAAATTAAATGCAGATGAAATAGCCGTTTTGGAAAAGGCATTAAATGATGAGAATGATCAAGTGAGACTGGCTGCGAAAATCTCACTGAAACAACTTCTTTTGAGAAAATAGGAACTGAATCAGTTTGCTCAACGAGATTTATTAATTCTTAATTTCATTGAAAAAGTGAAGAATTTCTAATGTTAGGGTTAATGAATTATGGAATATTTTTAATTTCTGCGATTTTATTGAATATCACACCTGGCTCGGATACGCTTTATATCCTGCGTAGGAGTATCGCCCAGGGAAGAAGGGCAGGAATATTGTTCGTATAATGAAGAACTCAAAAAGTTTTTGTTCGGCAAGAAGTGTTATTAAGGCAGGGAGGAATGAGGGGGAAGCGAATGAAAGAATTCGTAATTAAAAAGGTTTCAGAATATGTAAATGATTATCCGGAGAAAAATGGGACAAAAACTGTCTGGAAGAAGCCATTGATCGCTTTTGCAAGTGCGGATGATGAAAGGTTTTATCATCTGAAAACAATTGTCAGTCCGACCCATGCTATTCCGAAAGACTTTTTAGAAAATGCGAAAACGGTGATTGCCTACTTTATACCTTTTGAGCAGAGCATTGCAAGAAGTAATGTCAATGGAACTCTATCCTCCGTAGAATGGGCAACAGCTTACATTGAGACCAACAAACTCATTTATAACATCAATACAAGGATGCATCAAGAGTTTAAGAAGATGGGATATAGCTCGGTTATCCTTCCGGCAACACACAATTTTGATGAAGAAAAACTGATCAGTGATTGGTCTCACAGGCATGTTGCCGTCATTGCCGGACTTGGAGATTTGGGACTGAACAACATGCTCATCACCGAGAGCGGGTGCTGCGGCAGATTGGGCAGTATCATTGCGGACATGGAAATTGAACCAACAATAAACAAAAGGATTCCGACTTGCTTATATAAATATAATCAGACCTGCGGGAAGTGTCTTGAAAGGTGTACAAGTCAAGCTTTGACACAGCAGCAATTCAACCGCCATCAATGTTATGAGATGTGCCTGAATAACAGTAAAATTCATGCCGGGCTTGGACTGGCAGATGTTTGCGGGAAATGCCTGGTTGGGCTTCCTTGTTCCTTTATGAATCCGGTTAAAAATCAATGACTTGTACTCACCGAGAGAAGAAGTGGATTATAATTTGGAGTAAAGAATGAAATGAAAAAGAATTTACAATCCTTGGAGGTTGATTGTAAATTCTTTTTTGCTTGAAGCGTTTCTGATTTCAATTAGCAAATTTATGATGATCTGCAATCTAGAAGTCCTATTGTTCGATGCTATTAAGCAATCCATCGATCTCATCCATTTGCTTTGGAGTCAACGGACCAAACTCAATAGCCTTGGCATTTTCTCTGACCTGTTCAGGATTCTTGAAGCCGGGAATCGGAATGTTATTCTCGCTTTTGGCCCAGAGCCATGCAAGGGCTCCTTGAACAAGCGTACGACCTTCGCTTCGCAGGAGTTCCCGGATTGCATCGAGTTTATCCAAAAACTCCTGCCGGGGTTTGCCACCTTCAAAATACTTGAGCCATGCATGTGCATTCCCACGGACATCCTGTGAAGAAAATGTGGTGTCTGCATTGAACTTTCCGCTCAAAAGACCCATAGCCAGGGGAGCATTGTTGATGCTGGCCATTTGATGCTTTTCACAAAGCTCAAGAATTCCTTTTTCATAACCGAATACATTCATGGCGTGCTGAATAGCCGCACAATTTGAGTTTTCAGCGAATATTCGTGCACATTCAACATCCCCGGTACTCCAGCCGTAGGCACGGATTAACCCTTCAAACTGGAGTTTTGACAAAGCTTCAATGACCGAATCAATCTGTTCGTGGGGAATGGAGCCGACATGAAGCTGGTATAAATCGATATAATCTGTCTTGAGGCGTCGCAATGAAGCTTCGCAAGCCCTTCTTATGTAATCCGGGGAAGCATCCGTGCCGGTAAGCTCACGGGTTTGGCTGTTGTAAGTAAAACCAAATTTTGTTGCGATCACGACTTTGTTTCTAAATTCCTTGACGGTATCGCCGAGAACCTCTTCACTATGTCCGGTACCATAAGCATCTGCAGTATCGAAAAAAGTAACTCCGTACTGAATTGCTTCGAGAATTGCATTTTTTGATATTTTATCATCCACTTCTCCCCAGCCGTCCTGAAGCCCATCCATGCGGAACGGACCACCAATTGCCCAGCAGCCAAAGCCCAGCGGGCTTGTGATGATACCGGATTTTCCTAATTTTCTGTTAAAAATACTATCCATGATAATACCTCCTTGTATAAATAAAAACTATTGAAAGTAGCCAAATTACGGTTCGTCGGAGTTATGTTTGATTCCTTCGATGAAAACGGCTGAACACCTAGAAATATCCTTATCAATACCTCTTTCATCATAAAACTTGATCCCCATGGCAAAACCAATCATCATATTGTAGAATGCCAAGGCGATATCGGATGCAGGAATGGATTTTATTTCGTTTTCTCTGATACCGGCTTCTATAATTTTCTGAATTTTATCGATCAGATCCATTTCTACTTCATAGGTTTTTTGCTGGATATAATCCTTCAAATATTCAGGAGGATAATAATAATATCTGTCCCAAAAAACCATCTTCATATTGTTTCTGCAGTTTTTGATATAGCCGGAAAAGATCTTGCACAGTTTTTCAAGAGAATTTTCCGGATGATCCAATGTTGTCAGGGTATTGATAAAACGGCCGTAATCTTCCAGGATACTGTCAAATACGGCAGAAAAAATGTTTTCCTTACCTGCGTAATGAGAGTATAGGGAGGCCTTTTTAATCCCTACCGCTTGAGCAATATCTTCCATGCTGGTACCGAAATATCCTTTGGTTGCAAACAAATCCAAGGCCTTGCTTAGGATCAATTCCTTTTTCATAATCAACCTCCAAAACTAACTACCGACCGATCGGTAGTTTTATAATATCATGCCATAAAATGGTTTGCAATACCTTTGGAAAAATTTTTATATAGGTTTTGAAAGTATCAAAGCACAGAAGACTTGGAATTTAATTTGTTTTGTATCTACTGGCTGGAAGGAATTTCAGAAAGGCTGTCGAAGTTATCTTTGTAGTATAAAAGATGATTTCTTGCAGGACTATGTCTCAAGTGTGAGTTATTTTAAACAAATCGACCATCGAAAAGTTGAAAATAAGAAATAGGGAAGTCTGATTGAACAAACTTACAGGGACTTGACAATATATAACGGCGATAAAAAGAGGAGAGAAAGATGCAAAAAGGGATTTCTATTTTAGGCGTACCCATAGATCTGGGAAAATCAAATCGTGGAGCAGACAGGGCTCCCGAGGTTATTCGCGAAAGCGGATTGTTAAAATCCCTTGAACCATTTGTAAAAGATATTTTAGATTTGGGAGACATGGCTTTCTCAACTTTGATCAAAGTTGAGAAGAACTTAGAGTCAATGATGAACGCCGCTGAGATTGAAGTTTGTTTTTCTAAAGTTTCGGATGCTGTGTCCGGTATTATCAAGGAGCAACGCTTTCCATTAGTTCTTGGAGGAGATCATAGCATCGCCATTGGAACGATTGCAGGGATTGCAAAACACTATAAAAGATTAGGAGTTTTATGGATAGATGCCCATGTAGACGCCAATACACCGGAAACCTCAGAAAGCGGGTGCATATACGGTATGCCTGCAGCGGTTAACCTTGGGTTTGGTTGTAAGGAACTGGTCCGGGTGGGCGGATATTTTCCCAAAATCAGAACTGAAGATATCGTATATATAGGTACCCGGGACGTGGATGCCGGTGAAAAAGATTTTTTAAAAAGACATGGATTACAGGTTTACTCTATGAAAGATGTGCAAAACAGAGGAATTGAGCGGATTACCCACGAAGCTCTCGGATCTCTGATGACTAACTGTGATGGTATCCACTTGAGCTTTGACATTGATTCCATGGACCCGCAGGAAGCACCAGGAGTGAGGACGCCCTGTGACTTTGGCTTGTCATTTGAAGAATGCAGAACTGCTTTAAAAGCATTACATTCTTCAGGGAAAATTGTTTCTGCTGAATTTGTGGAATTCTATCCTCACCTGGACAGGGAGAATAAAACTGCAGATATGGAAATCGGCCTGATAAACACGTTATTAACAGGAAAATAATACTTTTAACTACGGATGAATTTCAGATACTCCATTCCCCAGTGAAACATTGCATTAATGACTGGCGGGAACTTCCTTCCCATATCAGTCAAAGAGTAGTCTATTTATCTGATTCCTTTATTGAATGTAAGATAATGGTATGATATCATGGGTGAAATGATGTTTGGATGGAGAGATGATGCATGGAGATGAACTACTATATCACGGAGAAATTATCCGATAGTCAGATTGCCAACCTGATGAAACTCTATGCGGCTGAGGAGTGGGCAAAAGAGAGAAAGCTGGAAGGTGTTGTGAAGATGTTGAAATTCTGCGGGGTTATCGCGCTGATTGATAAAAACAATCATCAGATGATCGCCTTTGCAAGATATCTTTCCGACACGATATACAGAGCGTTTGTTTATGATGTAATCGTAGCCAGGGATTACCGGGGATTGGGTTATGGAAGAAAAATCATGGAGCATTTGCTTGAGCATGAAAAGATTAAAAATATAGAAAGAGTCGAGTTATACTGCCGGGATAAAAATGTTGCGTATTATGAGAAATTCGGGTTTGTCAAAGTTCCTGACGATTCCAATTTTATGAGAAGAACATATCAACCCGAGTGCAAAAATATAAATTCAAATGGCTGCCAATAAAATGGGGAGCATTGAAATTATTAAACCGTTTTTTATTAGAAACAAAAAATGAGACAGGGGGAAGTATGAAAGTATCAGTGGTTTATCACTCGCAGGGCGGCCATACGAAGGAGGTTGCCGGCATTATTGCCGAGGGTGCAAAGATATCAAAAGATATTGAGGTTCAAACCATGAGCATCGGGAGATTGGACGAAGACTTCCTAAAGGAATCCAAAGCAGTAATTCTCGGATGTCCAACCTACTACGGCACTTTCTCCTGGCAAATGAAGAAATGGTTAGATACCGCCAAAGTGGACCTGGCAGGGAAGCTTGGGAGTGTTTTTGCAACTGAGAATTACCTGGGCGGAGGTGCCGATGTAGCCGAACTCGGCTTGGTGGGGCATATGCTGATCCGGGGAATGCTGGTATATTCTGCTGGATATACCAAGGAAGGACCCATAACCCACTATGGAGCTGTTACGATCAGGGAAGGCGATGAGTGGCAGCAGCGAAGGGCTCGTCTGCTGGGCAAAAGGGTTGCTGAAAAGGCTTGGGAGTTGTTTCGCGAATAGGAATACATTCAATACTTATGGCTGAAGATATGTTTGAAAATCAGTCAATTCATTAGAATTCCCCGGAAAATCCAATGTTTCCCGGGGAATCCGTTTATTCCATACAAGTCCTGAAAGCCTTTCCATCCTCCATACAGACTCTCATTATGCTTCCTTTCCCAGTCATAAGAGCTGTCGGAAGGCCGCCTGTTGGCTGTGTCCATTGGCCTGCCATATAAAATCCGGCAAAACCCGGAAGGGTTGTTGGGATTTTACCCGCAGGAAACATCCAGCCGCAGTAGGAGCCTTGCCAAACATTCGTATACCGTGCATACGTGACGGGAGTTGCAACATCGATAACCTCAATTTTCCCTTTTGCTTTTGGGAATCGCTTTTCGAATATCTCAATAAATTGCTTGGCTGCCTTTTTTTTCTCCAGTCCATAAGCTTTTTGATCCTTATAAAGCTCGTTCCAGTACTCAAAGTCCGTATATATCAGGGTTGTTACGACGGATTTGCCGGAAGGACACAAGGTCTTGTCGTAACAGTAATTCCGGATTAAAACCTGATTGCATTCATTATTCCCTATCCGAAGGGGAGTCTCAAGCAGGGTGTTCACAAAATAAGGTTGATCCGATAAATCACAATCAATCCCCAGGGAAATTTGGATAGAGGTCTTGGAAGTCTTACTGTTTTTATAGAGCGTTTGAATTTCATCATCTATGTATTTCCCTTTTAGAATACGGAAAATAGTAGTATAGCCGTCGATTGCAGATATCACAAAGTCCGATTCGCAGGTAGTACCGTCAGCAAGCTTTATTCCCATGGCACGGTGATCCTTTATGATGATTTCCTCAACCTTTGCTTGATATTGGATCTTGCCTCCCAGCTCCAGATATCTTTTTTCGATTCTCCGGGCAAATTCGAGAGAACCTCCTACAGGCCAGCATGCATCCCTGTTGTTGTATACTGCCAACTGGAAAATCAATGAGAAGGCTTTGTATTCACGTGGTGCAAATGATAAAAGCGCTTCGCGAAGAAACGAACTGTTAAACCTTTGGACAAAATCACCGACTGTAATGCCGAAGTATTTCATAAGGTCAGGATCCTTTGAAGCAAGTCGGATATCTTTAAACTTTCGGACTGCATCTGCCAGTTCCTTGATGATTCTTTCATCCGTAGGCGATAGTTCCAGCAGATGCTTTTCTAATTGGTGGATATCGGTGTAAAGGATAAGCTTCTCTCCGGAAGGATTTTCGATTTGCACGATATATTCATGGTTGACAAACTCCTTACCCTCCAATGCGCCTACTTCCTTCCACGATTCATAGAACATGCTGTCGGGGTTAGCGCCCATCAGCCAGTGAATACATCCGTCAAAGGTGTACCCTTTTCTTTCCCACGCGGTGCAAAGCCCTCCGGGAATACAGTGCATTTCAAAAATTTCTGTTTCGTACCCATTCATTTGTCCGTAGCAGCCGGCGGCAAGTCCGGCGATGCCGGCACCGATGATGGCAATCTTTTTTTTCATAATAACCCCTCTTTTCCTTCTACTTACCTAATTGGTGTGCCGAGATATTCGTTATGGTTTCCTCACACCATTTGATTCTGAACTCGGCATCGTAGATCCCATAACGCAATGTAGACAACCAGAAGGGAAAACCTGCATCACTTTTGGCTGTTTCGTTGCCGAGAAACAATTTCTCCATTTTCAGCAAGGTTTCAAGTCTTTGTGCATGTTTTTCCTTTACGCGCTCCAACTCCTCAATCATGCTTGCAGCAGGAATACTCTTGGCAAAATATAGTTTCAGAAGCAGCTCCAGACGTGCTGGGGAGTGCTCAACAGGCTGCAAAAGCCATTGCGTCAGTTCTTCCTTTCCCTTTTGCGTGATGGAATAGACGTTCCGGGAAGGTTTTCCATCTCCTTGTTCAACTGCTTTTGTAATTGAACCTTCCTTTTCCAATTCTTTGAGTACCGGATAAATATGTCCGAAATTCTCATTCCAGAAATGTGAGATACCGCTGTCGCAGAATTTTTTAATATCATAGCCTGAACAGGGCCGCATATCCAGTACGCCCAGGATGGCATATTTTGTTTTGTTGACCTTTGGCATTGAATCAACCTCCATATATCACAGAAATATATATCACAATGATATAATATATCACACTGATATATAAGTCAAGAATAAATTAACAGTTATTTCTATTTCATTCTCATATAACAACTTTAATAAGTAACAAAGTCATATGAAGTGTGGTACAATATGGAATTGAGTATTGCGAAAATTTCAAGATGTATGGTGATGCACTCGAACTGCACATTTTTATCAACAAGGAGGTTTACGGTGTTCAAAAAGCATTTGTCTTTCAAGTTTGGCCAAGTATCCGTTGAAGAGATATTTAAAGCAATTTTCGTACTTGGGTTGCTGCCGCTGATAGGGTATGGGTTTATTGGAGTATTTGCGGTCAACTCGGGTCTGGTCGGTATATTGAATGCATCTTCTTCCAGCGGAAGAATTTTTGATCCGGGATTATTGTTTTCAGGATTTGTAACCTTCTTTTTTTTGCTGGTTGCCATTGTTGTCTGGAAACTGGTTTGCGAACTCCTTTATCTTGTTTTTAGGAGCCTGGAGGTCTATATCAGGAGAAATGAATAATCTATGGGGGGAGAAGCAAATAAGATCTTGATAAGGGGGAGTACGATGAAATCGAATGAATGTGTCCGACTGATCAGACATGACGAGCTAAGACAGCTGCTGGAGCTTTACAAGCACTTCGAACATAATGATCCTGAACTCCGGGAGGGTCCTGAATTGGAAAAGCTCTGGGATGAGATTTATTTCAATCCGGATTGGCATTATATTGTGTATGAAGTGGATGGAAAGCTGGTATCCTCGTGCAACATCTCCATCATAAGGAATTTAACCAGAAATGCCAGACCCTATGGTCTGGTTGAGAATGTTGTAACCCATAAGGATTACCGGAAGCGGGGATATGGAAAAAGAGTCCTGGAAAAAGCCATTGATATTGCACGGGAACTCAACTGCTATAAGGTAATGCTGCTCACAGGCTCCAAAAAAGAAGAGACCATGAGATTTTACGAGGGGGCAGGGTTCAAAAGGGGAATAAAAACAGGATTCATTTATAAGTTTGAATGATTGGGGACGAAAGTCTCCTTTTTTACGCAAAGATAAAGTATGCAATGCTGTGAAAACGTTTTGAAAAACAGACAAAACTTATAGCTATTCAGTACAATATGTAAAGCGTTTCATCACGCAACGTGAAGTGATAAAGGGTTTGAGTTTTCTTGGGAAGTATTTGTCTTTTGTTCTTTCGGAGGACGAATGCTTGCTGATTTGCATGAGAAAGTCTTTATGGTAGAATTATATGGAAGGTAGAAGTATTGAAATGCAGGAGTGCCGAGGATGGCATATTCTGCACCCCAAAATGCTTGAGTTTATTGAAATCATGGAGGATTTTTCTGAATGATCGACACGAGAATCAACGGCTTTAAACTGAGATTTGCAGAGGAAAAAGATGCGGCACTGATTCTGGAATTCATCAAGGAATTGGCAGAATATGAAAAAATGTTGGATGAAGTAGTGGCTACTGAAGAGATCCTGGTGGATTCCCTTTTCAGACGCAAAGCGGCCGAGGTAATTATCGGCGAATATGAAGGAAAACCCGTAAGCTTTGCGTTGTTTTTTCATAATTTTTCAACCTTCCTTGGTCGTCCTGGCATCTATCTCGAGGATTTATTCGTGAAACCGGAGATGAGAGGGATGGGAATCGGAAAGATCATGCTTTCCTTCCTGGCAAAGCTGGCAGTCGAAAGAAACTGCGGCAGACTGGAATGGTGGTGCCTGGACTGGAATGAACCTTCTATCCGGTTTTATAAGCAAATGGGTGCTGTCCCGATGGAAGACTGGACGGTGTACAGAGTTTGTGATTCGGCGCTTATTAATCTTTCAAATACATTCGATCAGGAATAATACAAATAGAGGAGGTTTTTATGGCACTAAGGACAATTCGAACAGTAGAGGATGAGATATTAAGAAAGAAGAGCAGAGCTGTAGAAAAAGTGGATGAAAAGATCGTTACGCTGCTTCAGGATATGGCAGAAACCATGTACCATACAGGAAAAGGAGCAGGCTTGGCAGCGCCTCAGGTTGGAATCCTCAAACGAGTAGTCGTCATCGATATGGGGGAGGGCCTGATGAATCTGGTCAATCCTGAGATTGTAGAATCGGAAGGCAGTCATGAGGTCATCGAGGGCTGTTTGAGCATTCCCGGCAAGTGGGGGAAACTGTTCCGCCCGGAAAAAGTCAAGGTAAAGGCGTTGAATGAAAAAGGAGAAGAAGTGATCATCTACGGTGAGGGCGATCTGGCGAAGTGCCTATGCCATGAAATTGATCATCTGGATGGGGTCCTGTTTATCGACAAGGTGACTGAGTATATTGAACCATAAGGGGCAGATGCATAGAGGGAGATATGAAGAAAAGAATCATGATACTGACTTTATTGATCATCACATTGGTAGCTGCTTTTACTTATATGTTTATCGAGCCCTATCTGGTTCAGGTCACACCCTATCGAGAGGTAAACAAGGATATTCCCGAAGCCTTCAACGGGACGAAAATCGTATTTGTATCGGATATTCACCACAGCAAAGACCTGTCACTGAATCGAGTCAATGCACTTGTAAAGAGAATCAATGATATGAAGCCGGATATGATTCTTCTAGGTGGGGATTATGCCAATAGAATCGCATATTCGGAGAAGTGTATAGAGGCTCTGGATGAATTGAAAGCTCCGATGGGAGTATACGGCGTTTTAGGCAATCATGATCATTGGGCAGGGGTCGTCAAAGTGAAGGAGTTTTTCAGCAAAACAAATATAAAACTGTTGGATAACTCCTCCTTGTGGCTTGAAAAGGGCGATGCCCGTATCAAATTGGGAGGCGCCGGAGATTTTTGGACGGATAAACAGGATATCAACAAAACGATCCATGATGTGAATGAGAAGGATTATGCAATTTTACTATGCCACAATCCGGACTTTGTCGAGCAGATTCGGACAAATAAAGTTGACCTGGTGCTAAGCGGTCATAATCATGGCGGGCAGGTTACGTTTTTTGGCCTGTGGGCTAAAACTTCCTCGAAATACGGTATGAAATATAGGACAGGGATTGTTGAAACGGAGTATACCAAGGTCCTGGTTTCCAATGGGATCGGAACTGTTTTTTATCCCATGCGATTTTGGGCATGGCCGGAGATCAACGTGATTACTCTGTCTAATAGGTAAAATTGTTAGATGTGATTCGATTTTTTGGGGGATTCAATATGAACCAAGGTAAAATATCAGCCATCTATGATTCCTTGTGGAATGAAGCTGAGAATTGTATACGCTGCAATCAACCGGAATGCGACGATTTCCTGTGCCGAAAGGAGCAGGACAAAAGGCGTGGGCTGAGTGTTGTCTGCAGGCCAAATGAATGTATTCTTCAACGGTTTCGGGACTTCATTCATAAGGCGGAGCAATTGGAGCCCCACCAGTATTATTACGATCCGCAGGAGTTACATATCACGGTTTTATCCATTATTTCCTGTTATGACGGGTTTGACTTGAAAAACAAGGATCCGGAAGCTTATACCGGTGTGATTGAAAAATCCATTCAACAGGCAGGGCCTATGAAAATCACGTTTCATGGAATCACCGCCTCAAAATCTTGTGTAATGCTGCAAGGATTTCCGAAGAATGAAGAACTTGAATTGCTAAGGGGGAGGCTGCGGGACAATTTTCGGACTTCCGGCCTTGAAGCATCCATTGATCAGCGGTATACGCTTCAGACCGCACATAGTACAGTCATCAGGTTTGGGAATCCGTTTCTGAATCCGGGGGGATTTGCAGATTTCTTGAAGCAATACAGGGAATTTGATTTTGGAGTGACAGAGATCGGAGAGGTCGAGTTTTACTTTAATGATTGGTATATGTCGGAGGCTGTTTCCACAAAGCTGGCTTGCTATAGTTTGAAGAGCGGGAGCCGTATATAGACGGGGCTACAGGATAGATGACCGGAATTAATAAAGCGAAACCATTCTGGTAAAAGGCACATAAGAAAAGAAATCTGATGTTGAAGGATGTATATGGATTATGCGAATCAATAAGGTTCATCATATTGCAATTATTTGTTCGGATTATCAAAGATCAAAGCATTTCTATGTAGATTTGTTAGGCTTTACGGTGCTTCTGGAGACATATCGGGAAGAAAGAAAGTCATATAAGCTGGATCTTGCGGTAGGAGACAACTGCCAGATAGAACTGTTCTCTTTTGAAAACCCGCCGGAACGGATAACGAACCCTGAAGCAAGAGGTCTGAGACATTTAGCCTTTGAGGTGGATGATATAGAAGAATCTGTGAAAATCCTGATGAATCATGGGATTGAAATTGAACCGGTCCGATTTGACGAAACGACAGGTAAAAGGTTTACTTTTTTCCGAGATCCTGATCGTTTGCCGCTGGAACTATATGAAAGATAAAAACAATAGAATTGATTTTCAAGATATGCTAAAACTGCATATCTTTTTTAATTTATGAAAAAACAGATACCCATCGGGTGTCTGTTTTTTTATGAGGTGAAGTTTGCGCAAAAGGTGTAAGTACTCGATGCTGGCGAGATAAATAAACTTTAAAGTCGGGATATTATTGACATTATTTATGTAATGGATTAAAATACGAATATAATAAATTACGAATATCGTAAAAGAAGAGGAGGCTTTTTAATGACTCACCTAATCTATCAAAAAATTTTGGGAATCACAAATCTCAAGACAATCATTATCTCATTGCTACTTTTTGTGATCGCTTTGGTTTTAGCAAATGTAACTTTTTCAACGGGGGTACAGAACTTGACGCAGACCTTCAACTACACTCCGGAAAAAGCTTATGAAATGCTTCAGGGCTATGGAGACAAGGGGAGAAGCAATCATCTTAAAATTCTTATAGTGGATATTATTCTTGTTACTTTGTATACTATTCTGTTTTCAACTTCCATTGCATACACAACTATGCGTTTATTTCCGGCAAACACCAATCTTCAATATCTAAGCCTGGTACCTCTCGTTCTGGGATGTTTGCAGCTTCTTGAAATTGCCGGGGTATTTATATTGCTCGCCTGCTATCCCAGGGAATTGTACACCCTGGCCAGGATCACCAGCGGAATCACAGTGGTCAAATTTATACTGACCTATATTTGTATTCTTCTTCCGGTAATTGGCTTTCTTGGACTCCTGGGGAGGAATATTGCCGGGATTCTGCGTGCAAATACTTGAATTTTTGTTTTCCTTGACTGATAATAAGGAAGGATAGATATAAAGTCAGACCCATGGAGCAGCTGATGAATATAGAAGAAAAGGACCAACAGATAGAAGAATTTGCAGACCTTTGGCACACAATTTTTAACAGCAGCAAGCTGAATGTGTGCTCTGAAAAACTTGAAGGAGTGACACCACTGGATATTAGTATCCTGAGGGTTGTAGGAAGAAATCCTGAGGTTATACTAAGGGAGATTTGCAAAGAGCTTCATATCGTGAGCAGTACTTTGACCAGTGCCGTGAACCGGCTGGAAAAAAGAAATTTCATAAAGAGAGTGATTACCAACCGTGATTTAAGGTCTTTCGGGTTAGAACTGACGGAGCTTGGAAGGCAGGCGCTTGAGGAGCATACATCGGGTGAAAGGAAGATTCTGGGAAGCATTCTGGATGCCCTGGACAGCATAGAAGAGAGAGAGACTTTTGTCAGGCTTTTCAGAAAAATTGTGAATAAGACCGTATAGTTGAATGATTATGGTATACTATGTAGATGGATAAGAAAATGGAATGGTTAGCTTTTATTTGGTTTATTATGCTTGTTCAATGACGAGATGGAATCTATTATGATCAGAGGGATATTCGGAGAAAAGTGATGAGAATAGGTTTTTTTGATTCAGGAATCGGCGGGCTGACGGTTTTAAAGGAGGCCTTAAGGCAGCTGCCCAACGAGGATTACATTTATTATGCGGATACTTCTCATGTGCCTTACGGAACAAAAACAAAGGAAGAGGTACGAACCTATATTTTTGAGGCTGTAGACTTTATTGCCGAGCACAGTGTAGATGCGCTGGTGATCGCATGCAATACGGCTACGAGTATTGCCGTCAAGGATCTCAGACAAAGATACAGCTTTCCTATTGTTGGGATGGAACCTGCAGTGAAGCCTGCGGTGGAAAGATGCAAGGAGAAAAGAGTCCTGGTTACCGCAACTCCTCTAACCCTTAAGGAAGAGAAATTTCAGAACCTGGTTTCCAGGGTCGATGTTGAGAATATTGTAGATATCCTTCCGCTCCCAGAGCTTGTGGATTTTGCAGAAAGGTTTGTATTTGACGAAGAAATCGTGATTCCTTATTTAAAAGACAAACTAGGCGGCTTCGATCTGAAACAGTATGGAACCATCGTGCTTGGCTGCACCCATTTTCCTTTCTTTAAGGGTTATATCCGAAAGGTGGCCGGAGACGGGATTGACACCATTGATGGCAATGAAGGCACCATTAAACGCTTGAAGAGCCTTTTGACTGAAAGAGGAGGAGATTTCAGCAGCAAAAAAAATGGAACCATCGAGTATTACTCTTCGGGGGTTCGCATGATGGAGACCTACAGGTTCAGTAAATACTTTGGTATAATTGAACAGGAAATAAAGTAAGGTTTACAGCGGCAATATGGAATTGCACGACCAGGTGAAAAATGGTATATTAAATTGAATTCGTTTTCTAAAAACAGATGAATAAAGGAGTTGCTTTAATGGTTATCAGTCCAAAATTTCGCGGTTTTATTTGTACTACGGCGCACCCTGACGGATGCGAGCAAAATGTCCGTGAGCAAATCAATTATGTCAAAGCACAGGGACCTGTAGACGGACCTAAGAAAGTCCTGGTCATCGGCGCTTCGACAGGATATGGCTTGGCTTCAAGAATTGTATCCACGTTTGGAGCAGGTGCAGCTACCATTGGAGTTTTCTTTGAAAGGCCTGCATCCGGGAACCGCACCGCTACAGCCGGATGGTACAATACCGCAGCTTTTGAGAAGGCTGCAACAGAAGCCGGATTCTATGCAAAAAGTATCAACGGAGACGCTTTCTCCGATGAAATCAAAGCACAGACCATTGAAACGATAAAGAAGGATTTGGGACAGGTGGACATGGTGGTATACAGCCTGGCTTCACCCAGAAGGGTACATCCCGAGACGGGAGAGACCTTCAACTCGGTCTTGAAACCTATCGGCAAGCTATACACCAGCAGAACTGTCGATTTCCACAGCGGGGTAGTTTCCGAAGTTACCATTGAGCCTGCCAATGAAGAAGAAATCAGACATACTGTGGCCGTCATGGGCGGCGAAGACTGGGAAATGTGGATGCATGCGCTGCATAAAGCAGGAGTGCTTGCAAAAGATGCTGTTACGGTGGCATATTCCTACATAGGACCGGAGATCACTTATTCTGTATACCGTGAAGGTACCATCGGAAAGGCAAAGGATCACCTTGAAGCAACCGCCTTTAAAATTACAGAAGAGCTGAAATCAGAGGGTGTGAAGGCGTATGTATCGGTAAACAAGGCCCTGGTTACACAGGCTAGTGCGGCGATTCCTGTGATTCCGCTTTATATTTCCCTTCTCTTCAAGGTCATGAAGAAGAAAGGAATCCATGAAGGCTGTATTGAGCAGATCTATAGGCTGTACAAAGACAGACTCTATGACGGAACTCTGGAGTTGGACGAAAAAGGAAGAATCCGGGTTGACGACCTGGAGATGAGAGAAGATGTGCAATCTGAGGTTGCTGGCTTGTGGAACTCTGCCACTTCAGAAAATATTACAGCGATTGGTGATCTGGAAGGATACAGAAAGGACTTCTTCAACCTGTTTGGATTCGATTTTCCTGAGGTTGATTATTCCGCAGAGGTTGAGGCGGATGTAAAAATTCCCAGTATCATTGAATAGTTTGGATTTGAGTATTCTTTAAAGGCTGCCTGGAGACAGGCAGCCTTTTGTATGTCGGGAGCAGGATTGAGCCGGATAAAATGGCATAGGGATACTCTTCAGGGCATATGTTTTCCGTATCCAGCATCAATACATTGCTATGCGAACGTGTGTTTGATACAATGTCATAAACTACCAAACAATGAGGTGAAACTATGTTTGACAAGAAAGAATTTACTGATTTTCTGATGGAAGCAAAAAAGAAGACTTATGCAGGCCATGGAAAAGAAACCCGGCCGTCAAGACTGCAATCAAAAGACTTGCCCTATACCCGGGACAATTATCAGTACTTGGACAGCTATTTTGGAGATATCGACTTTATTGGACAGGAAGTAGTATGGATTAACGGACGCGCTGCCTGGGGAATGAATTATTACGGCGAGATGATGGTGGCTAATATACCGGAAGCCTTTTCCGACTGCTTGAAAGGCGCCTTACGGGAAGTCCCCTTTAACGCACCGTACCGAGGTCCGAAGACTTTTACCCATGGAAAGCTTGAATACAGATGCGAATGGTTGGGGGACCTTGAAAGCTTTACAGGCACAGAAACCATCTCAGAAGGCGGAAAGGAAATATATAAGTTAAGCTTTCATGGAGGGAAGATTAAATCCTTTGAAGGATAGTTTCTAACCTTTGAAGCTCGAGCAGAATATTAATCTCTGCGTTAAAAAGGGGAAGCACAGGATTTTTCATTGTGCTTCCCCTTATAATAGTCTTACAGAATATTAGCGTTTTCCTGCGGCGTTGACCAAAGCATCGCTAACAGACCAATTGCTTACATTGATTCTCTTTAGTTTTGTAGTGCCGTTTTGGAGGTTATTAACCCCTTCTTCCGTTGTCAGGGTAAAGGTAAAACCATTCCGAACGCAAAGCTCATCGGCGAGGGTATTGTAGATCCCCATCGGATATGTAAGGACGCAAGGCGTATAACCTGTAAGATAGCGGATTACACCGGCACTTCTCTGGAGATCATCCCCCAGCCGGGAGGAATAGGACAGCTGCGGTTCATTTCTAAAAGGACCGACACCATTGCCAAGACTTGTTTCCCCAAAACTTCTATGCAGATTATAGGTATGACTTTGAAACTCCACAAGTCCGGAAGAGTGCATTTCCCAGATATCTTTGTCAGACAGATGCTGGTTCTTGGCGTAAGCATCCGAGAAGGTTGCCGGACGTTGGATGGTCTCGGCAACAAGGTTGACTACGAATTTTACTTTGTTTTCTTTAGCGATGGTGAAAGCATAGGTATGGTTTCCCTTATAACCATCATCAAAGGTAATTACATAAGGTTTTTCAGGAATACTGACATATCCGTCCATAAAGGCCTTTACCTCTTCGAAGGTCACCGCAGAGTACCCGTTCTTTTGGAAGGTTTGCACATCTTGAGTGAACTTTGAAGGAGAGACGAAGAGACTTCCTGATTTTGAAAGCTTCTCCTTGTCTTCCGTGATTTCATGATAAATGAGAATCGGTAAATATACCGGCTTTTGTGTAATCGCACTGAAAGACTTGGCATCGGTTTTGAACAGCTTTGCCTTTTCAATGAGTACAATCGCCTCTGCACGAGACACCGGTCTGGTTGGAGAAAAAACAAACTTGTTGTTTTGCGCCAGTGGGGTGATGATGTTCTTTTCTAAAAAACCGTTGGCATACACATTGGCAGTGTCTTCAAACAGCTTGTTGACGGTCTCGATGCCGTAATATCGACCTACCGCGGTATATAGATCTTCACGAGTGGCGGTTTTGTGAAGATCTGCATTTTCATCCAGAAGTTTTGAAGTTTTAGATTTTGCCAATGCTTCTTCAATACTCCTAAGATCATTGTCCTGAGCCTGTAAGAGCGTAAATATCTCTTCAAGCGTTGTAAACTCATAGGGTTTAAGTAAAGGCGTATCCTGAGCAAGATGCTGCAACCCTTTGATTTTAAGGATGTATGGATAAAACCACTGGTTTGCGTTCACATCGATATATTTTATAGTTGGCGCCGGTTGTTCGGGTGCTGCAGCGGGAGTTGCCGGAGCTGTAGTTACCTTTGTATCTGTTTCCGCAGAGTTGGCGAAACTTTGTGAGGGCAGAAGGAATAGGTGAACCGAAAATGTGATTGCGAAACCCAGTATTGCTGAAAGAATTCTTTTGACCATGTGAATGCATCCCCCGATAAACTAAGAATAAAAAGTGTTTTTACTAATCCATGACAGGAACTATGGATTTCCCAATGGCTTTTTGAGGACTCAACCAAGGGAAATATGTAACACCATGGATGTTTTAGAACTACTTTGTCACTTTTTGAATTCTATAACATTTTTATCTTTTCTTCAAGAAGAAAATTCCATTCGAGGGATTGAAACAATTGGTTGAGAAGAGAATTGGAATTAACCGGATGAGGAGGGTTTCATTCTAATGATATTTTGAGTAAACTCTTGTCCAGCCTTTCTGAACTCCGGGTTTTTATATGCCAGCACATAAATGTTCGTAGCCAGGGACTCAATTTCCAGCATTCTTTTTAAGAGAGGATTGCAGGAATGTTTGAAGTCTGCAACTTTCATAATCACAGGAAGGGATGCTTTTTTATTAATTTGGGACATCAAGCTCGATGCCCTATGATTGAATCCCAGAACCCTGATATACTGAGGACCTCCAAAACTGTTGAAGGTGTTGAATTCATCGGTGGTAATCCCTAACAAAGCATTAAAAAGAATTCTTTGAACCCTGGTTCGGGGATAGCGCTTGGTAGTGACACTTTCGATTAATGCCTCCAAAGTGCCGGATTGTTCCGAGGCCTTCCTGAGTCTGTTTTCCAGACCCTCCGCAACATAACACAGGGAAGCAATTTCGGATACAGGGGATTTCCTGAGGGTAACAAAAATTTGCGCTTCAAAGTGATCCTGAAAAACCGGCCCGCGTCCGGCTTCAAATTCTTTTTCAAGGATATTGGCAATCGAGGTCGGTAAAGTCTCCTTAAGCTGTTTAAAAGCAAAGTCGCTTGAATCATTATTTTTGATGTGGTTTCTAATGGCGGTCGCACTGGATATGGACCCTGTAATTTCGCGGGTATGATAATCATTGGAAACCCGCTGAATTGTCAGAGGGGTGATCCGGCTGCTGAGCTTTTTTAATGCTTTCAAATATTCGATTCCCAGAATATTGTTAGAGGAACCGATGATATTCTCGATTTCCGCGGGCAGATCCATGGTTTTGCAGTACTCGGTCAATGCCTTTTCCCTTGCGGAAGGGTAGGATATACCCGTATTCATCTGGGCCTTTAATATTTCCTGATATGCGGGTGGTTCATTAATCAAAATATCCGCGATGCTCTCCAAGGCTTCGATACTCCCGTGTTCGCTGCCAAAGCAAAGATAATCAGTCACTCCCAGACTATCCAGGAGTTTGACGGCACCAAATGCAAAATACTCTGCACTTCCCATTGCATAGACCAAGGGAAGTTCTATGACCAAATCCACACCGGCTTCCAAAGCCATTTGGGTTCTGGCCCATTTGTTTACAATGGCAGGTTCGCCACGCTGGATGAAGTTGCCGCTCATCACACAGACGACATAATCGGCTCCGCTGAGTTTGACGGCCTCCTCAAGGTGATAGGCATGTCCGTTATGAAAAGGGTTGTATTCTACGATTAAACCTAATACTTTCATACTTTTCCTCAAATCATCATTTTCAAGCTCCTGCTTATAAGTCATCACAAAGTACAGGATGCCTCTGCTATTGAGTCTATTCCTCCCTAAATCAATAAAAAGCTTCAGACGAGAGAGTGTGTCTTACTTACAGGTATTCCAGGGGCTGCTCCTTGCCTTCCAGCACTCGGACAGCGCCTTCGGCCAAGGCGGCCATTTCATCTTCTCCCGGATAAACCGTGACAGGTGCGATAAAATCAACACGTTCCGTTATCCATCGGGTAATCTTTGAACTTCGTGCGATTCCTCCGGTAAGAATGATTGCGTCCACCTTACCGCATAGGACGGTGCTGCAAGCACCGATTTCCTTTGCCACCTGATAGGACATTGCTTCAAAAGCCAGGGCAGCATACTCATCTCCCTGTTCCATCCGCTGCTCGATTTCTCTGGCATCTGAGGTGCCGGTATAGGCCACCAGACCGCCTTTGCCAACAAGCTTCTTTTTGATCTCTTCCTTCGAGTACCCACCTGAAAAACAAAAGTCGACCAACTGATTGACCGGCAGACTGCCGGTTCTTTCCGGGGAGAAGGGACCCTCTTCCAAGCCGTTGTTGACATCAATCACCCTGCCTTTTTTATGTGCACCGACAGAAATACCGCCGCCCAAGTGAGCGATGATGAGATTCAGTTCCTCATAACTTTTACCGGCTTCCTTGGCAAATTTCATTGCCATCGCTTTTTGATTCAAGGCATGAAAAGCGCTTTTGCGCTGAAACTCCGGGAGGCCGGAGAATCTCGCCAAGGGTTCGAATTCGTCAACCACTACCGGGTTGACAATGTACGCGGGAATGCCTGCTAAGGAGGCGATTTCCCTTGCTATGATGGCGCCCAGATTGCTGGCGTGCTGACCGTACCTGGAGGCATTCAAGTCGTCCAGCATCGATTGGTTGACCTGATAAGTTCCCCCTTTCAGGGGTTTTAAAAGTCCGCCCCTTCCAACCACGGCATCCAATTCCATATAATCAATGTTCTGATCAGAAAGGTAATCCAGTATTGCCTGTTTGCGAAGCGGATATTGTTCCGCAATCGTTGCATACCGGTCCAACTCTGCTGAACTGTGACTCAGAGATTTACCCGAGATACACTCGCTGCCTCTGAAATATGCTACCTTGGTAGAGGTAGAACCCGGATTTATTGTAAGAAGTTTAAACATTTTTTCCATTTGATCACCTTTTATTTTTTATAATGCTTAGGAAATTATTGTTCTTCCTTGATTAATCAATTTCCGTTAAAAGCATTTCATCAAAGTCCTCATATATTATCTTTCTCAAAGACTTTTGTTCTTGATACTCATGATGGAAGCCAGTGCGATGGAGTTGAGCTTGGTCATGTGATCATCCGCTCTTGAAGTAACAACTATCGGTACTCTGGCTCCGGCGACGATACCGCAAGATTTTGCCTGGCCCAGGAAGGACAAGGATTTGACCAGAATGTTTCCGGCCTCAATGTCCGGCATCAGCAGTATATCCGCATCTCCGGCGACGATACTTTGAATACCTTTATGTTTGGCGGCCTCCAAACTGATAGCGTTATCCATGGCAAGAGGGCCATCCACAATACAATTCTTGATTTGGCCGCGATCTGCCATTTTGGAAAGCGCAGCGGCCTCCAAGGTTGCCTGCATGGAGGGATTGACAAGCTCTATCGCTGCCAGGACAGCGACCTTGGGTTTTTCGATTTCAAGGCTTGTCGCTACGTCAACGGCATTTTGGATGATATCCGCCTTCTGTTTTAAGTCAGGAGAGATATTGATCCCTGCATCTGTAACAAACAGGAGCTTGTGGTAGTTTGCAACCTCAAAGATACCAACATGGCTGAGAATTCTATTGGTTCGCAAGCCGTGATCCTTATCCAGCACTGCTTTGAATAAATCTGCGGTTTGGATCATTCCTTTCATCAGCATGTCAGCAGAACCATTCGCAGCCATATCAACGGCAATTCGTATGGCTTTGGCCTCATCAATTTCCTTTACGATTTCATATCCGGAAACATCAATTTTCAACTCGCTTGCGATGTCATAAATCTTTTTCTTATCCCCAACAAGGCTAACATCAACCAATCCAAGGTGATGCGCATCGTGAACGGATCGTAATACGTCTTCATCCTGTGCTACGGCTACAACTATGCGCTTTTTTCTTGACCCCTTTACAAAATCCTTGATTTCATCAATCGTCTTGACCATATTAGATCCCCCGGTAATTATCTTATGCAAAATTGAACGCGGAAAAGATAGTTAACTTACTTTTTTCGCGTTTCTGTTTCCTCAAATATCAAACAAAATGATCCTGAAACTTAAACATTTCAGGGAAAACTATAAAAAGTGAATCAGTTTTTGTCATGTATTGATTGCAGTACATTATGGATACCACTATATTATAACCTGAAATCATGGAATGCAAAATATATTTTAAGTAAAGAATGGGGATATTAAGGGCAAAGTATTTTTAAGGAGGGTGCGTCATGGAGAACACTGCAGTTAATGAATTGAATGCCTTTTTAAAAGGAGAAATCATGGCAGTTGAAGCTTACCAGAATTATATTGACGGAACGCAGGAACAAAGGATTAAAGATGAGTTTTTAAGGATACAAAAGGATCATAAAAAGCATATGGAAATCATTTCTGACAGGATAAAGGCTCTTGGAGGAGAGCCGGAGAAGGGGACGGGCTTTGCCGGAATCATGTCCAATACCAAGCTGAAATTGGAAAATGTCATGGGGAGGAATCCTTTTGATACTTTGAAAGATGCTTATGACGGAGAAGATAAAGGTGTGGCCAAAGCAGAGGAGATCGTTAAAGGAGATCTTGACCCGGAAAGCAGGGGGTTGATTCAAGGAATACTAAAGCAGGACCATGAGCATTTAAGCCGCATGGCACATCTGATTGCAGATTATGAAATCAAACACTAATTCTATCGTTATAAAGCGGGGATGGTTATGTCGGAAATTCTTGTTGAAGTTACCAGGTCCGGAATTGTCGAAAGCATACACCGGGGAAATATTGCCGTAGTGGATACCACAGGCAAACTTCTTGGATCTGTCGGAGATCCTGAGCGGATTACCTTTTTTCGCTCCAGTGCAAAACCGATCATTGCAACAGCGGTACTGGAAAGCGGTATTGTAGAAAAATTCAAACTGGATTTAAAGGAAGTTGCCATTATGGCTTCCTCTCACAGCGGCGGAAAGGAACATGTGGCTGTTCTGGAAAGCATCATGGATAAAACAGGGATCAGCCGGAGTCTTCTGGCTTGCGGAATAAAGGAGCCTACCGGCCAGGAAGCGGCAAAAGAGCTGATCGCTGAAGGAATTGAGCCCAATGAGCTTCATTGCAACTGTTCGGGCAAGCATTTGGGAGTAATAGCCGCCACCAAGGAAAAGGGACTTCCTGACAAAGACTATCACAAATATGAGCATGAGATTCAAAAGCAGATCGAGAAGGTGGTTTCGGATTTTACAACGATGAAGTCCGAGAATATTGTAAAGGGAATTGACGGCTGCGGTATTCCTGTTTACGGAATTCCATTAAAGAATATGGCTTTGGCCTATGCGAACTTGTGTAATGAAAATTTCCTGGACGGCAAGTATAAAAAATCACAGAACTACGTTGTAAGTGCCATGACGCTCTACCCTGAGATGGTAGCTGGAAAGGGACGCTTTGATACGGAACTGATGAAGCGGTTTGGTGATAGACTGATTGCAAAGTTCGGAGCAGAAGGGGTTCATTGTCTTGGCCTGATCGGGAAAGGGATCGGAATGGCTGTAAAGATTGAAGACGGTAACAGCAGGGGAGTAAACCCGGCGGTTCTGGAGGCTTTACTGCAATTAAACGTACTGGATAGAAAAGAAGTGGATGAAGCAGTGGAAATAAAGGAACTATGGAGACCCAAAGTAAAAAACAACAGGGATGAGATTGTTGGTGAGATGCGTGCAGTATTTCAGATCCAATGATAAAATCAGGGGTGAATCCATAAAGATCACCCCTGATTTTTTGAAATTATTCCTATTTTCCACCCTGACCGGAAGTCTTATCCATAGCCTGTACATTGGATAGGGCTACTCTCCCTTTGATATCGATCAGGGGCTGGTTCTTTTCTTTAATCACCTTTTCAAGTTCATAGATGGAATAATCCAGCTTTCCTGCATTTTCCTGCTGGTCCTTGGGGACTGCATTCTTATAAAGGGTCCATGTGGACTTCAGGTTGTTCAAATCAGTTTCAGCCTGAACCCAATTGGCCGTCATTGCATTTAGCATTGCATTGCGGATATAATGGCGGACCCTTTTGATCTCCGGGGAAGATTCCGTCCTGTACAGGGTGTAAAAGTCAGGAATATAGGCATAAAGGTAACTTGCAGCCAAAAGGGTATTGGTCTTGTTTTTACCGATAATGGTATTGGTCAAACTGTTCAGGGCAGTGCTGAAATTGTCCACCAACTGCTTGTTGGCGCCTTTCTTCATTGCAAGGGGCATATAGGCATTCCATTGATAATGAAGGTTGTTGATGATCGGTGAAAGCGTATCCCAAGGCTCTTGGGGTGTTGGTGCCTGGGCTTGCTGAGCAGGCTGAGCTGGAGAGCCGCCCTGCTGGCTGACGGTTTCTTTGTCTCCGCCTTCCTTACCCCCGCCTTCTTTATCTCCGCCTTCTTTATCCCCGCCCTTTTTAGCTCCCTCTTGACCGCCTTCCTTACCTTTCTGCTGGCTTTGCTGTCCGGCACCCTGCGGTTGTGTACCGGGGCTTTTATCCTGCATGGCGGAAGGTCCGTTGAGGGTCTGGAGAATCTGTTCAATGCTTCCTTCCATGGATCTTAACTGGTCGGGAACCTTATCCGCCTCCTGGCCGCCTTGAGCTTGCTGCTGTGCCTGAGGCTGCGGCTGCGGTGCTCTTTTACCGCATCCGCTGACCAAAAGGGGAAGCATGAAGCATAGGATAGATACTTTCATAAAAAAAGAGTTTTTTCTCATATGTTCTGCAGTCAATCTGCTATATCCCTCCATTGTCAATTATAGTGAGCAAAGTTAAAATTAAAAATGCATTAAAAATCAACTTTGCCGAATGGACCGACAGCTTCATTGATGGATATGTTTTCGTGAGAAGGTTATCGATCCTCTGCTTTTCATAGTATTTGTTGATTTGATTGAAAAAATGTTAAGTGAAGGCTGTTTGAAGAATCTGCTTATAGAGGAAATATCGACAGTATGCACCCAAAAAGAATTCAATGATTCCGGATTTTAACTTTTGCTTACTTCCAAAACAGCAGCAATTATTAAACTTATACAATACATGAAGAAATTACATAAAGGGTTTTTGAACCCGATGTCAAATATATTATGTAAACATATACTGTGGATTACAGGAGGAAGAAACAAATGGCAATTCTGGTTAACTTGTGGTCAGGGAAAACTGGAGAAATTAAAAGGTTTCTAGAAAGATACTATCAAAAAAAAGTTAAAATGGATGAGGATGTTGGACAGTGGATATACATCTACAATAAACCTCTGGACGCAATTGACATAATGAGTGCGTTAATGGACAACAATGATGAATTTCAGATTTCTCTCTGCATACAGGTTGACAAGGCCGATGTTCATCTGGTAACCCACGAAAATTACAATGATATCATCAAAGGTCTTTTATATTTATTTTATGAAGAAAGCCCCGAGGTACATACGAGTTCGGATGGATGCTTGTAAGTTTCATAAGATTTAAAGTTTACAACTGAAATCTGAAGCCTTGGTAAAAATCAGTGAATATCGAAACCGTATGAATACAACCCTTTCAGGAGATACTTTTTTTGAAAGGAGTGTTTTTATGGAAACTTTTGATATTCGTTCAGAGGAACGGGTGGTAGGAGGGAAGGGTGCACTGCGCAGAATTAAGAGCGAGGGTTTTGTACCAGGAATCCTGTACACGGATGAGGATAGCATTCCGATTTCTCTGGAAGAGCACAGGCTAAGAGAAGTTTTAGCTAAAAATGGTGAGAATATACTGGTGAATGTTACCCATAACGGTAAAACGGTTACAGCTCGTATAAAAGAAGTACAAAGAAACCCTGTTACCCAGGAGATCCAACATATAGATCTGATGCCGGTTACTGGCGAAGGCGGGCAACGGGGAACACTCCATTAAAATATTCCAAACAGAAAACCTTGAGGATGAATCTTCAGGGTTTTTTGCTGTTTCATTACCTCAATCAATCAGAATAGACAAAAGCCTTTTATGATGATTTTCATAAGGCGCTTTTTGTACTTACGAGATGAAAACAAACCTTGCTTTATGGTTTTGGGATAGAATGGTAAGAATCTGAATATACATAGTATTGGCAGAAGTATGAGTTTGAAATCAAAATGTACATTATGATTAATAAAATTGATAATTTAATTAAAAAAATTAAATACACTATTGAAAATATTAATAAAATCTACTAGAATATATTTATAACATCAATGAGTCTTGGTTTTTTTAGTGAAAGGAGGAGTTCAAATGTCAATCTTTGAAGATTTGACAAAAAAGGTTACCACAACTGCAAAGACAGCGGTTAAAAAATCAGGAGATATTGTTGAGGTAACCAAACTCAATATGAGCATCAGCGCTGAAGAGGATAAGATACAAAAGGCATATACGGAAATCGGGAAAGCGGTTTACGAGGATTTTAAGAACAATGCAGAGGTCGGGGCTGCTGCAAAGGAAATCTGTGAAAAGATTAAATCCTATGAAGAGAGCATCAAGGAAATCAAACAAAAGATCCTGGATTTGAAAAGGATTAAAGCATGCCCAGGATGTGGGACCGAACTGGAACTTGAAATTGCTTTCTGCCCGAAATGCGGAGCAAAACAGGAGATTCCACAGCCCAAGGAAGAACCGGCAGCCGTTGAGGAAGAACCCAAGGAAAAACCATGTCCTTCTTGTGGTGTTATCAACAGTCCGGATTCTGCATTTTGCACAAAATGCGGAATAAAGCTTTGATTTAATACAATAACATAAAGCAAAAGGGCGTCCAGTAAAGCAGGACGCCCTTTTGCTTTATAAAAAATCCTTAAATAAAAACGTACAAGGTTGGGTAAGAATGAGGTATAATGATAAGAAAATATTTCTATTCAGAAATATTTTCTTATCACGGATTAATAGTTAGGGTGCCTAGGGGGTTAAAACCATAAATACCACTGCTGTAAAGCATTTGAAATAAACAATTGATTTAAACAAGAAAAATCGAACGCTTTCAATGAGTACTTCTTTGGAGGATGAAATGGAATTACAAAGGACTTTAAATTCTATCGGAGAACTGAATGAAGAAATGATGAAAAAAGCCCAGGTAAGGCTGGATGGCCTCACAAAGCCGATTGGAAGCCTGGGAAGACTTGAAGATATAGTGAAACAGCTTGTTGGAATTACTGGAGAGATGTTCCCCAGAGTGGACAAAAAAACTGTGATTATCATGTGTGCTGATAACGGCGTAGTGGGTGAAGGAGTAAGTTCTTGTCCCAAATCCGTCACCTCCAGTGTTACACAAAACTTCATAAAGGGAATCACCGGAATTAATGTGCTTACAAGGCATGTCGGTGCCGAAATCAAAGTAGTGGATATCGGAGTCGATGACGAGCTGGACTGCCCGGGGATCGTGAACAAAAAAATAAGAAAAGGCACATGGAATATGGCAAAAGGACCGGCAATGACGAGGGCGGAAGCTATAAGAGCTATTGAGACCGGTATCGAAACAGTATATGAATTGAAGGAACAGGGGGTTACTCTTTTAGGAACCGGAGAGATGGGGGTTGGTAACACAACGACCAGCAGTGCGGTTGCAGCGGTATTGACCGGGCGTTCCATAGAAAGCATGGTGGGCAGGGGAGCCGGATTAAGTTCCGAGGGTCTTCAGAATAAAATCAGTGTCGTCAAAAGGGCAATTGAGGTCAACCGTCCGGATGCCGATGATGCTTTGGATGTACTTGCAAAAGTCGGAGGGTTTGATCTGGCGGGGCTTACCGGATGTTTTATTGGTGCTGCTGCCTGCAGAATCCCCATTCTTATTGATGGATTTATCTCAGCGGCTGCGGCTCTAGTTGCAGTGAAACTCAAGCCGCAAGTCAAAAACTATATTTTTCCCTCCCATGGCTCGGCTGAGCCCGGGAGTTCAGGTATCATGGAAGCCCTGGGGTTCCAACCGATATTGAACCTTGGTATGCGTTTGGGAGAAGGAACCGGTGCTGCGCTGGCATTTCATATCATGGATGCAGCTGTTGCAGCCTATACTCAAATGGGGACTTTCGGAGATGCACAGATTGAACAATATATACCTCAGGAGTAGTTGGGGAGGAATTTATGAAATATAGTATCAGAGTCCATAAAAAAGGGAAGATCAAAGAGCTTAAGGCTGAAGAAGGAACCAATCTTCTAAGGTTTCTCAACAAGCATTCGGAAGAAGTTGCTTCACCTTGCGGAGGAAAGGGAACCTGCGGGAAGTGCAGAGTAAGGGTGGAAGGCCTCTCCGGGGAACCTCAGGGAAAGGAAAAGAAACTGCTGGGGAGCAGTTGGATTTCAAAGGGGTATCGGCTTGCCTGCTATCAGGAGGTCAATGCCGATTTGGACCTATACCTGGATCAAAAGGAAGAAAAGGCAAAGATCATCACAGCATCGAAGGAGAGAAAAATAAAGATAGAACCTGTTATTATCAAGGAGACTATACAATTGGCAGCTCCGGACATCCATGACCAAATATCGGATTTGGAAAGAGTTAAAAATGCCGGGGAATTTAAGACAGGGTTGTCTCTTGAACTTATAAGACAGCTTCCGGATACGCTCCGAAAGGAAAACTTCAGAGTCACCCTTGTATATTTGGATAACAAACTGATTTCCGTAGAAGCAGGAGATACTACAGCGAAAAATCTTGGACTGGCGATCGATATCGGAACGACAACCATAGCAGCGTATCTGCTGGACTTAAACACCGGGAAACAGCTGGGCGTCTATTCTTTATTGAATCCCCAGAGGCAGTTTGGTGCAGATGTCCTGTCCAGGATCAGCTATGCTGTCGAGAATAAAAAGGGAATGGAAGAACTTCATAAGTCACTGATAAGATGTGTGAATGATATTATAGAATACTTTGAAAGTACCCTGAACATCCAGGGAAAGGATATCTATGCTGCTACATTTGCAGGAAATACGACCATGTTGCATTTTTTGATGAAGCTTCCTGTTCAAAACATTTCTGTGGCCCCGTTTATCCCGGCAACAACTGAAATGCACAAAATTACTGCCAGGGAATTGGGGATCAAGGTCAACAGCAATGGGTACATTTATATACTTCCGGCAGTGTCGGCGTATGTTGGCGCAGATACCGTTATGGCTGTGTTATCCAGCGAAATGTACCGGAAAGAAGAAATTTCCTTACTGGTTGATTTGGGTACCAATGGAGAAATTGTACTTGGAAACAATCAATGGATGGTCGCTTGTTCTACAGCTGCAGGACCTGCCTTCGAAGGCGCCAATATCAGAAGCGGGATTGGGGGAGTTGAAGGAGCCATTGACAAGGTCAGTGTGAACCCGGTATTTTCTTATGGTACGATCGGTAATAAACAGGCTGTAGGGATATGCGGGTCAGGCATTGTGGATGCGATTGGGGGACTGTTCACTGCCGGAGTTATTGAGGGTACGGGAAGAGTTCTTAGCAGAGAAGAACTCAAGTGTTCCCGGGGGGATATAAAAGAGCGGCTGCTCAAACTTGAAGGAATGAACTCCTTTGTTCTGGATGAATCCGTAGATCAGCAGGAACCAGCAATTGTCCTTACCCAAAGGGACGTACGTGAGCTTCAAAATGCAAAAGCAGCCGTCGCTGCAGGCATAAAAATCCTTGCAAAGGAAGCGAATATTAAACTGAGCGATATTGACAGGGTTTACCTTGCGGGTGGATTCGGAAGCTGCATTGATATCGAAAATGCTTTGATCATTGGTCTGCTGCCTTCAGAACTGAAAGGAAAAATAGAATCCATAGGAAATGCAGCAGGGGCGGGGGCTGTAGAATGTCTGCTGTCTGCAAAAATACTGAAGAAAGCGCAGAAGATCAAGGAGAGTATTCGGTATATTGAACTTTCATCCAGTATGGAGTTTATGGATGAATATGTGGATTGCATGGGATTTGATGCGTAATAGGAAGGATTTTGTGAATCCAATAGAGAATATAATGTCAGTGAAAGCATATAGAATTTATTTACACGGGAGGAATCGTTTTAGTGGACAATCATGAAATAAATACAAAGAAATGCAGCTTCTGTGGGGAAGATATCCGTTCTGACCTGAGACGTTGTCCTTACTGTGGAAGCTTACTTGAGGTCAAGGTGGATGAGTTGAAACTGGAACCAGCGGATACGCCGATGTCTTATCCGCAGTTTGAGGCTCAGAACCAAAATCTCGGGGAAAAATCAGAGAAAACTGAAGGAAGCCTTGAAAATGTTGGGCAAATTCCCTCTGAACCAGTGAATGTCCCAGTATCAAATACAATCCGATATGAAACCATTCATGCGGATTCAAGTAATTCGAGAACAACAAGGAGTGCAAATCCCAACTGGATGAATGTACCCGAAAGGAAGCCGTTAAGCAACGGAATGAAGGTGTTTCTGACTGCCATCTGCACAATCATTCCCGGGTTGGGACAGTTGATCGGAATTATTCTTTCGATTGTGTTTATGAATTCGGAGGAGGATCCGGATAGAAAATCCTTTGGTGTGGCTTTACTGGTAGCCTCGTTGATAATTTTTGTATTTTCCTGTCTGTACTGTATCGTTCTGGTAATGGCATTGGGCGCATGGCAAAACGGCTGACATGGATATCATTCGTACCTTTTTTAGAATCATCGGTTCCGTGGTCTGTCACCAGCTGCCCGAACGAACCCTGCTTGTAGGAGGGGCCCCGCTGCCATTCTGCGCCAGGGATACAGGGATCTATCTGGGGTTCTTTCTTGGGTGGATGTACTTGGGAATAAAGAATAAACATAAGGCGGATGCTCCACCGGGGCTTGGGTTGACGGCGGTGCTTTGCCTGTTGATGCTGCCGATGCTCATTGACGGAGGAACTTCTTATCTGGGGCTGCGAAACACAACCAATGAAATCCGGCTTTTTACCGGAACCTTCTTTGGAATGTCGCTTCCATATGTTCTGATTCCTGCCGCGAATTTTAAGATTTATGCAAGAAATGAAAACCGTGTAATCGATCATTTGTCGGATTTGGTGCTGCCGCTGGCGAGTGCTTTGGTGATTTGCCTGGTGATATTGAAAACACAGCTCCTGCCATGGATCCTTGTTGCAGGAATTTGCACGGGATCGTTTGTCTTTTGTGTTTATAGAATCGTCTATACTGTTACTGTGAGGGTCGTCCATGGCCGATTGAAGAAAATCCGTATCATGGCAGCAGGAATAACCATCCTGATTCTTGGTTTGATGTATCTGATTTCCAGCCTGATACTGCAGCCCTTGAAAAATATTTTGTTGAAAATATGATTCGTTCGGGATGTATTGCTTAAACACATAATATCCTATTGAATCAATCCAATGATAGTTTATATGGAGCGTGAAGCGTGAAAACCGATAAAAAGGAATTTCGCAGAGAGGCGATCAAACAGCGGGACAGCTTGTCCGCAATGGAAAGAAAAGAAAAAAGCAGCTTGGTTATTAAAAGGCTTATGACACTAAAGGAATTTAGGGATGCAGCGTATGTGATGTCTTTTATCAGTTTTGGCAGTGAGGTTGAGACAAATGCTCTGATACAGTATTGCCTGGATGAAGGAAAGCAAATTGCAGTACCTAAGGTAATAAAAGCTGATAACGAGGGCAAAAGGCTGATTGCAGTTCGGATTGGGAGCATGGAAACCGGGTTCAAAGCCGGCAGCTATGGAATTCCTGAACCTACGGAGACTGAGGGCAGAATTGTTCAACCCGAAGACTTGGAGTTTGTTGTTGTTCCCGGTGTGGCTTTTGATACAAAAAGATTCAGGCTGGGGTATGGCGGCGGATTCTATGACAGGTTCCTTGGCGGAACCCGGAAGTCCTGCATGAAGGCAGCGGTTGCCTACGAGTGCCAAGTATATGCCGAAATTCCTCTTGAAGCACATGATCTTCAGATGGATTGTGTCATTACTGAAAGCAATATTTATTAAATACTATAGAGTAGATAAGTTGTGTGATTGATCGGGTTTATCGACTTGGTTTATGATGTCCTCCAGTTTTAAGCCCCAGGGGTATTCATACGTATTGTAGAATATATCACTTGCAACGAAACTATTTGAGTGATTGAAAGGACTTTGATGTGAAAAACAAAATTACGGTTACCGGAGCAAATATTCTTTTTTTTATATTTGTAATGCTTTTCCTTGTATTTCAGATTGTGTTGGTAGTACTCAGCATCATCTATGGGGCGGATTATATTGACAGAAATATTTACCCGGTGCTCCTGGTAAACCAGTATGTGCTGATATTAATCCCTGTATTGGTTTTTATGCGGGCGGGGAATTACAGCTTTAAAGAGGTTTTTAGGATCAACAGCCCTGGAATTCTGCCAGGAATTCTGATCGTTTTTTGCTCTTTAGTTGCTTATCCTATCGCTAATTTTATTAATTGTGTGGTTGTCTACCTGTTGCAATTCATAGGAAAGATCCCTGCACAGCCCATTCCGGTTCCCCAGAATTATACGGAACTTGCCGTCGGAATACTCATTGTTGCAGTATCGCCCGCGATCTGTGAGGAAATGCTGCATCGCGGAGTTCTATTAAAAGCTTATGAAAACAGAGGTTCCATCAAAGCAGTTTTTATTACTTCTGTGATCTTCGGATTTTTTCATTTCGATATTACCAATTTTTTCGGACCTATATTCCTTGGAATTCTCATTGGTTATTATGTAATCAGGACAAACTCGATTTTTGCCGGAATGCTTGCGCATTTTATCAATAATGCTTTTGCAGAGGTGCTGCAGTATTTAGCAAGAAATGATGTGCCAGCAGAGAAAACCATCACGATCCAGTTGCCAGAGCTTGGTGAAGCAGCCGTTGCCGGAGCGGTAGGAATGCTGATTTTATGGGTGCTCCTTATTGCTTTCAAGCATGTTACCAAGGAAAGGGCTGTTTTGAAACCGTCCATTGCTGGTGTAAAAGAAGATGTTATTTCCGTTGTCAGCCATTGGCCCATAATTGTTGTATTGGTCTTCTATCTATTATTGGGAGGCCTGACCATCCTGAGCATGATGTTGGAAAAGTAGTATTCCCTATAAAGCCTGCATGCATTGTCCCAAATTTCGACAAATTGATTTTAGCATTTCTATAAAGTCTCAATGAAGTATATAATATATATATAACCTATTTGCGAGGTGGAAGCCTTGGATTTCAATTTTGATTTAAACCTTGTTCAAACACAGAAACTGCTGCTGACGCCACAATTGAAACAGGCTTTGGAAATACTGAAAATGACTTCGCAGGAGCTTTTTGAATTTGTCGAGGAAGAGTTGGAAAAAAATCCTGTACTCGAAGTTCTGGAAAACGCTGAAGATTCAGAGAACGGATTCACTGCGGATGCCTTAGATGAACAGGAATGGGAGGATTACGACGATTATAAGGGTACCTCCGAACAGCAGGATGCTGGGATATATACGGAGTATAACGGCGTAAACATGGAGAGAAGGTCCATAAAACTTACGTTGAAGGAACATCTTATGTTTCAGCTGCACACATCAGAGATTGAAAAGGAGCAGTTGTTGATAGGAGAATATCTGATTGACAATATCGATGAGAACGGATATCTGGAGATGGAGCTTTCGGAAGCGGCAGCTTGCTTCAATGTATCGGTTTCAAAAGTCGGCAGGGTATTAGGACTGATCCAGACCTTTGACCCTCCCGGGATTGGAGCGCGGAATCTGAAAGAATGTTTGCTTATTCAGCTGAGGCAGATTAATTGCAGGGATGATGCGGTAATTGAAATCGTTGAAAACCATTTGGATGAACTGGCTTCCAACAAAATTCATCAAGTATCCAAAATCACAAAATTGGATGTTCAGAGAGTCAAGGAAGCATTTGATTATATTAAGACTCTTGAACCGAAGCCCGGAAGATCTTTCGGAAATAATGAAGAAATCAAATATATCATTCCCGATGTCATTGTCAAAAAAGTCAACGGTTCATTCGAGGTGATCGTCAATGATGATGCCATTCCGCTGATTGGAATCAACAGCTATTACAGACGGGTTATGGATCAGAACCTGAATGCGGAGGCTAGAAAATTTCTTCAGAGTAAGTTTGACTGTGCCCAATGGCTGATCAAATGCATTGAACAAAGAAGAAACACTTTGCGGAAGGTTGCGGAAAGCATTTTGAAACGCCAGATAGAATTTTTTGAAAGAGGAAGGCAGCACATTCGTCCCTTAACCATGAAGGAGATTGCCGGCGAAATCGGGATGCATGAATCTACCATCAGCCGTACGGTAAATTCGAAATACCTGCAGTGTACCTGGGGGATCTTTGAAATGCGGTATTTCTTCTCGGGAAGAATTTCTGCAGTTTCCGGCGAGGCGGTTGCTTCGAGGTCCATTAAAGATCAATTGATAGAAATTATCAGGAAGGAAGATAAAAAGAATCCTTTGAACGACAGTGAGATTGCAGAGATTTTTAATACAAAGGGATTGAATATTTCACGCAGAACCGTAGCAAAATACCGGGCTGAAATGGATATCCCGGCGGTTTCAAAGCGAAAAAGATTTTGAGCGGATTCATTATAGATAAAGAAAAAGTGCTTTCTGATTCAAGGAAAGCACTTTAAGTTTGTATAAAAAGGATTAGAAAGGCCATTGGGGCTTGGTCTCCTGAGAGATCCCCAGAAACCCGGAGATTCCTTTGCTTCCGAAGAAGTCCCGCTCGATATCCTTGATCCTTTCTTCCGAATAATGATTGATTTCACCAACACTTTTTACCTTGTCAGCGTATTCCCTCAAAAATTCTATTTCTCTGGACGTCAGGGCATGCTGGCAATCGTCGGAATTCAGAATCCTGTTAAGTTCAGAGCTGTATTCATACCCATCATCCACGTCTTTTAAAGCATTTTTTAAAAACATCAGCAGTTTCTGAGGAATTTCTCTTGCCATACAGGTTCACTCCCTCCATAAATAATGGTTCATTTATAAGGAACGCACTACAGCTTTGCCATAGGGCGCTTCCAAGCTTTCCTTAATATCGCAACGATTCGCTTTCGTAGAAAATGGCTAGGGGTTTTGGATATAACATTATTATACATTTCTTTAGCTTGAAATACATTATTTAAATAAGAACCTTTGCGTTTCTGCCCGGATCTCTTGTAGAATCAACAACAAAAAAAGAATCAGCAGTCAAACCATGACTTGCGGATTCTTTTATAATTATTTACCTTGAATAAAGTAGTCCATCAAAGTATAGCCGTCGTTGATGAGTATACCGGTATCTTTTGCCTGAAACTCATCATATCCCTTCACGCCTGAAGCCTTTTCGTTTGTTTTTTGATAGATGATATAGGGAACCGGATCCGAGGTATGGGTTCTCAGCGCTAAAGGAGTTGGGTGATCGGGTAAGACCATCACCTTATAGTCCGGATATTTTTCCAAACCCTTTAGAATAATACGAACCACCTGGTCGTCAATCATTTCAATGGATTTTGCCTTGTTTTCGATCTCCTGTCTATGCCCGCATTCATCCGGGGCTTCAATATGCACATAAACAAAATCCTGACCGGATTCCAGCTCCTGGAGAACAGCTTCCGCTTTACCTGAAAAATTGGTATGGATATTTCCGGTCGCACCTTCTACATCGATAGAGCGGAGACCTGCGCAGATTCCGATACCTTTAATGAGGTCGACTGCGGAAATGACGGAACCTTTTAATTGATATTTATCACAGAACTTGGGGATTGCAGGTCTTTTGCCTTCACCCCAGAGCCATATGGAGTTGGCAGGCTTTAAGCCTTTAGCAATCCTGGCTTTGTTCACTGGATGATCTTTCAGGAATTCGTAGCTTTTAACCATCATATCCAATAGAATCTGGCTGTTTTCTCCTTGGGGGAGGTATTGTCCGATTTGTCTTTCCAGGATGTCGTGAGGAGGCGTCAGTTTATATCCCAATGGGCCATTCCTCCATACCAGGCAATGACGGTAACTGATGCCGGGGAAAAACTCCAACGCACCTTTTTTAAAATAACGGTTGACCTCTTCGATTAATTGGCTGGCTTCCTCGGAAGATATTTCGTCGGAGCTGTAGTCGAGCATCACTTTTTGTGAATAATCCGGGTGGTCGGAAAGGGTAACCAGATTGCAGCGCATGGCAATATCGGTATCTGAAAGCTCGATTCCCATACTTACAGCTTCCAGCGGAGAACGCCCGGTGTAATATAATTTTGGATTATAACCCATCACTGAAAGATTGGCAGCATCACTTCCGGGAGGAATGCCATCGGGAACGGTTTTAACCAATCCTACCTCTCCGTGCTGTGCAAGATAATCAATATTCGGTTTTTTAGCATACTGCAAGGGAGTCTTGTTGTCTAGCTGAGGAACCGGAACATCAGCCATTCCATCCCCGAGAATTACTACATATTTCATCATGCTCATCCTCTGTTGTTTATTCTGTTTAATAGATTAGTCACGATAAGTCTTTCGCGCGTAATCTTTACAATGCATCCAACAATGATAAAATTATAGCAAACTTTAGCAGAATGTAAAAGTTTAATCTGTACAAAATTAAAGGTGGATACAATATTGAATTTGCATGTTCAGGTAGAATATTCTATAATATATTTGTCAGCAAATGTGGAATTTGCTTTTTTTGTGCAAACAGCTTTTGTAGCAGTTCCCGGGAAAATGCATAAAATGAACATAGCAAGGGAGCTTTTAGAATTAGGGGAGTGGTAATCATGCCGCAAAAAGAATTCAATTTTAAGGAACAGCTGAAGGAACGGGGCTATAAGCTCACCCATCAGCGGCAGGCTGTGCTGGATGTGGTGTTGAATCATGAAGGACAGCATTTGAGCACTGAAGAGATTTATGAGCTTGTGAAGGCTACCAACCCCGAGATCGGACTTGCTACAGTGTATAGGACTTTGCTGCTGCTGGACAGGATGGAACTGGTGTATAAAATCGATCTGGATGACGGCTGCAACCGTTATGAGATCAACCGTCATAATGAAGACCACCGCCATCATCACCTTATTTGCACCAAGTGCGGTATGGTGGAAGAGGTACAGGAGGATCTTCTGGATTCCCTCGAGGAGCAAATTTTAAAGAAAAATAACTTTGTAGTGAAGGACCACCGGGTAAAGTTTTACGGGTACTGTAAAAATTGTTTGGAGGCGATGGAGCAGGCTTAATAAAGCCTGTTTATTATTTATAGCAAGAAGGTTTCCGAGTCGAAAGACAAAGGGTTCTAAAATTGTGAAAAAATTTGTGAACAAGTTATTCTTTTTATATAATGTAATCATAATATATAGGGAAACGGGACGACACTGATGGTCCATGCAGATAAATGAATTCCCCTGGAGGATTTATATGAATAGAAGAAGGCTACTTATAGCAGCTTCCATTATCATCATCGCATTACTGGGAGCGGCTTATGTGACTCTCAGCCAGCCCAAGGCCAATTCCAAGAACGAAGAAAGTGCAGCAAAAAAGGTTGAAACGGCAGTAGTGGATAGCGGCAAAAAAACGGAAGAAAAGAATCCGGATCTGACTGAGCCAGCTGTATCTGAAAAAAAGGAAGAGAATATCAAGAGTGAGGAAATTGCTGTAGCAAACAATACACCGGAATATGATATGAAAGCTTTTCTCTGCCAATTGAATTCAGGAGAAGTTTTCATGAAGCTGGAATACTATGTGAATGGCGAAAGCTTGACCCGACAAGTCAATGCTGAAACTGTACCTCAGCTAAAAGATGTTTTCAGCAAGAGGGAAAAAAATACTTCCAACCCGCAGGCCTTCGGTATCCAATCTGTGTATTTGAATCCCAAGCTTCATAAAGCCTATTTTATAGCCTCGGATAAGCCTATCATGGAGTCCGCTGAAATAACTTTGTACGGGATGGATTTAAAGGAAGGTTCCGTGAACAAGCTTTTTTCTCAAATCGGGAAATTCTCGGATTTTAAGTTCTCAAAAGACATGAAGTATCTTGCATTTAGCTATGTGGAAAGTGCTTTGAGCAGTCAGTATCCGAGAAGGACGCTGCTTCAGGTACTGGAATGCAGTAAGGATAAATTTGCTGTAAACGGCAACAAGGATGCAAAAGGAAACCTTATTGGAAACAACACGGATCAAAAGATGGTCTATCACTATTCCTTGATGTCGTGGCAATCGAATAATACATTGAAGATTAAAGAAACTGTGTTCCCGAAAAACAGCGATACCGGTGAAAAGTCAAGGGAACTCTTGTATGATATAGAGAAAAACCTACTCACTAATATGGATGGGAGCCCTGCCATTGCAGGACAGACCGCCGGAAATAAAGACGGACAGGCAGCAAAAGCCGATTCAGAGCCTGTAAAAGCATTGAAAGGGTTTTATACCAATTTGTCTTCAGGACAGTATACCAAGGCCTATGATCTTCTGGATGACAAATTCCAGCTGAATGCCTTCAAACTCATGGGGGTGGCCGAATTAAGCAAGAAGGATATTGATGTTGAAAGCTTTTCGGCATACGGCAGCTTTTTTAAAACAGCGAAAATTGAAAGCGTAGTCCACGACAAAATGTCGGGAAATACAGCCAACGTTTATTTCTATCAGGTGTTTTCAATCAGTGAAGGGAATGAAGTGAAGCAAGCACTGGTGGCTACTTTGAAAAAGACAGCAAAAGGTTGGAAGATTGCAGCGGTGGGAGACGGCAATATCAATGAGAAGCCTTTCAAGCAATAGATAGGATACGGATTTGAATCTTGATATGAATTCTTTAATGGTAAACTACAATTTTGAATTATAGTTTGGATATATGAAAGAGGTGGGGTCAATGTTAATTATCGGTTTAAATGGCAGTCCCAATAAAAACGGGAATACGAAAATGTTACTCAATCAGGTACTGGAGAAAGCCTCCGGCCTTGGTTCGGAGACAAGAATATTGGAAATCGATGAACTTTTGGCATCTTCGAAACACGGCTTCTGCAAAGCGTGCAGCAACCCTTGCTCAGGAGTGTGCTACAAGGGATCGAAATTGGAAGAAGCTTTTGAACTGATGAAGAAAGCGGATGGTCTTGTCTTTGGAAGCCCGGTTTATTTTGGGAGCGTTTCAGGGCAGCTGAAGGCGCTTTTTGATAAAACCAGAAAGCTAAGGGTTGAAAAGGCTTTCTACAATAAGGTAGCCGCTGGAGTTACCGTAGGAACCTCCAGATTTGGAGGGCAGGAAACTACGATGAAAGCCCTTCATGACATCATGCTGGTGCACGGGATGATCATTGTTGCAGATGGCTTTGGAGAGGATGATTGCGGTCATCACGGCGTATGCGCTCAAAGGCCGGCAGACAAGGATGAGTTTGCGATAAAGCGTTCTGAGATTCTTGCAAAACGGTTGGTTGAAGTCTGCAAGGCAACAGAACAATTAAGAAAATAGAGATCATATTTCTCCTTCACAACACATCTCCGCTAATTCAAAAAGTATAGGGGAAATCAGTGTAAAAATACAATTTCATGCTTTGGAGAGAGTTAAAATGAGGGTGGATATATGCAAAGGAGAATTAGATGTTACACGAATTTTCACGTACGGAAATGCTGATAGGAGCAGAAGCACTAAAGATACTTTCGGAGAGCAAGGTAGCGGTTTTTGGGATCGGCGGGGTAGGTTCCTTTGTTGTTGAAGGACTGGTACGGTCGGGCGTCGGCAGGTTTATTCTGGTGGATGACGACTGTGTTTGTCTAACGAACCTCAATAGACAGCTCCATGCCACAAGAAGGACTGTTGGAAAGCCGAAGGTTGAGGTGATGCGGGACCGGATTCTGGAGATCAATCCAAAGGCGGAAGTGGAAACATTTCAGACCTTTTATCTGCCGGGTTCGTCTCAAAACATTATCAGTGCGGACTGTAATTATGTTATAGACGCTATTGATACGGTTACCGGAAAAATCGGGCTGATTCTTGAGGCCAAAGAAAAAGGAATTCCAATCATCAGCTGCATGGGAACGGGGAATAAACTGGATCCTACCATGCTGGAAGTGACAGACCTTTTTAAGACTTCCATTTGCCCGCTGGCGAAGGTCATGAGGAAGGAACTGCGGAGCAGAAATGTTGATTCACTGAAAGTAGTCTATTCGAAGGAGGAACCCATTAAACCCGTCGAAACGGAAAACTCCAGCTGCAGTGCAGGCTGCATTTGTCCAAAGGGAACCACCCGGAAGTGCACGGTACGCCATCAGATTCCGGCCAGCATTTCCTTTGTGCCTTCCGTAGCCGGTATGATTATTGCTGGAGAGGTCGTTAAGGACCTGATCGGATATAAGAGATAAGAAAGAGGAATATCATGTTTGAAAAACGTTTAAGTATATTTACTGGGCATTTTGGAAGCGGAAAGACAGAGGTTGCAGTTAATTATGCCCTCAAAATGTCTGCAGCAGGGAACAAGACGGCCATCGTAGATTTTGATATCGTTAATCCGTACTTCCGGACGGCTGACGCAAAGGAGACACTGGAAAAACAGGGCATCTGGGTAATCACGCCGATGTATGCCAATACCAATGTGGACGTACCGGCATTACCGCCGGAGATTTATTCCTTGTTTCAAAAGAAGGAATACAAGGCTGTATTGGATGTGGGCGGTGACGATCTGGGAGCAAGAGCCGTAGCGAGATTCAGAGAAGAAATCCAGCAGGACGACTACGAAATGTTTTTTGTAGTCAATGTGAAGAGACCTATGACCGATACCCTGGAAAAAATAGAAGAAATGATCTACAGCATCGAAAGCAGCGCCGGAATGAAAGTAACCAAGCTGGTAAACAATACGAACCTTCTTCAGTATACTTCATTCGAGGATATTGTAGAAGGTCAGGAAAAGATCTTTGAGATTTCGAATAAGTTGGGAGTGCCCATGGGCTTTACCACCTGTATGGGGATCGATTGCCATACATTGAAAGAGAAAGTCGGAAATGAAGTGCTGACTTTGGATAAGCTGATTAAACTGCCCTGGGACCGTGAATAAGGTTAAAGATTATGAACAAACTTGCATTCGGGAACAAAGAGTTTTATAATAAACAAGATAGGTTTGGTCAAAAATAGAAGCTTTTAGATTCAATAGAATGAAATTTTATTTTGAGAGAGGGTTAATATGGCAAAAGTGACCTTTTTTGAGGAAAAGTGTAAAGGGTGCAAATTATGTACGACCGTGTGCCCCAAGAATATTGTTGTGATGGACACCAACAAGTTAAACCAGAAGGGTTTTCATCCTGCGGGAGTATCAGATATGGACAAATGTATCGGTTGTGCATTTTGTGCTACGATTTGTCCGGATTGTGTCATTGAAGTAGAGAAATAATTTGTAATCATGCTAAGGAAGTTATGATTCTACTGTGATTATCCAATTTCCGTTATTTCTATCTCGGTTGAAGAATATCGATAACAAGTTTTGAATTAAAAATTAATTAAGGTAGTTATCGATGAAATTCGCCAATTTATCCACTAAGGAATTTTGAATTTAAACTTGGCTCATTATAAGGGGGACATATGGTATGGGAGAAAAATTATTGATGAAAGGAAACGAAGTCATTGCAGAAGCGGCGTTGAGAGCCGGATGCAAGCACTACTTCGGTTATCCTATAACACCTCAGACTGAAATCGCTCACTATATGGCAAAAAAAATGCCGGAAGTGGACGGTGTCTTTGTTCAGGCAGAAAGTGAAGTTGCAGCCATTAATATGGTATACGGCGCGGCAGCTGCCGGCGCAAGGGTTTTGACTTCTTCCTCAAGCCCTGGAATCAGTTTGAAACAAGAAGGAATTTCATATATCGCAGGTGCAGAACTACCTTGTGTTATTGTAAATATCGTGCGCTGCGGACCCGGATTAGGCGGTATCCTGCCTGCACAGTGTGACTACTTCCAGGCGGTTAAAGGCGGCGGACACGGAGACTACAAGATGGTAGTACTGGCACCTTCAAGCGTTCAGGAATTGTATGAGCTGACGGTGGATGCCTTTAATATTGCCGATAAATACAGGATTGTTACCATGATTATGGGAGACGGTATCCTGGGCCAGATGATGGAAGCGGTAGAGTTCAGAAACCAGGAGGAAATCATTCCGGCGGATAAAAGCTGGGCAACCACTGGAACAGAAATGAAGAGAGACAATAATATGGTCACTTCCATCTATATCAATCCTGAAATGTTGGAAAAGCATAATCAGAAGCTGCAGGCCAAATACAAGCAGATTGAAGAAAATGAAACCCGGGTTGAAGTTTATAACTGTGAAAATCCGGATATCATCATCACTGCTTTTGGAACTGTAGCAAGAATCGTTAAAAACGTCATTAAAACTGCTGAAAAGGAAGGAATCAAGATCGGGCTGATCCGGCCGATATCCCTTTGGCCTTTCCCGACACAGGAATTTGAAAAATATGCAGAGGTTCCGAAAGCGTTCCTTTCCGTTGAATTAAATGCGGGTCAGATGGTCGAAGACGTAAAGCTTGCTGTGAATGGTAAGCGTCCTGTACACTTCTACGGAAGAATGGGCGGAATGATTCCAAGCCAGCAGGAAATTCTGGACAAAGTCAAAGAAATTTTAAAGTGAGGGGATATCAATGGCGACTGTATTTAAAAGACCACATGCGTTAAAAGATCTGTCCATGCATTATTGCCCCGGATGTACTCACGGCATCGTGCACAGGCTGATCGCAGAAGTAATTGATGAGCTGGGAATAGAAGGAAAGACCATCGGGGTATCTCCTGTTGGATGTACTTATAACAACTACGAGTATTTTAACTGTGATATGGTTCAGGCGGCTCACGGAAGGGCGCCTGCCGTTGGAACAGGGATTAAGAGAGTCAATCCGGACAATCTGGTATTCACGTACCAGGGAGACGGAGACCTTGCAGCCATCGGAACTGCGGAAATCGTTCATGCAGCTACGAGAGGGGAAAAGATCACTTCTATCTTTGTAAACAATGCTATTTATGGGATGACATCGGGACAGATGGCCCCAACAACACTGATGAATCAGGTAACGACTACTTCTCCTTTCGGCAGAAAACCTGACCTTCACGGTTTCCCTGTGAAGGTCTGTGAGCTTTTATCAACGCTGGAAGGTGCAGTTTATGTAGAGAGAGTATCTGTCCATGACATCAAAAATATTATGAATGCCAAGAAGGCGATTAAGAAAGCTTTCCAGATACAAATGGCAGGCAAGGGCTTTGCGATCGTAGAGATCCTGTCTACCTGTCCTACCAACTGGGGACTTAAGCCTGTAGATGCACTCAAATGGGTTCAGGACAAGATGATTCCGTTTTACCCGCTGGGGAATTTTAAAGGCAAGGACTTGGAGGTGTAAGTATGCAGCAGGAAATTATTATCGCAGGATTTGGCGGACAGGGGATCCTATCCGCAGGAAGGCTTCTCGCTTATGCTGGAATGCTTGAAAATAAGAACGTTTCTTGGCTTCCATCCTATGGCCCTGAAATGAGAGGGGGTACCGCAAATTGCCACGTAATCATATCCGATGAACCGGTAGGTTCACCGATATTAAACAGTGCAACTGCATTGGTGGTTATGAATGGCCCATCCCTCGAAAAGTTTGAAGGTATGATTGTAAAAGGCGGAGTGATCATCACAGACAGCTCTCTGGTGGATAAAAGTCCAAAGAGAACCGATGTAGACGTGTTTGAAATCCCGGCTACAAAAATGGCATCCGATATGGGAAACCTGACTTTTGCAAATATCATTCTATTAGGGAAGCTGATTGGAAAAACAGGAATCGTATCTAAAGAAAGCTTTGCGGAAGCGCTAAAAAAGGTGCTTCCGGAAAAGAAACACAATTTGATTCCGGAAGAAATGAAAGCCCTTGAGGATGGAATGAACTATTAATTCAAGATAGAAAACTGCTGCTTGTTGAATGCAGCAGTTTTTTGTTTGTCTTCTTTTAAAAAAAAGAGCAATGGATTTTCATCCACTGCTCTTGATATTTTGTAAAACGAATTATACGTTGAACAGCATATCGCCGTAAGTTGGTAATGGCCAGTATTCTTCGTCAACGATGGCTTCGAGCTTGTCAGCATCTGCTCTCAGAACGCCCATCTGAGCAAATACCTTATCTCTGAATGCGCATGCCTGTTTGTAAGAATCGCCATGCATGTCATTTGCTTCATCCACTGCTTTTTCAAGGACTGCGATATTCTTCTTGAGGGATGCTGCAAGAGCAGAAACTTCAGCAAGAAGTTCAGTCTGTGCACTTATATCAACTTTTACTCCAGTAGCCTGGATGGAATTGATAGAAGTAGCAAGTTCAGTTGTGAACTTGATTACTGCAGGGAGGACCTGGCGTTTTGCCATTTCAAGCATAGTAAGCGCTTCAATATTGATGGTCTTGATATAACCTTCGAGGTTGATTTCGTAACGGGATTCGAGCTCAACTTTGCTTAATACGCCGTGCTTTTCAAATACCTTGATGCTCTTTTCAGTGATTAACTGAGGCAAAGCTGCAACGGTGGATGTAAAGTTTGGCAACCCTCTTTTTGCTGCTTCAGCAACCCACTCTTCAGAATAGCCGTTGCCATTGAAGATGATTCTCTTGTGGTTCTTAACGATTTCCTGTAGGATCGCCTGTACTTCAGCATCGAAATCCTTTGCTTTTTCAAGTCTGTCAGCGATCTCGGACAGGATTTCAGCAACTGTTGTATTGAGAACAAAATTGCAGCCGGAGATCGACTGAGAAGATCCAACCATTCTGAACTCGAACTTGTTACCTGTGAATGCGAAAGGTGATGTTCTGTTTCTATCGGTAGTATCCTTTGGAAGAGCTGGAAGAGTGGATACTCCAACCTTCAACTGACCGCCCTGCTTGGAGGAAGTAGCTCCGCCTTTTTCGATCTGTTCGAGGATATCAGTGAGCTGATCGCCAAGGAAGATGGAGATGATCGCTGGTGGTGCTTCGTTAGCGCCAAGTCTGTGATCATTTCCAGGGGTTGCAGCTGATACTCTTAAGAGGTCAGCGTATTCATCAACCGCTCTGATTACTGCTGCGAGGAATACGAGGAATTGTGCATTTTCATGTGGAGTATGTCCTGGTTCTAAAAGGTTCTGTCCATCGTTGGTTCCCATGGACCAGTTGTTGTGCTTACCGGAACCGTTAACACCCGCAAAAGGCTTTTCATGGAGGAGACAAACAAGACCGTGTCTTAAAGCAACTTTCTTCATTGTATCCATGGTTAACTGGTTATGATCAGTAGCAATATTGGTTGTGCTGAAGATCGGAGCAAGCTCGTGCTGTGCAGGAGCAACTTCGTTATGTTTAGTTTTTGCAGAAATACCAAGCTTCCAAAGTTCTTCGTCCAGTTCCTTCATGAACGCAGAAACTCTTTCTTTCAGTGTACCGAAGTAATGATCTTCGAGTTCCTGACCCTTCGGAGGTTTTGCACCGAACAGTGTCCTGCCAGTGAAAATAAGGTCTTTACGAGCATCATACATGTCCTTGTCGATTAAGAAATATTCCTGTTCCGGACCAACCGTAGTGATTACTCTTGTAGCGGTAGTGTTACCGAAGAGTCTCAATACACGAAGAGCTTGCTTGGAAATAGCTTCCATTGAACGGAGAAGCGGAGTTTTCTTGTCAAGAACTTCACCGGTGTATGAGCAGAAAGCGGTTGGAATATAGAGTGAATCATCCTTAACGAATGCAGGGGACGTACAATCCCAAGCTGTATAGCCTCTTGCTTCAAAAGTAGCACGGAGACCGCCGGAAGGGAAGGAGGAGGCATCAGGTTCACCCTTGATGAGTTCCTTGCCTGAGAATTCCATGATGACTTTTCCATCAGAAGTAGGGTTGATAAATGAATCATGCTTTTCAGCTGTGATTCCAGTCATTGGCTGGAACCAATGTGTGAAGTGGGTTGCTCCTTTTTCGATTGCCCAATCCTTCATCGCATTAGCAACAACTTCTGCAACTGCAGGATCAAGAGGAAGGCCTTCATCAATTGTCTTTTTTAAAGCTTTATAGGTAGCTTTTGGAAGGCGCTCTCTCATTACGGAGTCATTGAATACATTTGAACCAAAAATTTCACCGAGTTTTGACATTTTTATACCCCTTTCAATTTTATTAATATTATTTATAAACTTGCTAGAAATACGTGCTTAAAGAATTCAAAATCAAAATAAAAAGACGCGTCAAATAGAATTTGAAACGTCCTCGTTCATCTTAGATATAGAATGTTCTCTAAACACCATTGTTTAAATAAGAACTATTATTTTTTTTATTATATATATACTAGCGTTTTTTTATAAAAAATGCAAGATGTAAATTTAAAAATTTCATAATTTTTTACTATAGCCCAAGCAATAAAACAGACTTGTCTTTGATTTAATGAGTATATTATGTGCACAGGTATAAATGACACTGAGTTTGGAAAAATTTTTAAATTGCATGGAGAAAATTCAACTGTAAAATATAACTTAGGGGATGAACACGGCTTCATATAATGTATTGCAGGGAACTCCCAGCAATGATAGATCAACGGCGAATTCACAAATCCTGATAATATGATACAATGTGCTGTAGTAGTGCAAATACTTTTATTTACTCTAATTGACTTTGAAATAACCTATTTTAATACCATGATAGGATTTATACTGATTAATTCCGGGCTTTGATATAGAAAGGGGAAACTTTTGCACAATATGAACTATATAACCATAATCATACTAGCGATCCTGATACTGCCTGCATTGTTCGGCTTTCTTGAATCCTTTTCAAGAGAACGGCTTCATTATTCCATGGCTTCTTTGCTGGATCATGTTGAGTTCCTGTTCAGCTTGATCGCGTCCATCTACCTGACCCGAAGAATATTTTTCGAGCACTCGGGTTCAGACATATTTAATGAGCTGTATACGTCAATACCTGAAGGTGTCAAATCCTTTTTTTACGGAAAGGATGTGCTGACTTATCTAATCGTTACACCGATTCTCATGCTTGTAATCACAACCGTCCTGAGACTTGTTACCGAACCGCTGTACAGGTATGTTGTGATTCCGGTTGCGGATGGTGTGTACAGTGTCATTGATACTTCAGGAAGCTTCATCAAGAGGTTCTTCGGCGCGGTATGGCAGATTCCCAGATCTTTATTTCTGGTTTTTACTTTTGGCTTGCTGCTGAACTTTTATGCCTATTATTTTCCTACACCAGCGCTTTCCAAGTGGATGAATGAATCCACGGCATATCAGTTTCTCTATAAAACTGCAATCTTTCCTGCATTAAACTCAAACCTTGCAAAAAAAGTACCTGTGCTGGTGAATGACTCTTTCAGAGAGATCGGGAAAGTCCTTCCAAGGAATGGACAACAAGGCATTCCGGAGGTTTCAGGACAGTTAAAGGATGAGCTGGCAAAACGCAACATCAAAGTAATTGAGTACTTTAACGGAGTAACGCTGGATGAAGCAATCAAATCCTCTCCTGAAATTGACGAAACCGCAAGAAAAATAGTAGGCAACGAAAAAAACAGCAGAAAAAAAGCTTTCCTATTATATCAATGGGTGAGCCGACATGTTGAATATGATTATGACAAGGCCGATAAGCTGAGCAAAGATCCCAGGGGAACTTCTTCGGGGGCCATTGAGGCGTTTCAAACAAGAAAAGGTGTCTGCTTTGATTATTCCTGTCTCTACATTGCGATGTGCAGAGCTACTGGCGTCAAAGTGCGCTTGGTGACAGGATTGGGATACAGCGGAGTTTCCTGGGGGGACCACGCTTGGAACCAAGTATATTACGCCGAGCAGAACCGATGGATCAACGTGGACACCACCTTTGGAAGTGCCGCGGATTATTTCGATAAGCCGGACTTTAGTGTTGACCATCGGTACGATGAAGTTCAGGGAGAATGGTAAAGAAAAAAGAAGAAAGATGAAAGTAGAAAGCAGAGAGTAGAATGAAGAATCCAGAAATAAAGCGAAGAGAATAGAATAGAATGAATAAAAGAAGGTAGAGAGTAGTAATATACTGCATTCTCGAGACCGCTGAGCAGATATGACACTTTGACACGATGAATCGGTCTGGCACCGTGCATCAATTTCGATGGATATCTGTAAAGTTCCCTGCAAGAATTTTACAAGACTGATCTATCAGTTAAATCAGAATTTGATATAGCTATATCAACCTGACAATCTCCCTTAAAGTCTTCAGATGTAATTGATAGAGGGTCCACGGAAGGTGATACACTAAAGCTTTGTGCCATCCGGAAGACTACATCACCGTTTTCTAAAAGTACTAAGACAGATTTATCTGCTCGGTTTGTAACAGAAATATCAGGGAAGCCGTCACAATTAAAATCCCCGGATTGTGCATCTACAGGAGCCAAAAACTACCGAATGAGGATAACCTGTTTTTAAGATTCATAAATAAATGAAGCCATTTGAAACCTATTTTTACATGTGTTTAGCGAAGTAGTAGTAAAATTGTGGTTCCCATTCTCCAATAATTTCATACACTATTAATAGATTATTTGATTGGAGTAAAATGGAAATGTCTTCTGAATGCAATATTAGGGTTTCATTCCTGACATGGAATATTTATCAAGGTTTTAATGTTACACCATTGTTTGCACCATTAACCCCAGAGCAACTCCCTGAAGTGGTAACACAAGTGTTTCGTCAATTTCTTGCAACGAATTTTCCTGTTCGTGCCAAGGCAATTGCCGAAGCTATTGCTTCTGAAAAACCTGATCTTATCGGTTTGCAAGAAGCGGCGCGGGTGAAACTGATTATTCCAACTTTCAGAACCGTAACCTATGACTTTATAGAGATATTATTGGAAGAGTTAGAGGAACGAGGTTTGAAATACGAAGTTGCGGCTCGTAATAATAATGCAAAGTCAAAACTTCCAGACAGCAATGGGAATTTTATACAATTTTTGGATAGGGATGCAATCCTGATTCGTAAAGACCATCAATTGGACGTAATAAGAAGACAGGAAGCTAATTTCCAAACAAATCTAACTGTACCCATAGCAGGACAACCTTTTACCATACTCCGAGGATGGTCTTCTATCGATGTTAAGATTGATGGAAAAGTTTTCAGAATGATTAATACACGTTTAGATCCAACGGTTGAAGCCATACGGAATGCCCAAGCTCTTGAAATTCTTCAAGGACCTGCAAACACGCATTTACCGGTGGTCATTACGGGAGATTTGAATGCCCCTCCTAATAGCAGTACTATTCATTTGTTTATTAATGCTGGCTTTAAAGATGTATGGGACAAAGTGGGTGAAGGACCGGGGTTTACCGATGAACAGAGTCCTGATCTTTTAAATGCAATTTCTATGTTGAGTAGAAGACTCGATTATATTTTATATAAAAACGGCTGGGAACCAATTGAAGCAGAATTAGTTGGAGAATCGCAGAAAGACCGAACAAAAACTGGGCTTTGGCCATCTGATCATGCAGGAGTATCTGCAAGTTTAGATTTAGAAGATCATCATGACCATCACCATGATGAAAGCAGTATCGAAAGCAGCGATTAACATTTGTACAGGAATGTAAAGGGTGTGTTGCAAAACTACTTTTTTAGGTAGGGTGCGATACTCCCTTTTTATGAGAATATAAGAATAATTTCATGGACGTTTTTTATGCCAGCGCTGTTTTGATAAATTTTTTTGAGACATACTGCACTTCTTCGAAGGTAAATCCGCTGAATTTGTGCTCATGGCCATTGTTAAGTTCGAGTATTCCCTCAATTTTGTGAACATGGCCATTGCTTGTCTTGGCAGGTAATCCGGTAAAACCAGAAAAATAGTGGGTATGGCCGTTATAGGTGCAAATACCCCAAAAATGATGAAAATGGAATAAGTTTACACCGATGGTGCTTTCCGTATACCCTAAAACCCTATGGGTGTGATTATTTACCGATTCACATTCTATTTTAAACTCATGCTGATGTAGATTCATAGGTTCCTCCAGTGAAATTCCATAGCATAAAGCCGGTATTTTGGTTTTATGCTTTTTGCTTTTATGGAAAGTCTTCATTCGTTTTATTGTATATCCTGCTATTAACTTGTACAGTTCAGAACAAATTATAAGGATTATAAAAAGGAAATCCTGTCAAACAATACATATTTCAATAGAATATTTTTAAAATGCGCATATTTGAGATTTTTGTTTCTTAAATATGAAGTGTGGTAAATATATTTTGGCTTGGGAAGCTTATACAAGTTCCTGGGCGAAATTCCTTATTTGTAAGGATAAATCAATAAACTCCTTACAATATTCTGATTCTGAATACGAGATTTTTTAGGAATGAATACAAAAAGTTGCTTGATAAATATGAACTCAAGGGGCGAGAAGATGGATTACAACAGGCTGATTGGCGGTGCAGCAGGTCAGGGAATGGACACGCTGGCTGCAATACTTGAAAGGGTATTGAAGAGAAAAGGATTTGAGATTTTTACTATCCGGGATTACATGTCCAGGGTAAGGGGCGGACATAATTTCATTCAGGTGCGTTTCGGGCAAAAAGCATTGAACAGCCATAGGGACAACCTGGATGGGATCATTGCACTCAATGAGGAAACCGTCCGAATCCATAGGGAAAGACTGAGTGAAGAAGGATTTGTCATTTGTGACAAGGAGATTCAGTTTGAGGACAAACGGGTGCTAAGTCTGCCGCTGAAAGAAACGGCGAAAAGCATCGGCAATGTCAAAGCCATGGGAAGTACTGCTTTAGGGGTTTTGTTCAAACTCTTTGGAATGGACGATTCACTCGTCGAAGATGTACTGAACCTGACTTTTGAACGGGAAGATATTGCAAAGCAGAATTTCATGGCCATCACTAAGGGGTTTGAATTGGTGGAATCCAAATACGAATCAATTCCCTTAAAGGATCAGGGGAAAATTCTGATCAACGGGAATCAGGCGATTGCACTGGGTGCATTAGCAGCAGGGTGTAAGTTTTATTCCGCGTACCCGATGACGCCTTCCACCAGTATCATGAATTACCTGGCAACGAAGATGGATGAGGCTGAAATTGTTGTTGAACAGGCTGAAGACGAAATCGCAGCGATTAATATGGCTATAGGCGCTTCTTATGCAGGCGTAAGGGCCATGACCGGCACTTCCGGCGGCGGTTTTGCATTGAAGGTAGAAGCGGTTGGACTTTCAGGAATGCAGGAGATCCCATTGGTCATAGCGGAAATCCAGAGGCCTGGACCGACGACCGGTTTGCCAACCAGAACGGAACAGGCAGATTTACGGTTTGTTGTTTCCTGTGCTCCGGGAGAGTTCCCGAAGATGGTCATTGCACTGAGGAATCCTGAAGATGCGTTCTATCAGACCGTCAGGGCATTCAACCTGGCAGACAAATATCAAATGCCTGTGATCCTGCTGGGAGATCAGTATCTGGCGGATTATACCACTACCACTGCACCTTTTGATTTTGGTAAAGTTGAAATCAACAGGTATTTAAGTAATGAAGCCTATACCGGGGACAAGGAATACAGGAGATATGAAATCACTGAAAATGGGATTTCACCAAGAATAATTCCCGGGAAAGTGCCGGGAAAAGTTGTCCTGGTGGATAGCGATGAACATGATGAGTCCGGTCATATTACCGAATCTGCGGAAGTCAGGGTCAAAATGAATGACAAAAGGATGCGGAAACTTGAGCAGCTGAAAACCGAGCTGCTGGAACCGGAATTTATCGGCGGCGAAGAATTCGATACCCTCCTTCTGGCATGGGGATCCTTATACGGACCCGTAAAGGAAGCGGTTGACCAGTTAAACAGCAGTAGTACCAAAAGGTTTGCAGCCCTGGTTTTTGGTGATATCTGGCCATTGCCTCAAAAGCTTCTGACAGAGAAAGCAAAGAACGCAAAAAAGATTATCAATATCGAACAGAATGCTACTGGCCAGCTGGCGGCCTTAATCATGGAAGAGACGGGAATCAAGTGCAGCCGGAATATTTTGAAGTACGACGGACGGCCGATTTCTGCACAAGAGATCTATACAAAGCTGAAGGGAGGGATGTAACCATGGGAGAATGCAAGTTTTGTACTTCCGAAACGGCATGGTGCCCGGGCTGCGGGGACTTGAACATTCTGGACGCACTGAAGGAAGCTTTGAACAGGCTGGGACGCGAACCGCATGAGGTTCTGGTAGTCGGCGGTATCGGGCAGGCGGCTAAGACTCCTCAGTATATCAATACCAACGGATTTTGCGGACTTCATGGGAGAGCAGTGCCTCCGGCCATTGCTGCAAAAATTGCAAATAAAGACCTGACAGTGATTATCGATTCCGGGGACGGAGATACCTACGGTGAAGGCGGCAACCATTTCATTCATAATATAAGAAGGAATGTGGACATTACACATTTTGTACATGATAATCAGATTTACGGACTGACAAAAGGGCAGGCTTCTCCGACAACCGATGTAGGGCATGTCACCGAGGTTCAACCGGACGGGTCCATCAATACGCCGATGAATCCTTTACTGCTGGCTTTATCTCTGGGGGCGGGCTTTGTAGCCAGAGCTTTCAGCGGGGACAAGGAACACCTTGTTTCTATCATGCTTGAAGCCATTCAGTTTAGGGGCTATGCACTGGTGGATATCCTGCAGCCTTGTGTCAGCTTTAATAAGGTCAATACCTTCCAATGGTACAGCAAAAGGGTTTATAAGCTGGATGAAAGCTATCCGGCATCAAACCGGCTGGCAGCCATGGAAAAAGCCATGGAGTGGGGCGAAAGGATTCCTTTGGGGATTTTGTACAAAGAAGAAAAACCCACATATCATGACCGGATTCCTTACTTAAAAGAAGGTCCTTCCTTAATAGACCGTGAGGTGGACCGGAAGAAAATTGTTGGTTTTATGGAGGACTTTAAGTAAAAACATAGAACTAAGGAAGAAGAACGAAGAATATAAAATAAATAAAAAGAGCAGGTAAAGAAGAAAACTAATGATGTGGTAAAGCGTGGAAATAAAGTGAATATGAATTTAGATCATCAAATTCATTTGACGTTCCTCATGAGATTGGCGCAATTAATTGCATTACTTTGATGGATTATTGAATTTCTATATTTGTCTTTTGATTCGCGTATTCCAACTCATCGTGCTTTCACTAACATTGAATACAATATTTTAATCTTCGATCTATATTCTTAAATCTAAGCTCATAATTCTAAGTTCTTAATTCTTAATTCAATTTACGGGAGGGTAAAAAATGAAGAGTTTAAAAGGAACCAAGACTTTGGAAAACTTGATGAAAGCTTTTGCAGGTGAGTCACAGGCGCGTAATCGGTATACTTTTTATGCATCCATCGCAAATAAGGAAGGTTTTAGACAGATCGAAGGAATCTTTACTGAAACCGCGGACAATGAAAAGGAGCATGCCAAGAAATTTTACAAGCTGATTCTGGCAGGTATGGATGGCGAACTTCCTGCAGCTGTTGAGATCAACGCGGTTTATCCTGTTGCTCAGGCGACCACAGTTGATAACTTAAAGGCGGCTGCAGCGGGCGAAAATGAGGAATGGACTCAGCTATATCCTGAGTTTGCTCAAATTGCAGCAGAGGAAGGTTTCCCTGAAGTTTCCGCAGCTTTCAAAATGATTGCAGCGGTAGAAGAGCGGCATGAAGCAAGATACAGGAAGCTTGCAGCAAACATCGAAAATGGGACTGTATTCAAGAAGGATGAAAAAGTTCTGTGGAAATGCAGAAACTGCGGATATGTTCACGAAGGAGAAGGAGCTCCGGACCTGTGTCCTGCCTGTCAGCACCCCAAAGCTCACTTTGAAGTGTTTGTTGAGAATTATTAAGCAAAAATACAAAACCAGTCTTAAAAGACTGGTTTTTTGCGTTTTATAGCATTTATTTACTCGTAAAAATGTCCTAGATTTATTTCCCTGATCTGGGGTGGCCGTTTCATTGACATAAAGTCAATAAAATATTAAGATTGAAAGGAGGAAAAAATGCTGCTTCTATAATGAAAAACAAATTATAGGGCTTGAGGGCGTTCGTATATGAGAAGGTTTTATATTCTGATTATCATTGTTATATCTCTTATTTTCGTTTCAGCATTCGTGTTTTCAAATGTATATTTTCAAAACAGCAGTGCGATCTTAGCTTCAGATAATAAGGGGATTCTGGATAAGGCAAGGAAACCTGAGTATCACTTTGTTTTTATTGCTCAAAATACAGATGACCCCTTTTGGCAGACTGTGAATAGAGGAGCGATGGAAGCAGCGAAGGAATTGAATGTAGCTGTTGAGTTCAATGGACCGCGGTTCACCAACATCACAGAGGAGCTGCAATATTTGGATATCGCTATTGCTTCGAAGGTAGATGGAATTGCAACACATGTTCTGGACGAAGCTCTTTTTGAGCCATATATCAATAAGGCCGTTCAAAACAAAATCCCTGTAGTTACTGTAGAGAATGATGTAAAAAACAGTGCAAGATCGTCTTTTATCGGTACAAACAGTTACATGCTGGGAACCGAAGGAGGCAAGCTGTTGGCGGAGGCTACCGGCGGGAGAGCAAAAGTTGCAGTGATTCTCAATAATTACAATAATTCGGAAGAAAGTATCACTACGACACAAAATCTAAGGATTAAAGGTTTTAGAGATGCTGTGAAAAATTATCCTGAGATTGAAATCAAGACGATCCATGTATCCAAACAGGGCATATTCAGTGCGGAAGAAGTAACCACCAATATATTAAATCAGTTTCCCGACGTGAATGCAATTCTGTGTACTACATCCAAAGATACTATTGGGGCGGCTCAAGTCATCGTAGATTTTAACAAGGTAGGAGATATCTCCATCATTGGCTATGATGATATGCCCGATATTCTTCGATATGTTGAAAAAGGGGTCGTCTATGGAACGGTCACCAGCAATCCCTTAAATATCGGTTACGAGACAGTAAAAGCGCTGGTAGATATCAAGAGAAAACAGGGAGCCTCTGCGTATATAGATGCAGGAGTACACGTGATTAATAGGAAGAACGTGAAGGATTATATGAACAACATGCAAAAGATGGTGGATCAGGAAGGTAAATGATGATACAGGCATTTCAAAAGTTCTGGGATAAAAATAAAATAAGGAAACGTTTGATTCTGTATTTCATGCTGACTACATTTCTTATGGCGCTGACCAGCTTTTATACTTATTATAATGCCCGCATGCTGATGGTCAGGATGAACGGCATGTTTACCAGCAATGTCTACCTGAATGATCTTACTGATACCCTCAACCGGGTAGAGCAGAATCTGGAAACCTATTTGTCAACGAAGCAATCAGACAGTTTGAGACAATACTGGAAAAACCATTATGAATTAAAAGCAAAAGCGGAAAAAATCCAAAAAGACTTTTCAGCGAATGAAAGCAGTCTGATTATTAAAGACATACGAAACATGATTGACACCTACCTCGTTGAAACGGAGGCTGCGGTGAATGCAAAAAGAGGAAGGGATGTCACCGAGTATATCCAATATTATAACGAAGCGAACAAGATATTCAATTATATCAATATTTATATCAATAAATTGAACAACAGTCAGTTTAAGGAGAATACAGAACGTTACATGATTACTTCGGGCAGGCTGGATTTTGTTCAGATACTGAATATTGGTGTAATAATTGCAGTGGTTCTTTTTAATACAATTCTGATTCTTTGGTTTACATATAAAATCACACAACCCATTATCAAGCTTTCTCATGCAGCAGATGAGATTTCAAAAGGAAATTTTGATGTCGATGAAGTCAATGTGTATAAAGATGACGAGATTGGTATCATGGCGCAGGCTTTTAACAGAATGGCTTCCAGTATCCGGCTGTATTTTGATGAAATAAAGGAGAAGGCTGAATTGGAAAGCAGGCTGAAAGAACAGGAAATGCAGAATCTCAGCATGAAAGCGCATCTAAAGGAAGCTGAGCTTCATGCCTTGCAATCACAAATCAATCCTCACTTTATTTTTAACACCCTCAATGCGGGAGCTCAACTGGCAATGCTTGAAGGAGCGGATAAAACCTGCATTTTTGTGGAGAATGTTGCCAGCCTGTTCAGATATAATCTTAAGAAATTGGATAAACCTGTGACTTTAAGGGAAGAGATCAATAATATTAATACCTATATCTATATTTTAAAAGCTAGATTTGCTGACAGGATCGAATTCTATACGGATATTGATGATAAACTTTTAGATGTAAAAATGCCCTGCATGATTCTCCAGCCCCTAGTTGAGAATGCTTTTATCCATGGAATCGGTGAAATGGAGACGGGGGGAAGAATCGGTATCCTGGTTGAAAACGAAAAAGATAAAATTGTTATCACTGTAAAGGACAATGGGAAAGGCATGCAAGCAGAACAGATCATGCATTTCCTTGAAGAAGGGGATACTGGCGTGGAAATGGAGCAAAGCAATTCCGGACATACGACAGGAATCGGTTTGAATAATGTCATCAGTCGGTTAAGATTATTTTTTAACAGGGAAGATGTTTTCGATATACACAGCGTACTTGGAAACGGATCAGAAATGATCATAAGAATTCCGGCAGGAACCTAGATAAAGGATGTGAACAAATGTTTAAAATGCTGATAGCGGATGATGAGCAGATTGTTCTTGATTCCATAAAATTTATCATCGAAAAGAATTTTGAAGAAGTGATTGTTGCAGATACAGCACGCTCGGGTCGAGACGCCATTGAGAAAGCTGAGATGATCATTCCCGATATCGTTTTTATGGATATCAAAATGCCGGGAATCAATGGGATTGATGCGATACGAGAGATCAAGCTGCATAATAAAAATGCGCAATTTGTAATTCTCACAGCCTATGATCAGTTTGACTTTGCCAAGGAAGCTGTAAATCTGGGTGTTTCGGAATACTTGCTGAAACCAGTCAATAGAGATAAAATTATTCAGGTAGTTCATGGGATCATAGAAAAAATTAAAAGTGAAAGAGAAAAGAGAAAAAGGGAGCTTGAATTAAAAGAAAAATTTGAAAGTGTGTTGCCGGTTTTAGAATACGGATTTATCTATTCCATTCTTCTTTTTGATGATAATGCCAGAGAACTTGAAAATTATATGCAGATTCTTGAAATTCCTGAAAAAAGCGGATATATCATGACGATGGAATTTGGGGAATCGGAAAAATCCGGAACAATGGGCAACCGAATCGGTCTTAGTGTGAAAAGCCAGTCTTTCTATCCATATATCAGAGATGCCATCAAATACTGTTGCCGCTGCCTTGTTGGGCCTGTGATGCTAAATAGAATTGTGGTGTTTGTTCCTTGCGAGGTCAGCGACGATGAGTATAATTATCGGCTTGAGGCGTTGAATATTGCTAGGAACATTTATGCGAAGATTTCAGAGAAAGTAGATGCAGACTTTTGTGTCGGCATAGGAAGAATCTATACCGGAATAGAGAACTTATCCCGTTCCTATGACGAATCTTTGAAGGCAATAAGGTATGCTGAAAGTAAGGGAATTATTCATATTATGGATGTGCCTTCAGAAGGAGTCTATAATTCGGAATATCCTGTAATGAAAGAAAAACTTCTTCTTGAAAAAGCATCTCAGGGAGATACTTCCGTTTGTCTTGAGGCTTTCAGCTTTATCTTTGACTGGCTGGTTGCGGAATATAATGAAAAACCGTTAAAAATCAAAGGAAAGCTTTTTGAACTTATAGTATTGTTGCAGCGGACGGCTTCGGATTATGGTGTAGATGAAAGTGAAATAGCAGGAAAAAAAGATTATTTCATCGAAATGCTGAATATAGAAGATATGGGAGAAATCAAAGCCTGGTGCAGACAGAACATTGAGCGTGTTGTCAATGGGATCAATTCTATTCGGGATAAAAAAATTAGTACAGTAATCTTGAAGGCTCGTGAATATATCGATCATGAGTTTCAAAACGATATCACTCTGGAGGATGTATCCAAGGAAGTGAATATCAGCCCCCATTACTTTAGTAAACTGTTTAAGGAAGAAACCGGCGAGAACTTTATTGATTACCTGACATCTGTCAGGATACAAAAAGCCAAGGAATATTTGAATGATGGCCGGTATAATATGAAAGAAATTTGTTACCAGATCGGATATGGAGATCCAAACTATTTCAGCAGGATATTTAAGAAAATAGTTGGAATTACACCTACGGAGTATAAAGATACAGTGTCAAAAAAAATGTAGGGGTGGAACAGAAATGAGGATTCAGGGTAAAAAAAGAATTGTTACAATTCTACTCGCTGCAGTTGTTTTAATTTCTATTGCCGGATGTCAAACGACAAAGGAAAGCAGCCTGCCAACAGAGCTGAAAAAGGATAAGAAAGTAAAAATCGGGTTTTCAATGGCGACTCTGCAGGAAGAACGCTGGCAGAGAGACCGGGATATTTTCGTTGCGAAGGCAAAAGAAATGGGCGGAGATGTGATTGTTCAAACTGCAAATAACAACAGTGATGATCAGATTGATCAGGTAAAGTTTCTGTTGGAGCAGGACATTGATATTCTCCTGATAGTCCCGCATGATGCTGAAAAGGCTTCCGCGGCAGTTCAATTGGCAAAAAAATCGGGCATAAAAGTCATCGCTTATGACCGGCTTGTGAAAAATGCCAATGTGGATCTGTACTTATCCTTTGATAATGTAAAAGTTGGAGAGATGATGGCAGAATATATTTATAGAAAAGTTCCTACCGGTAATTATATTATTATTAATGGCGCCAAAACAGACCATAACAGCTATATGTTTAACCAAGGTTATAAAAAGGTTTTGAAGCCATATATTGATAAGGGATTTATTTCAGTCATCAATGAAATATGGACTGAGGACTGGAGACCGGAAGACGCTTTTAATTGTGTAGAAAAAACACTTCAAAAAGGTATTAACATAAACGCTATTATTGCGGCCAATGACAGCCTTGCAGGAGCAGCGATTGAAGCGCTGGCGGAACAAAGGCTTGCCGGCAAGGTGGAGGTGGCAGGGCATGATGCAGATATTTCCGGCTGCCAGAGGGTAGCGGAAGGAACACAGTTGATGACGATTTACAAGCCGATTGAGATAATTGCTGAAAAAGCAGCTGAGATATCCATTAGGATGGCCAAAGGGAAAGATTTTCATGCAAATAGTGAGATCAACGATGGAAAATATAACGTTCCTTATGAAATGATCGAACCCGTACTAATTACCAAGTCTAATCTGGAGGAAACCGTAATAAAAGGAAGTTTTCACAGACTTGAGGATGTTTATCGTAATGTGCCGAAAACCCAGTGGCCTAAGAATTCATTGTCCCAATAATCAAAGAACTGGAAGTCAATTCGATAAATCTTGCAATAACCGGAAGCTCTCTGTAAGGGAGCTTTTTTCGCTTTTTGGAGAATATTCTTACAATTCAAGTAAACAAAAGATAAATTGAACAATAATTAACAAGGGTGTATAATTAAAGACATAAATTCATCAAAAATTATTGCGTATCATTCAACATTCTTTCAAATATATTACTGTCATATAAATAGTACGGGATTTGTTTTGTTATAAAAGCATATTGCTTTCTAAAGTAATCTATCGTACATAAGGAATAATCGTTGAACAAAGTAGTTTATATCTCATTCTCCACCAGATCTTCCGTTGCTTTTTCAAATACCACATAGGTTGTCTTACTAAAATTCACATTAAAAAACTGCTAGAAAAAAAGAAAATTGAGAACAAAATATTAATTTTGGTAAGACCATCATAAATACCTCTAGAGACAAGGATGGCTATAATAGGATATTCTATATATAGCAGAAATGCAAAAAACTTTAAGGAGGAATTTGTAAATGAAAAAAGCAGTAAAGAGTATTGCTCTGGTTGCGGCACTCATGATGTCTGTTTCTCTGTTTGCTGGTTGCGGATCACAAGCTCCTGCAGCTGAAAAGAAAGCAGAAGCTCCTGCAGCGAAAACAGAAGAAAAGGCAGCTGAAAAGCCAGCTGAAAAAGCAGCTGACAAACTTAAGGTAGGTTTATCTCTTGCAACATTGCAGGAAGAAAGATGGGTAAGAGATAAAGAAACTATGGAAGCTGAAGCAAAAGCAAAGGGTCTTGATTTGGCTGTTCAGGTAGCTAACCTTGATGCTGCAAAACAGGATGCTCAGTGCGATAACCTGCTTTCACAGGGAATCAAAGTACTTATCCTTGCTCCACAGGATGCCAATGCAGCAGCAGCTATTGTTGACAAGGCTCATAAAGCTGGTGTAAAAGTTATTTCTTATGACAGATTGATCATGGGAACAGACGTTGACATTTACCTTTCCTTCGACAACGTTAAGGTTGGAGAAATTCAGGGTGAATGGTTCACAAAGCACTTAGACAAGGGTAACATCGTATGGCTCTCCGGCGCACCTACAGACAACAACGCCAAGTTGTTCAAAGAAGGCGCTGCTAAGTTCCTCAAACCTAAGATCGACAAGGGAGATTACAAAGTTGTTATGGAACAGGCTGTTGTAGACTGGAAGCCAGACAACGCTCTCAAATTGATGGAAAACGCTTTGACAGCTAACAAGAATAATATCCAGGGTGTACTCGCTCCTAACGACGGTACAGCAGGCGGATGTATTCAGGCATTAAACGCTCAGGGCATGGCAGGTAAAGTGCCGATCACTGGTCAGGATGCAGAACTTGCAGCTGCTCAGAGAATTGTTCAGGGTACTCAGGGCATGACAGTATTCAAGGATACTAGAGAACTTGGTAAAGCAGCAATTGCAGCAGCTATGAAGATGGCTAAAAACGAAGATCCTGGCGTTAACAACAAAGTTAACAACAATAAAATGGATGTTCCTTCAATCCTTCTCACTCCTTTAGCTGTTGACAAAGACAATATTGACAAGGTTCTTATCGAAAGCGGTTACCTGAAGAAGGACGATGTTTACAAGAAATAAGCTGTTATAAAACAAAGTATGCTTGAGAGGAATGGCTAAGTGGTTATTCCTCTCGAGTTGTTTAAAGGTGGAATGGTATGAGCGAATATATTCTTGAGATGAGAAACATAACAAAGGAGTTTCCAGGGGTCAAAGCACTAGACAACGTAACATTCCGTGTAAAAAAAGGTGAAATCCATGCCCTGTGTGGAGAAAACGGAGCGGGTAAATCAACCCTGATGAAGGTATTAAGCGGGGTATATCCTTTTGGTACATATAGTGGGGATATTGTATTGAATGGCAGTGTTCAGCAGTACCATAACATTAAGGACAGTGAACATGCCGGAATAGCGATTATTTACCAGGAACTTGCATTGGTTAAACTCATGAGTGTATGTGAAAACATATTCCTGGGAAATGAAAAGAAGAAAAATGGTTTTATCAATTGGGATGAATCCTATGTTGAAACCGAAAAGGTTTTACAGGAGGTTCGCCTGAACATCAACCCCTTAACCAAGGTAATCAATCTTGGTATCGGCCAACAGCAGCTGGTTGAAATTGCAAAGGCCATTGCAAAGAATGCCAATATTCTTATTCTTGATGAACCGTCTGCTGCATTAACTGAATCTGAAACTGAAAATTTGTTACAAATACTTAAAGAACTTAAAGCAAAAGGCGTAACATGTATATATATATCCCACAAACTGAATGAGGTTTTTGAAATCGCAGATTCAATCACAATCCTTCGTGATGGGAAGACCATCTGTACGGAAGATGCGAAGGATATGAACGAAGATAAAGTTATCCAGCGTATGGTCGGAAGAGAACTGACACAACGCTTCCCAAGAGTAGAGCATACTCCGGGAGAAGTAGTGCTTGAGGTAAACAACTGGAATGTTTATAATCCTGAACTTCCGGATACAAAAGTTATCGATAATGTAAGCTTCAAGCTGAGAAAAGGAGAAATCCTTGGGATTGCCGGCTTGATGGGAGCTGGTAGAACTGAGCTCGTAATGAGTATTTTTGGCGCATATGGTGTGAATGTTTCAGGAGAGGTGAAGCTGAACGGTAAGAAAATCAATATAAAGAATCCGAAAGAGGCAATCAAGGCGGGAATAAGCTATGTTTCCGAAGACAGAAAACGGTATGGGCTTGTTTTGGGAATGGATATAAAAAACAATTCAACCCTGGCCAGTCTTGAAAGCATTTCGAATATGAGCCTGATCAATGCAAACGAAGTGATTAAGCTGACAAATGAATATGTGGCAGATCTGAAAATCAAGACTCCGTCCATTGAGCAAAAGGTTGGAAACCTAAGTGGTGGAAATCAGCAGAAGGTTGTTCTTGCCAAGTGGCTATTGACCAAGCCCAAGGTATTAATCATGGATGAGCCTACCCGTGGAATCGACGTCGGTGCTAAATTTGAGATTTATAATATCATGAACAAATTAATCGATGAAGGAGTATGTATCATCATGATATCGTCCGAGTTACCGGAGATTCTGGGAATGAGCGACAGGGTTGTTGTCATGCATGAAGGGGCTCTGGTAGGAGAACTCGGCTGGCAGGAAGCCACACAGGAGAAGATAATAACTTATGCGACAGGAGGAGCAAAATAATGGCAAACAATGCTAATTTGAATACTGCTGCTAGCCCAAAAAGCACAGTAAAAGTATCATCAAAATCACCGATTCAAATCATTACGGATGCATTCAAGAGCAACGTTAGACAGTATGCCATGATTATGGCATTGATGGTAATCTGGATATTTTTCACGATTGTAACCAATGGAATATTTATTACATCAAGAAATCTTTCGAACCTGTTCCTGCAATGTGCAGCAACAGCGATTGCTGCTTGCGGTATGGTATTGGTAATGGTTGCAGGACACATTGATCTTTCCGTAGGTTCCTTTGTTGGATTTACTGGAGCAATTGCTGCCGTATTGATGGCAAAGATGGGCTGGGGATCTGTTGGGGCAATTGTTGTAACACTTGCGGTTGGTCTAATATTAGGCGTTTGGCAGGGTTTCTGGGTAGCTTACGGAAAAGTGCCTGCATTCATCGTAACCCTTGCAGGTTTTCTTGCCTTCAGAGGCGGAGTCATCGCAATTACCGGCGGTAACTCTATCGGACCGATGCAGGGTGGTTTCAAACAGATTGGTCAGGGATATCTCCCAAAAATGACCAACCTTCCTTTCCATGATACCAGTGCTTTAATTGGATTAATCTTTATCATTTGTTACCTGGTATTTGAGATTAACAAAAGACGTTCAAGGATCAAGTATGGTTTCGAAGTGCTTCCAATGTCACTTCAACTTGCAAGAATGCTGGGCGGATCATTGATCATTGCTGTTGTTGTTGGAATCATGGTAAGCTACATGGGGATCCCATATGCGGTGTTATTACTGATTGGTATCGTAGTACTGTTTACGATCATAGCAGAGAAGACAACTTTCGGACGCTATGTTTACGCAATCGGTGGCAACAAGGAAGCGGCAAGACTTTCCGGTATCAACATCAATAAGGTAAACATGATGATATTTGTACTCATGGGGCTCCTTTCAACCATTGCAGGTATTGTATATACTGCGAGATTGAATGCAGCAACCGGTTCTGCGGGTACCAACATGGAACTGGATGCCATTGCCTCGGCGGTTATCGGGGGTACAAGTACTCTTGGTGGTGCTGGTACGATCTATGGCTGTATCATCGGTGCTTTGGTAATGGGCAGCCTTGACAATGGAATGAGCTTGATGAACGCTGACGTTGCTGCTCAGTTTGTTGTTAAAGGGATGATCCTTCTTTTAGCAGTATGGTTTGATATCACCTTTAGTAAAAAGGGATAGTATAAAGACAGAAGCAATATTAACTGCATATTTTATAAAGCCCGGTTTTTAACCGGGCCTTATTTGTTTTTGTTGAAAAATGGGTGGGAATGGTTGAGGAGGAAATGTATGAAAATTAAATTGGCGGGGTTGAATCTTAAAAAGAGCATTAAGTTTAAAATCTTGGCATGTCTTTTACCGATAATTATTTCCTTAATACTGGTAAATGCTTTGGGTCAGGCTGTTTATATCGATAATATGTCAAAGTACACAGGACTGATCAATAACCTGGTTATACAAAATAGAATCGTAAATTCCTCAATAGAGATCTTAGGTCCGTTGAGATCCATTGTTTCGAATCCCGACAGTTCGGAAAATATAAAAAAGTATGAGGATTATAAAAAAACTACATTCAATGATTTGAATCATGTTCAAGCAAATGCAGTCGAATCAACAAAATCAGCCGCAGATTCCTTTGCAAACACAGTAAAATCGTATATCGCTCAGACGGACAAGGTCTTTGAAATGGCTAAGTCTAGAGATGTTAATACAACAGTTGAGTACTCTGCGGCTGACAGGCTGTCCCAGTTCATTAAGGAAAACTCAGCGACCCTGACTGTTCAGGAGTTGGAGTACAGTAAAACCATAAGGGAAAATATTGATCAGCGGTACAGATGGACACGAGCAATCTCGTTGGGTTTATTGGCGCTGATTATTTTTGTTGGTATTGGCGCTACCCTCCTCGTCGTCAGAAATATAGTAAATCCTTTGAAAAAGCTCATTCAGTTAAGTGACAAAATATCCCGGGGAGACTTGACCTCCAGTGAACTTGTGGTGCAGGGGGATGATGAGATTGCTACTCTCACCAAGGCATTTAACTCCATGCAAAAGGGGCTTAAGGAAATCATCACTGTCCTTTCCGAAAATGCGAAGAACATTTCAAATACCTTTGAAAAGTTAAATTTGATCACCAACGACAGCTACCAGGCACACCGGGAACTGTCCAGAGTCATTGAAAACAATGCAAACAACGCAGATAACCAGGCAAATCTTATCGGAGGTACCATTACATCCATCAGCGATATTAACGAATCCATCAGAAGCATATTTGATGAAACCCAGGTAGTGATCAATAGTGCAAAAGCTGCTTTGTTGAAAGCTGTCCAGGGAGAAGTCAAAATTAAGGAAGTCATCGACAGGACCGATGACGTGAGAGAATTGATCAATGAGCTGAACAACACAACAGACGGTCTTTACAATTATTCATTAAAGATTGGGAATATCGTGAATTTTATCAATGGGATTTCCGAACAGACGAACCTCCTGGCACTAAATGCGGCCATTGAAGCAGCAAGGGCGGGAGAAGCAGGTAAGGGCTTTGCTGTTGTTTCAGATGAAGTAAAGAAACTGGCGGACCAATCCAAGCAATCTTCTTCTGAAATTACTTCAATCATCCATGCTATCCAAAATCAGATTGAAAACATGAGATTGGGAATGAAGAAGAGTGTTGAAGGCATTGCGGCAAGTACAGCAATCGCGAGTGAGGAAGGAGTTGCCTTCAGGGAAATCATTACAGCCAATGAAACGGTAAATGGACAGGTGCTGTCAATTAATAAGCGGCTGAATGATGCGAAAGATGTAATGAATCAAATCAACGATACCAGCAATACCATTGCAGGTATTACCGAAGATTTGGCAAGCTCAGCGGCAGAAGCCCTAGCTTCCGTACAGCAGCAGCTCTCTGCCAATGAAGAACTTAATGGCTGCACAACGAATTTGAAGGAAATGTCCAACGAATTTGACAAGGTAATTCAAAGGTTTAAAGTATAGTTTTTAATTCCAAATAGAAATAGCAGGAAGTTTTTTCTTAAGGATTAAAAGCACTTGTTTTTTTCTTAAAGTTTTGTAAATCATGACCCTATTCTTTATCTTATAGAACTATGATAAACTATACGATAAAGAATAGGTTTTTTGTGAGGTTTATATGAATCCGGCACTCAATATCGGGCTTGGATTGCAGTCCATTTCTGTAATTCTGTCCCTATATACAATCGCATATTTCATACTGAAGGGGAAACCGACGCCCCTGCGAAGGAGCTATATCTGGTGTCAGATACTGATCTTTATATGGTCGGCGGGCCAGATCCTTCAGCTTACGGCCCCTAGTTCGTTCTTAGAGGAAATCTATATTAAAGTCGAATATATCTCCATCTGTTTTATCGGATACAGCTGGCTGATGTTCAGCTTGCGTTATACAAACAACAGAATGGCTTTGAACAAAAAAACAGCCAGGCTGTTTTTCCTGGCTCCGATGTTTTTCTATTTACTGGTTCTGACTAACAATTACCACCGACAGTTTTTTTATCTCGATGGACAAGGTATTCGGCACTACGCGGTGTTTTTCTGGATTCATACACTGGTATCCTACAGCTACTGCATTGGTGGGACGTTTATTCTTGTGAGGCATTCCATACGGCAGATGGGATATGCACGAAAACAATCCATCCTAATGATTTTAGCTGTATCCATACCCTTCATTGCGAATATCATCTATCTTTCCGGGAATATCAGCGCACAAATCGATATTACACCGGTAACCTTTGCCATATCGCTGATGCTTTTTTCCGTAGCAGCTTTCAGATACAGGTTCATGAATATTGTTCCCATCGCTTTCCGGAAAATCGTTGATAACATGAAGGAAGCCGCTGTAGTGGTAGATGCCTTTAACACCATCGTGAATTATAACAACTCTTTTCATGACGTTTTTCTGAAAAACGGCAGGGTACGGTTGAACAATGAAATCACTGAACTGATGGATCAGTTGATGCCTGATATTGAGAAGGGGGCCGATACAGAGAAAGCGGTTTTCGGTATCTATAACATGAATACGGTTAATTTCACTGGAGAATTGAGTTTTATCCATCCCGAGAGAAAGAGTTTCGCTGTGAACATACAGCCCATATACAGCAAAAAAAAGGAGATCTTAGGAAGGGTCATTTCATTTAATGACATCTCGGAATACAAAAAGCTGCTGGATGAATTGAATGAAAAAAATGAAGAACTTTCTGCCATGAACGAACAGCTGAAGGAGTATGCAGCTGCGGTAGAGGAATTGACGATTGCAAAGGAAAGAAACCGGTTTGCCCGGGATGTTCATGATACCCTGGGACACAGCATGACGCTGTTGATTGCCTTGATGGAGGTCAGCAGCATTACCTGCAGGAAGGATCCTGACAAGACGGAAGAAAAGCTGGCAGAAGCGGTAAAGATTGCAAGAGAAGGCCTAAAGGAATTAAGAAGATCCATATCCGGATTATCACCGGAAAAACTGGAGGCAAACAGTTTGCTAAACGCTCTGAATAAACTGGTATCGGATTTCAGAGTTTCCGGGGTCAATGTGGAGTTTACTGTGGAGGGGCTGGACCGGTTCATTAAGCCCTCCTGTTCGGATGTGGTTTACAGGGTTTGCCAGGAGGCGATGACCAATTCGCTGCGGCATGGAAAGGCTAAAAATATTTCCATTATACTTAAGGCCAACCCGTCAGCACTTCGATTGTTTATCTTTGATGATGGTATTGGCTGCACGGAAATAAAAAAAGGATATGGCTTAACCGGTATGGAACAAAGGATAAAGAGCATTCAGGGTAAAATTATCTATGGCTCGGATGGAGAAAGCGGATTCAATATCCGTATAGAAATACCTCTTGGGGAGGAATGTGTATGATTAAGGTTGTAATTGCAGATGATCAGGTCATTTTGAGAGAAAGCTTGAAATTTATTGTAGAGCAGGATCCCGAGATTGAGGTCGTTGGATGTGCAGGGAATGGAAGGGAGGCGCTGAAGCAATGCGACCAGCTGATTCCCAATATTGTACTCATGGATATTATGATGCCGGGCTGCGATGGAGTCGAAGGTACTAGACTCATCAAGGAGAAATACAGCTCTATCAAGGTGTTGATTCTTACGACCTTCAATGATGATGAAAACATCTCAAAGGCATTGAAAAACGGAGCAGATGGGTATATTCTCAAGGACATCAAGCCGGAGGAGCTGATCCTTGCTATTAAGAGTGTGGCCAGAGGCCTTGGGATCATTCATAAAAATGCCATGAGTTCTGTTGTAAAGCAATTTAATTCGAATCAGGAAACCGGAACCCAAAAGGATTTAAATATCAATGTTGAACTGACGGAACGAGAGATTGGGATCATCAAGCTTATTGTGGATGGAAACAACAATAAGGAAATCGCCTCAGAACTGTTTCTCACCGAAGGCAGTGTTAAGAATATCATCACAGGAATTCTAGCCAAGTTGAAGTTGAAAGATCGAACACAGCTGGCAGTTTTTGCAGTGAAGAATAATTTGGTGTAAGGAATACACGAAAACTCGAAAAGCAAATCAATATATTGGTTTGCTTTATTTTTTATACAATAATCATCGAACATATTTACGCAGGAGCAAAGGGATGAATCATTTCATTTTGGCAAAAGCTAAACATTGTTTGTATGATAATTTGCTTTTTACGGAGTAGTTTATGCTCAATCAGTATTTTGCGATTTTGGGAGCCGTAATTGTTGGAATTTGTGTCGCACTGGAGCCGACAGTGAATTCAGGACTGGGGAAATATATTACGCCAAGGCTGGCGGCGCTTCACAGCTTTATTGTGGGCAGCGTGTTAATCCTCATCATTAACCTGGTGTATGGGGGATTCAGGGAGTACCGCCTCATCGTAAAAGCACCCCCTTATTTTTGGATAGGAGGGCTTTTAGGCGTTATTGTGGTTTATGTAGGTGCAAGAGTGGCTCCGATAATTGGAATTGCATCTACAGTTACCATTATGGTTACGGTTCAGCTGGCAACAAGTATACTTATTGATCATTTAGGGCTGTTTGGCGTCACCAAGGTCCCTGTAGATGCTGGAAGAGTTGCCGGTGTGGTCCTGATGATCATTGCAGTCAAACTGATCGTAAAATAAACGGACAGAAGATTTCAGGAAAAACCTTGGTGACAGTTGGCGTAAAAAATGGTATGATAGGCTTGTAATACATCAATGGAGACAAATTATTCAAAACAGTATAGGGGGTATCGGCGGTATGAAATTTGCTTTTTCAACTCTCGGGTGTCCTGAATGGTCTTGGGACGACATGGTATCCACGGCAAAGGACTTGGGATTTGACGGTATAGAGGTTCGCGGGATTGAGAATGAGTTGTTTGTTCCAAAGGCAAAACCCTTTTTACCAACCAATATAGAGCATACAAAAGCAAGGCTTGCAAAAGTCGGTTTGGAAATTCCCTGCCTTACATCATCTTGTTATCTATTTGAAAAATCTAAAATAAACCACTACATAGAAGAGGGAAAACAGTATATAGACATTGCAAAGGAAATAGGTACTTCCTATGTAAGAGTCCTCGGAGACCGGAATCCGGAGCCTGGAGAGGGTGTAGACATAGGATTTGTTGTCGAAAACCTTTCAGTACTTGCAGAGTATGCCGGAAGCAGGAATGTAAAGGTATTGATCGAAACCAACGGTGTTTTTGCCAAATCGGAAGTGATGCAAAAAGCAATTCAAAGGACAGGTAGTTCCAATATAGGTGTTCTCTGGGACATCCATCATCCTTACCGGTATTACGGAGAACCTGTTAAAGAAACTTATGAGGCTTTGAAACAATATATTGAATATGTCCATGTCAAGGATTCCGTAGTGGCGGATGGAAGGGTCAAATACAAGATGATGGGTTATGGTGATGTTCCTGTAAAGGAGACACTGCTGAACTTGAAGGAGAGTGGTTTTAAAGGCTATGTATCTCTGGAATGGGTGAAGCGCTGGTGCGCGGATCTTGAAGACCCGGGAATTGTTTTCTCACATTTTATTAACTATGCAAAAGATGCAGTAGTGTAATTCCATAGAAAAACGGAAATTGAGCGGTTCAATACTGAACCGCTTTTTTGATGCGTAAAAATAATCCGGGAAATGTTTGAGGATAATTAATAGTATATGGTATTATTTACCAAAAACATTGATATCCTTTGGGGGTGTTTCCATGAAGCGGCGGACAATCATCGTCATTATCCTGGTGCTTTTAACATTCACCGGTTGTACAGCGGCAGAAGTCAGTGTGGGTCCCAAAAAAGAAGTGATTGCTTACGATGAAAATGTTATGAAAGCGGATCATTCCAGAAATTTGGAGATTATTTCAGATTATAGCCATATTGAAATCTACGCCTGGGACAAAAAAGAACTAAAAATGGAAACAATGAAAAAATTACGGGGAACATACACTGAAGATGTTTTGAAAAAAAATATGGAGCGATATGAATTCAAGGTGGAGGAAAAAGAGGGAAAGATTATCGCTAAATCCGGATATACCGGAAAAATAAATAATCCGGCGGACAGAAATATAAGTGTCAAGGTCTACGTCCCCAAAAATATAACTGAGATTCGGTTGGAAGTTGGGGCAGGAACGATCAAAGTACTGGATGATATCCGGTGCGACTTCAATCTGGAAACCAAAGCAGCCAATATAGAAATTAACCGTTTTCAAGGCAGACTGACCAGCAAAAGTGATCTTGGGAATCTCAGGATTGCCGCAGGCAGGCTGAAAAACGGGTCAAACGTATTCAGCAATATGGGAAACATAAGCGTTAAGGCTGATTTTGAAAGAAATGGGAGCTACAGCTTTGAAACCAGGATGGGGAACATAGAGCTGCAGCTGCCGGATAAGCTGACAGCTGCAGTAGATTGTATCGGCAATGTTGAAATCAATGAATTTACCGGGAGTGTTGACGATACAAAAATAAAGCTGCAAAGCGGAATGGGGAAAATCACTGCCTTAAAGTATCATCCTTAATACGCAGGAGAACAATATTAAGTAATAGGTGCCTTGAAAGAATTAATGTTTGCATGTTTTGAAGATGTGGATTATCATGGTAATGTACAAGCAAGATCGTTACATTAACCCAATATGGAGGTTCACGAATGAGAAATATACAAAACGAAAAGGTAAAATTCGGTTTGCGGGAGATGGCAGTCATCGGTATGCTTTCTGCAGTTTCCGTCGTTCTCGGACTAACAGGATATGGTTTTATTCAGCTGCCTGTTGCCAAGGCAACCATCTTACATATTCCCGTGATTATTGGAGCGATCCTTGAGGGACCTGTGGTCGGCGCAATGATCGGCTTGATATTCGGACTCTTCAGCATACTGCAGAATATTACGGCACCCAGTGTGTTATCCTTTGCTTTTTTTAACCCGCTTGTTTCTGTTTTGCCAAGAGTACTCATCGGTATCACAGCATATTACAGCTATAAGATGCTAACGGTTAAAAATGAATCTTTGAAAATAGGGATTGGCGCGATTGTCGGGACTCTGACCAACACCTTTGGTGTCCTTACCATGATTTATATCTTGTATGCTGCAAAATATGCTGCTGCGAAAAACATCAGCCCTGACCTGGCTGCCAAGGTCATTTACGGGATTGCCCTTACAAACGGGATTCCTGAATCTGTGATTGCCGTGATTGTCTGCATACCCGTAATCCTGGCAGTGAAACGAATTAAAAGATAAATGTCCCAGCTCAATATTCCCTCGTGGTAAATTTTCCTTGCCAAATAGAGGAATTTTTAAGATTGTATAGAATATACAACTAGTAGACGTACTCTATTAAAATATTTGAAGGTGAGGGATGTTTTGTGGATAATGCTGGTGCATTAGGTATTCTTGCTTTTTTGGGAATGTTCATGTTAGTTTTTGTTATCATCGGTATTGTTGCTTATGTTTTAATGGCCCTGGGACTTTATACAATGGCAAAGAATAGAGGGATAGAAAACCCTTGGCTTGCATGGATCCCGATTGCGAACTTATACATATTGGCAAAATTGATTGGTACATTATCCATTGGTGGATGGCAGGTACCAAATCTTGAAATGTTTTTACCCCTTGCAACCGTCGTTGTGGTGTTTACTTCCTGGATTCCGGTTTTGGGGTTCCTGATTTCCATCGCAAACGTAGTACTGCTTGCATTTGCGCTTCATAAACTATATAAGATGTATAGACCGGAACAGGCAACTCTCTGGCTGATCCTTACGATTGTCGGGTTTGTTACCGGAATATTGGCAATCCTCGGCCCAATCTTTTTATTTATCATGAGAAACGATACACCTGTAAATCAGGGGGAAGCTGCGTAATTTAGCTGTCGAGTGAATATTTTTGTAATGATAGGGTACGCGAAGAAATGATAATAATTTTGCAACTCATTGAAACAGGCCTCTTGAGGGGCCTGTTTTATTTATCCGGATACTTTGAGGATAAGCATTTTCACGAAAATTCAACAAATGATGCAAAAAAGTTTACAATGTGGTAAAATAGGTGTGGCCAAAACCAAAGAAATTATGAAGTACAGTTAAAGGAGAGATTTTATAATGAGTTTGTATGAAAGTTGGAAAGAGTTGGCAGGTAAGGAAAGAAGTCAGGTTGAGTACAATAAGTTCTGGGAAGAATACTTTTTAAATGAAAAGAATAACTATGAAAATATTTTAGAAAATAAAAAACAGGTGATTGCCGGAAAATTAAATGATGTTGCCGGAGAATTCAACATGGATGCGGTAACGTTCACCGGTTTTATAGATGGGATCAATACGAGCCTCGTCCAGGAAATTGACATGGATTCCCTGACTGAGGACAGTGATATAAAATTGGAAATTGATTTCGAAAAGCTTTATTTCAATATGCTGGATGCCAAAGCAGAATGGCTTTATAATCTGCCCCAGTGGGAGGGCATTTTGAGTGAAGAAAAGAGAAAAGAGATTGCAAAGGAATTCAACAAATCAAGAATTGCAGTCAGCAACAAGGTTGGAAGAAATGATCCATGCCCATGCGGAAGCGGTAAGAAGTATAAAAAGTGCTGCGGCGTAAATACTTAATGGATATTATTTTGAAAGCAGAAGCTGGAAATGAAGGTAAAGGATTTTAGTGAAGGGGGCTCTATCTTAGAGCCCCCATTGTTTGTTCCATGAAGAAATCAACAAAAAAAAGACCCGCCTGGTTCCTTGGATAGGACCGTGCGAGCACTTGGGAGTAGTATTTAAAAAATACCCTGTATTGAATATATCTGAACTTGTTGTTTTTGGGAACTATTTGTCGAAAATATATTGAATTTCGACAAAATATGTCGATTAATTGCAACAAACTGATTGCATATTTGAATAAGATTCACATTAAAAGTCTGTGTATAGCGTGATGTTATTCTTTGACAGCCAGCAGATCATGATTTAAAATAATACTGGTGATTAATTTTCCAAAGTCAGTCCAGCGTGTATGGGCTTGGGGAGTGGTTGAATGAATTCAAAAATAAAGGATGAACTTACAGATAAGCTTTTTGAGGCGATACTGCAATTGAAAGACTTGAATGAATGCTATAATTTCTTTGAGGATATCTGTACCATTTCTGAGATCAAAGCCCTGGCACAAAGGCTGGAAGTAGCGAAAATGCTCCGAACCGGTTGTACGTACACGGATATTTGCGAAAAGACAGGTGCCAGCACAGCTACAATCAGTAGAGTCAATAGAGCGCTGAATTACGGAGCGGATGGCTATAAAACCATCCTGGACAGGCTTGAGGATAAGAGCAACGGCTAAATGGAATACAACTTGATTTTATACGACAAATCGGGTATGATCTATATGTCTCTTTGTATAGATGGTTTGTAAGGATATAGAATTGCAGGATGGAATACCATAAGCTGCTGAGGGAACAAAGTCCATACTGTATTTTTGATTGATAATTATTGTCTTTAGATAAAAGGAATAAAAAATGCTTAGAAGAGTATTTATCAGCTTATTAATTTTATCAGCGCTGTCCTCCGAGGGAATTATAAATCTTCCTCAGGATACTTTCAGCATTTATTTCAGTTACGCCAGCTTGCTTGGCATGAATGCAGAGCAGCTCATGTCCTTTGAGACCTTAACTGAAGAAGAGGCTGATTTTGTTGCGCCAGAAATTAATACACAAAGTGAAGCATTTTTTACTTCAAAAGACGACTCCGGGAAAAGTACGTCAAAGAATGCAATACCAGTTTTGGGTATACAAGAAAACATTTCTTTGATGAATATCGCCCACAACCTTTCTCAAGAACCAACAACCTGTGAATCCCAAAAAGCGGTTACGCAAATGACGGATTCATCTCCCCCTGCCTTGATCGCCTGATCCATTCATTATTCAACATTTGAATATTTTTTGCGCCCTGGATTGTGCCGTTTAAATCATCACGAAAGGGTGATAGCAGATATGGTTTATCTTGCTGCAATTGCTGCAGGACTTCTTATTGGTTTGCTTTTCAGAGGGAAACCTTCGAACCTTTTGAGCTTCAAACTCAAAAAAACCTGGATATTACTTTTGGCATTTGTTCTACAGTCTTCATCACAAATCCTCGCAGTCCGCGGATTTGATTTTGCAATCCGTTACAGTCTGCTGCTGAACAGCATCGTTTTCTGCATGCTTTTGACTGTGATATGGAGCAATAAACAGTACTTGGGGATTCTTACCGTAGGATTGGGATGTTTGCTGAATGCGCTGGTAATGACCTTGAATGGCGGGAAAATGCCTGTCAGCGAGGAGCTTTTATTAAGGGAGCAGATGTTTGATATCCTGGAAATCTACCGCATCGGTGGGGATGGAAAGCATATTCTGGCAACGGATTCTACCCAGTTGGCTTTTTTGGGGGACATGATTGATATTCCTGGAAAGCTTGGGTACATTGCAAAGTTTATCAGCATTGGAGATGTTTTTGTAATCATGGGATTATGTATCCTGGTGATTGAAATAATGATCGATCGAAAGTTTAATGTATTAAGTAAAAGTGTTTAGATAAGGTGTAATTATGGTTTTCAAGGAAATACGAATTATTACGGGATATAACAAGGGTTTTGATCGCAAAAAATTGATGACATGAATTTTTTTTCGCGTTCAATATAGATAAAAATGAAAGTTTCATTAAAAGACCAGCTTGAAACCGGAATTACCGGTAAATAGCCTTAATTGATGGATGGAGGAATTGAAGATGAAAAAGATCATAGAAAAAATTATCGGAAGTTATAGCGATAGAGAATTAAAACGAATCACGCCTATTGTGGACAAGGTTGAGGCCTGTGAGCCGCAAATGCAGGCGTTGAGCGACGATCAATTAAAAGGAAAAACCGCGGAGTTCAAGGAAAGGCTTACCAAGGGGGAGACCTTGGATGATATTCTTCCTGAAGCTTTTGCTGTTGTCAGGGAGGCGTCCAGAAGGGTTCTCGGTATGAGACACTTTAGAGTACAAATTATTGGCGGTATCGTACTTCATCAGGGAAGAATCGCAGAAATGAAAACCGGTGAAGGAAAAACCCTTGTTGCGACACTGCCCGTATACCTCAATGCACTCGCCGGTAAAGGGGTTCATGTTGTTACCGTGAATGATTACCTTGCAAAGCGTGACAGCGAGTGGATGGGAAAGGTTTACACCTTCCTGGGACTTACAGTGGGTTTGATCGTACATGATCTCGATAATGAGGAAAGAAGAGCGGCCTATAACTGTGATATCACTTACGGTACCAATAATGAACTCGGATTTGACTATTTAAGAGACAACATGGTTATCTATAAGGAAGATATGGTGCAGAGAGAGCTGCATTATGCCATCGTCGACGAAGTAGACAGTATTTTGATCGACGAAGCCAGAACACCTTTGATTATTTCCGGAGCGGGCGATAAGTCTACAGACCTCTACAAAAAGGCAAATTCCTTTGTATGCAGATTGAAGGCCAAGGTGTTTACGCAGGTCGATGATAAACAACATAATGATGATATTGAAGAAGACTATATCGTAGATGAAAAGGCTCATACAGCAGCTTTAACTGCAGTGGGTGTGAAAAAGGCAGAACAGTATTTCGGGATTGAGAATCTTTCAGACCCTGAGAACCTTACGATATCGCATCATATCAACCAGGCGTTAAAGGCGCACGGATTGATGAAGAAAGATCGCGATTATGTGGAAAAAGACGGTGAAATCATCATTATCGACGAGTTTACAGGACGTATGATGTATGGCAGAAGATACAGCGATGGTCTGCATCAGGCGATTGAAGCCAAAGAAGGGGTAAAAGTGGAAAGGGAAAGCAAGACCCTCGCAACCATTACCTTCCAGAATTACTTCAGGATGTACAAGAAGCTCTCGGGGATGACCGGTACGGCCCAAACCGAGGAGCAGGAATTCAACACCATCTACAAACTGGATGTTATTGTTATTCCTACCAATAAGGCGATGGCAAGAGTAGACAACCCCGATGTCGTCTATAAAAATGAGATGGGTAAATTCAATGCAGTAATCAGTGAAGTTGTAGAGTGTAATAAAAAAGGGCAGCCGGTTTTGATCGGTACCATCTCTATTGAAAAATCGGAGTTGTTGAGTTCGGTATTGAAAAAGCGGGGTATACAGCACCAGGTGCTGAATGCAAAGTATCATGAGAAGGAAGCGGAGATTATCGCTCAGGCAGGTAAATTCGGGGCAGTAACCATTGCAACCAATATGGCGGGCCGTGGTACCGACATCGTGCTGGGTGGAAATCCCGAGTTTATGGCAAAACAGGAAATGAGGAAGCAGGGATTCCCGGAAGAACTGATCAGTGCATCCACCAGTTTCAATGATACAACGGATGAATTGATCCTTGGAGCCAGGAAGACATTCCGTGAGTTATATGAAAAGTTCAAAACAGTGACCGATGCTGAGCGCGAAAAGGTGGTTGCTGCTGGTGGTCTAAATATTATCGGTACTGAAAGACATGAATCAAGACGTATCGACAACCAGTTGAGAGGACGTTCCGGACGTCAGGGAGATGCCGGTTCTTCAAGATTTTATATCTCCCTGGAAGACGATCTGATGAGGCTCTTCGGATCAGACCGAATCACCGGTTTGGTCAATGCATTGGGTCTGGAAGACGATCAGCCTATCGAACACAGGATGTTGTCTAATGCCATTGAAAATGCTCAGAAGCGAGTGGAAGGAAAGAACTTTGATATCAGAAAACACGTGTTGCAGTATGACGATGTGATGAACAAACAGAGAGAGGTTATTTACGCTCAAAGACGTAAAGTACTCAACGGCGAGAGCCTTAAGGATAATTTTGAGAAGATGCTGGAAGGAGTCGCAGACAGCATTGTAAAGCTTTACTGCAGCGAAAGCCCGCATCCTGACTTCTGGGATTGGGATGGAATCAAATCCTATGCAGAAAGTACGATCCTTTTACCGGACACATTGAATATATCAAAAGAAGACATGGAACGTATGGAACGTGAAGACTTGAAGGAAAAGCTTCTTGAGATGGCGATGGCTCGTTACCAGGCGAAAGAGAATGAGTTTGGTTCTGAATTGATGCGTGAACTGGAAAGGGTTGTGCTCCTCAAAGTGGTGGATCAGAAGTGGATGGATCACATCGATGCCATGGACCAGTTAAGATACGGAATCGGGCTGAGAGCTTATGGACAGAGAGACCCTGTCATTGAATACAAATTTGAAGGCTTTGAAATGTTTGAAGAGATGATCAAGAACATTCAGGAAGATTCAGTGAAGATCATTTTGAACTCCCATATCGAGCGGGAAGAGGAACTCCATCGTGAGAAGGTGGCCGAACCTATCAGTGCATCCCATGGGGAGGAAACTAAGAAGCCGGTTGTGAGAAATGACAAGGTTGGACGTAATGATTCATGTCCTTGCGGCAGCGGCAAGAAATATAAGAAGTGCTGCGGTGCAAACTAAGCGAGATGCGAGACCAAAATTATTTTAATAAAGCAGTATAGAGTAGTAAAATTACTGTTATGATAGAAAAACTGTGGTGAACCTTGTGTTCACCACTTTTTTTATAATGCGCAGGAAAATTTAATTCTTCATTTGCTTATATTTTCCGTTAGGCGCATTTCAAAAAAGTCCTCCGAATTATTGCTTTTAAGGAATACCAAAGAATTATTTGAAAAGTTGACTTTTTTATATTATTCTTTATGTACAATGAATCGATAGATTTATCGGAGGACAGCATGAATTATAGCGAAGCGCTTGACTATATATTTGGAACACTAAAATTCGGAAGTAAGCTGGGATTGCACAATATTTCCTATCTCTTGGAACTGATGGAGAACCCGCATCAAAAGCTGAAATTTGTTCATGTTGCTGGGACCAATGGGAAGGGATCCACAGTTGCCTTCACCAGCAGTATTCTGATGGAGGCAGGGTATAAGGTGGGGATTTATACTTCACCCTATCTGGAACGCTTCACGGAAAGAATCAAAATTGGGCCCAGTGAGATTGGCGAAGCAGACCTTGCACGAATTACCGAGTATGTGAAAAGTAAAGTTGAAATCATGCTGGAGCGAGGGGAAAACCATCCCACAGAATTTGAAATTGTGACAGCCATTGCATTCCAATACTACTATGAAAACAACTGTGACATTGTAGTTCTGGAGGTCGGACTTGGGGGGAGGTTTGACTCAACCAATGTCATTGATACGCCTTTGGTTTCGGTGATCACCACCATCAGCTATGATCATACGGCTATTCTCGGAAATACACTTCCTGCGATTGCCTTTGAAAAGGCGGGGATTATTAAGGTGAACGGAGACGTGATAGTTTATCCGCAGTGCAAAGAGGTAGAGGATGTGTTCCGTAAAGCCTGTGAAGAAAGGCAGGCAAGGATGCATATTGCCGATTTTGATCAACTTCAAATCAAAGAGTTCGGTGTGGATGGTCAGGTCTTTGACTATATAAACCCAAAGGGCGATTGCTATAAAGAATTGAAAATATCCCTCCTTGGAGACCACCAGGTGAAAAATGCCGTTATTGCTATAAATACTATTGAAATTCTCAAAGAGAAGGGACTCAGTATTAACGAGAAGGCCATACGGAAAGGGTTAGATACAGCTCGTTGGAGTGGGCGGCTTGAGGTGTTGCGTAAAAAGCCGATGTTTATCATTGATGGAGCCCATAACGCGGAAGGGGCCAAAATTCTTTTAGATAATTTGGATAAGTATTTCCCGGAAATGAATAGAATATTTATATTTGGTGTTCTTAAAGACAAAGATTATGACAGCATCATTAAAACTGTAATCGCTACGGCACACAAGGTTATAACCGTCACACCAGAAAATGAAAGAGCCCTTCCAGCAGAAGAACTGGCAATTTTGATAAAAGGATATTGTAATGATGTTGTGGTTAGTGATACAATTGAGGAAGCAGTTGAGACAGGCCTGAAAATGGCTTCAGATGGTGATTTGATCTGCGCTTTCGGGTCCTTGTATTATATTGGTGAGATACGAAAACTGCTGAATAAATGACAGATCTTAAAAGAATAGATTCTGAGTTTAGCTTTTTTAGGGGGGGATATTTTGCTGAACTTGAAGCAGGAACTGATGAGTTATCCGCCTATAGACATCAACAGCCTTACGGAGAAAGACTCATCTATCCCGGACAATATTATCAATTCGATCATCTTGTATAATAAGGCTTTGGAAAATATTCGCATGAACAGTGAGGATATTGCCGTGATCGAGCTGAAAAAAGCAATATCCATGAACCCGAATTTTCATGAAGCGATGAATCTTTTGGGGATTTGTTATGTTTTCACAAAGGATTATCCAAAAGCCAGAGAGATTTTCGAAAAGGTTGCAGCCTTAGAGAATAATGGTGTTAAGGCCCTAAGTTATCTCAATATGATTAATACTGGGAGTGTTTCTGTTCAGGATACTGAAATCAGAAAAGGCTCTGCTATCGAAAAGAAGCCTTTACAAGCTGCTGCAAAGATGCAGAATGCTTTTAAAAGTATATCAACTCCCGTAAAGCCGGAAAAGATGAACTTAGCCTTCAGTTCCGGATTGTTTAAAATGATCGGCGGATTTGTTGCCGGAATCCTTGTGATGATACTTTTCTTATTGATTATAAAGACTCCCGGAAAGAGTGTTGAAGTATTAAATGATCGTATAAACCAGGGAGAAAGTCAGAATAAAACTGAAAGTACCGCCAATCAGGAGTCCGGTAAACTGAAAGAGGAGAATGAAAAGCTTCAAAACGAACTGAAAAGTGCAAAAGCCGAACTGGACTATTATGCGAGTGTTTCAAAACTGGGTGAAGCAGAACGGCTTTCCGCAGCAAAGAATTACGAAGCCGCAGCAGATTTGCTGGTGATGATGAAAACAATGCAGTTGAAAGATACAGAAAAAAGCAGATATGACAGCCTGTACAACAGTGTTATTCCCAAAGCGGCATGGGCAGTTTTCAATGAAGGCAATAGCCTTGTGAAGTACAAGAAGTACCAGGAAGCACTGACAAAGCTCAGTAAGGTGCAGGTATACGGTGATAGCTGGAACTACTTGGATGCTACGTTGTATAAGATGGGAGTATGCTATAAGGAAATGAATGAATCCAAAAACGCTCTGGAGGTATTTAAGAAACTGATTGAAAAGTACCCGAAGAGCCAGTATGCGTCCTATGCAAACTATAAAATTTCAGAATTGACAGGAGCTCCATGAGTTTAGACTGATGGAGTTTTTTTATCGTTGACTTTTTTATGATTGTTTCCGAGTTGTGTTGAAAAACGATTTGATGGATGAATGTACCCTGGTAAGAATTCTAACTAAATACAGGGAGAGAATCGTATAAATCAGTGGATAACAGGGTGCAAGAAGCCTGCAGTAGTCTCCATAAGATAAAAAGGCACTGATGATATAATGATAGAGAATGATGATCATGAGGGTGCCTGCAAAAAAGTGCATTTCAGAAATTCTTCTCCTGATTCCAAGAATAAAAACCAAAAGAAATTCTAAAAGGCAAACACTAAGAAGGGGGTAAGTGGCATTGACTCCTTCGGTAAAGGTACGTAATACCATAAAAAGCCGGTTTGGATGTCCGGCTTTCTTTATGGCGGCATCTGCAATGTAATCTTTGAAAGGTGAATTGAGTACAAAGAGCCGATAGGTAAGTCGAGCGCTTTCTAAAATATATCTCGTGGAGTTTTTTAATATTATTTCTTTGGCAAACCGACCGACCTCTTTATAGTGCCCTCGAGCCCATCCATAGGTACCGATAAAATGCCAGGGTTCCAGGTACTGACCATTTACTTTAAATTCCGGTGTTTCTGCATTAAATGCATACTGGATGTCTTTTTTTAACATTTCATTATTTCCAAGGTCCTCCATCTTATACTGAAGAACCTTTCCCAGAATGTTCACATTCCCAACGGAAGAGATTCCGAAAAATAGGTTTTCAGCGTAGTTCACCGATGAATAAGCAGCAACACTGAAATATATAACCGCCAATCCGGTTGAGATACTTTTGACCATGTGTTTTGGTTCAAACTCATGATAAAACGACTGTCTAATGAGAAAAATGAAAAATACAGCGATTGGCAGAAATAAAAAAAACGGTTTGGTAAATATACCGGCTAGTAATAGCAGCAATAGCTGCTTAAAAGTATTCCGCTTCCGATATTTTATGTAAGTAACCACGGTGTAAGTGATCAAGGTAATGATGAGAATGGAAAGGTTTTCTGTGAGCAGAACGAAATCCCAGGAGAAAACTCTAAAGCTTACCGCGGTCAAAAAGCATGCCAGGCAGGCAATCGTCTTTTTTTCAAAAGCTTCATAGGCTAGTTTGTAAACAAAGATAATATTGATCAGTGAAAATATAATTTGAAGGACAACAATACTTATATTCAGGCTTTTCCATGTGAAAAGAGCTCCGACAAGGACTAAGGCCAATGGATAAAACGGGGGCCTGTATTCGCTTAACCATAAATGATAGTAAAGGCCCAAAGCTGCATCCACATAAGTGGGGGAATCACTGGTAGTGATTATTCCATCAATAGAAAAATAAAAAAGCAATCTTGCCGTCAACCCTGCTGCAATAATGATCATCAATCCGATATTTTCTCGTAAGAGTTTTAAGGCTTTTCTCCATAGGTTTGTCATAGCCCAACCTCATTCTCGCTGCTTTTGGCTGATTAAAAGTCATCCAGCCTATTGGAAATATCTCAACACCGCTTTCCATATCTTTGCCATGGAATATGAAATTATTCATGGTTTGACCAAAGAATAAATATCAAATCAAAAAATATTTACCCCTGTGTCTTAATATATATACAGTAGGAAATACGTAAAACGAGGCGGTATTTTTGACAGATTCAGGTCGTATACCGGATACAACAAAAGAATTTTCTCCCAATAAAATATCATTTCCGAAATCAAGGGCCAGTAAAGTAGTGAATCTGGTTTTAAGCGGCGGGGGAATCAAAGGAATTGCTTTCGTTGGAGCGATAGAAGTTGTTGAGAACAGGGGCTATCAATGGGGCAATATTGCTGGAGTTTCTGCCGGAGCGGTTGCAGGCGCTTTTTTGGCTGCCGGCTATAAAGCCGGCGAGTTGAGAAGTATTATGGAAGAGTTCGATTTTGGGAGTATTGAGTTAAGTGAGGTTTCAAAGCGGCTTTCATCTTTCTATCATTTCCATCAGCTTGGCATTGATCCCTTAACCTCCAGAGGAATGCGGGCAGAAGATTTTTTTAGGTATATGGGACCATGTAATTCAGAGGAGGATAATGTTTCTTCGGAAGAATTCATGGCCTCAAGAAGCGGTATGATCCATAAGATTGTTACGTACAGCAAGGTAGGACATATTCTGGACGGGGACTGCCTGGAGGAATGGCTGGAAGATGTTCTGAAACGAAAAGGCATCAGAACTTTTGGAGATTTGCGGGGCGGGATTCCCGACAAGGTAAATCCGAAGGGGTATAAAGTAAGGATGACCTGCGTGGATGCCAATAGAAAGAAAGTAATTGTGCTCCCGGATGATCTGGAATATTACAAGATTGACCCAGACAGCTTTCCGGTTCCCAAAGCGATCCGGATGAGCACCTGTGTTCCCTTTGCATTTAAGCCTGTTGAGCTCAAATTCACTGAGAAAGAAACTCAGAAAACTCACTACTTTATTGATGGCGGCGTATTTGACAACTTTCCCTTCTGGCTGATCGACAACATGAAAAACATCGTCAAAATCGGATTCCGTCTGGATGGGGGAAATAAAAAGAAATTTTTAAGTCTGGATACTCCCTTAACCATTTTTAAGTCTTTGGTTTCAGCTGTCAATGATATAGGAATCCCCAAAAAAGTTTACAACCTGGGGTACGTAGCAAAAATCAATACATCCAAGGTATCCTTTCTTGATTTCAAACTGAGTCAGGAGGAAAAGGAATACCTTTATCAATCCGGTAAGAAGGCTTCGACAAGGTTTGTCAACAACCTGGAGCATATGGGAGTTCTGGGAAAAAGGAGGAATCGATTCGGGTTCAGAATCATCAGGCTTTAGTTCAAAAAATAGCGGAAGGGGTTTGAAAATTATCCGCAAAGCGTGACGATGCTTAAATAGTGCTTTATTTTTTTACTTTTTTATTATATGATTATGAACAGGGTCATAAACTTCTTTAATGAAGAACAGCCTCGTTGTAAATTCCATATTCGGAGTCGGATATCGGGAGATGATTTCCAATCCGGATAGATGATGATAAAATAGTTAAAAACATGCTATGTAAATTGGGAGGCCGAAATGTTTTACGAAAGTACCAGGGGCGGTTTAAAATCCGTTCTATCTGCAGAAGCAATCAAGAAGGGGATAGCACCTGATGGCGGGCTGTTTGTTCCGGAAACAAATGTTAAGCTCACCTTAAGTGATATAGAGCAATTATCCGGTATGAGTTATCAGGAAAGAGCAGTTTATATATTGAAACTTTTCATAGATGATTACTCTGAGGAAGAAATCAAGGACTGTGTTTACAGTGCATATACAAAAAGCAAGTTCGGATGTGAGGAAATCGCGCCGGTGTATAAGCTGAACGAAAATGTTCATATCCTGGAGCTTTGGCATGGTCCTACCTGTGCATTTAAGGACATGGCTCTTCAGATACTGCCGCACTTTTTAGTGAAGGCCATGAACAAAACCGGTGAGAAAAATGAAATTGTCATACTGGTTGCTACTTCCGGTGATACTGGAAAAGCGGCGCTGGAGGGCTTCAAGGATGTTGATGGCACCCGGGTGGTTGTTTTCTTCCCCAATAAGGGGGTTAGTGAAGTACAGCGGCTTCAGATGGTTACCCAGGAAGGAAAGAATGTTCATTCCGTAGCGGTTGAAGGTAACTTTGATGATGCGCAGAGCGGTGTCAAGACTATTTTTGGAGATGACGAACTTGGCAGCCGGCTGAACAGCAAGGGCTATAAGTTCTCTTCCGCAAATTCCATCAACTGGGGCAGGCTGGTTCCACAAATTGTTTATTACTTCTCTGCTTATGCGGATTTGATCAAAAATAAGGAAATCAATTCAGGGGATAAAATCAACTTTGTTGTTCCTACCGGTAATTTTGGCAATATTCTGGCAGCCTATTATGCCAAAGAAATGGGACTTCCCATTAACAAGCTGATTTGTGCTTCAAACGACAACAATGTTCTCACAGATTTTATCAATACGGGCGTATATGATAGAAACAGAGAATTTAAAAAGACCCTGTCTCCTTCGATGGATATTCTTATTTCTAGCAACCTCGAGCGGCTTTTATTCGAATTGACGGAACATGATGCAGCGCCCGTCAGAAGGTGGATGGAGGAGTTGAAAACCAAAGGGGTCTATACAGTAGATGCCACTATCAAAAAGGCGATCTCAAAACTTTTCTGGGCGGGCTATACCAGTGAAACAGAAACTCTGAAGACCATAGAATGCGTTTACAAGGAATATGGCTATGTGGTGGATACTCATACCGCTGTAGGAATCGATGTTTATGACAAGTACGTGATCTCCACTGGGGATATGACCAAAACCGTCATCGCATCGACTGCAAGTCCTTTTAAATTTAATGACAGTGTTGTTAGAGCCATTTTTGGGGAGGAAGCAGCAAAGAATAAAACGGAATTCGATATGCTGGAGATACTGGCAAAAGAATGCGGAATCAGTATCCCTCAAGGGCTGAAGGGACTTGATAAGAAGGAAGTGCTCCACAAGAGCGTATGCAGCAAGTCAGACATGAAGAGTAAGGTTGAGGGGATTTTGGGATTATAATTCATTGAATGGATAAAAATCTGCCGGCTTTTGAAATGAAACCTGAAATCAATGAGGATAAAAGGAGTGCAGTAAATGGGTGAACCAAAGATATTAATCGTGGATGATGCTGCTTTTATGCGAAACGTTATCGGTAACACATTGAAACAAATAGGATATACGGATCTTTATTTTGCCGAGGATGGTTTTCAGGCGATTGAAAAGGCAGGAGAACTAAAGCCTGATTTTATTACGCTGGATATTTCCATGCCTGGGATCGATGGCGTAGAAGTCATCGAGAAGCTTCTGGCAGTCAGCCCAAAGTCAAAGATCATAATGATATCTGCCGTTACAGCACAACAGGCTGTTAAACAAGCCATCAAGAATGGCGCAGTTGATTTTGTGGCAAAGCCCTTTAGTAAGGAAGAAATTGAAGAAGTCTTAAAGAGACACTCAAGATAATTGATCTCTACTTGCAGATATAAAAGCAAATAAAAGCGCCTTAAGGCGCTTTTATTGTATATAGGGATGAATAGGATCTTTCCTTTCTACATAGTTCAAATAATCCGGAGATTCCGTTCCGTCGTGGAATACGACTTTTTTCTTTTCAACGGATTGGAGGATATCAAATACGGTTTTTACATCTCCATATTCTACTTCAGGAGTCACCAGGATCTTTTCAGTACCGTTGAGTGCATTGTAGAAGTTTAAGAGTTCGTTGTAATAGCCTCGATCCGGGGTATACGTTACTTGTTCCGAATTTCCGTCATTGTAAGCTATGTTGATCACACCGCAGCCCTTTTCTTCAAGAAAGATTTCACCTTTGGTTCCAAAGATTCTAAAACCGACCAATGGTTTTTGGGGTTCAAAGCCCGAAGGGAAATAGGTGTAGTGACCGATGACACCGCTTCGAAACAAGAGATTGGAATTTACGGAAAGGTACGGGTTGAAATCCTCTTTTTGCGGTTTGCCGAAGGCTTGAACACACTGTATCTCTCCGAAAATATGCCGCAGGGCGGCGATATCATGCAGGGCTGCGTCCAGAAAAGCGCCGCCCGGGAAGTCGGGATGCTGTCTCCATTCGGTTCCGGCAAAAGTATCCTTAGTCATTTCACATTGAAAGCAAGTAATGTTGTTTCTTATAAAGTAGACTACTTCCCCGATTTTTCCTGAGTTGACAAGATCTCTGATTTTATTATTCTCTTCATTGTATCGATAGTTTTCTGCAATCATGATTTTCTGGCCATAGGTGCCGGCCAAATCAAGGTATTTCTTTGCTTGTTCCATGTCCGGGGCAAGAGGCTTTTCGCAGATGAAATGCTTTCTTGATTTTGCCACTTCGGCAGAAACTTCATAGTTCAACTCAATGGGAACAAGAATATCCACGGCATCAATGTCATCCCGCTTCAGCATTTCTTTATAGTCATCATAGACGTTTTTGGAATCAAGGCCAATTTTTTTTGCAAAGTTTTCGGCATCCTGCCGGGTGCGATTGGCAAGGGCAACAATTTCGTATTTGTCACCCAGTTCCTGTATAGCAGGATAGTGAAGCCTTTCCCAGGCCAGGCCCGTTCCAATGACAGCCAAGCGAACTTTATTCATTTTTACCTCCTGTAATCCAGAGCATGAACTTAATCCTGCAGATTAAGCCTGCTCGTTATTTTACCTGCTTGACCTCAAAACCCGCCTGACTTACAAAGTTCTTAATGTCCCCTTCATTATACCTGCCTTCATCATAATCTACGGTGATGGTGCTGGCCTGCATATCGACACGAACGGCATTGATCCCGTCGTGATCATGAATGGATTGTTCTATATCCCGAATTTTTCCGGCGTCATTGAGACCTGTGACGACAAATTTGTTTGCTTTCATAGTCAATTCCTCCTGTGAATTCTTAATCGTAATCGGGAGTAACCCGATTTTTTGTTTTTATCGTTATTCCATTCCGCGTTCTATCATTTTTTTTCATTAAAATAGAACGTAATAAGAATGTTCAGTAATTATTATGCTTAAGTTGACGAAAAATATGTTGAAAGTGGCTTCTTTTTAGTTTTGTACTTGTTTTACCAAAATATTTATAATATAATTTCTTTTAGATTTAAGTCGTAAAATAGTAAAATCTGTAATATTACGGAAGTTAAAGCATATAAATAATCCTCGATTCTACCCTTGATTTTTGTCACATAAATAAAGGCTGGTTTAAGAGAAGGGTCAGATGTTCAACATTGGATACAGCTGTTCGAACGCCAAAATGCAGCCTAGAATAACTTGATTCTCTAGATATATGGCATCCAAACAGTCATAAAGAATCATCTTTTTCTTATTTCAAATGATGTTGTGCCCGCACAATTCTCGAAATGAATTTTCATAAGGGGCACTTGTACACCAAAATCACAAACTGCAGCTGTACTTATCGTAGTTTCATCTTGAGTGAGGGGGCATCTGAATGAGAAGAGCAAATGAGGAAGTTTCAGGAGGATACAGGTTAGCACTTCTTGATGACGAAGTAGGGATTATTGACTCGTTATCCGTGGTCATGAAGCGAAACGGGTATAATGCGACCGGTTTTACCAACCCGCTGGAAGCAATAGAGAGAATTCGTCACGAGCATTTTGATTTGCTGATTCTTGATTATCTGATGGAGCCGATCCATGGAGATGAGGTTGTTGAAGAGATCAGAAAATTCAATAAAGAACTTTACATTCTCCTTTTGACAGGTCATAAAGATCTTGCACCTCCGCTGGAGACAATTCGAAATCTCGATATCCAGGGCTACTGTGAGAAAAGCGATAAGTTTGATCAACTGATATTGTTGATTGAGTCGGGCATAAAATCCATTTATCAGGTACGAACCATCAACCGGTATAAGGATGGATTGAATAAAATGATTGAAGCAGTACCGGAAATTTACCGGCTCAAACCGCTCGGGGATATTCTGCAGGAAATCCTGAATGGCCTGATGCTGTTTGACCGTTGTGAGAGTGCTTTTATTTACATCGATCCTATTTCAGCGAAACCTTATCTGCATAATCAAAGTATATATAGGGGTGTAGGAAAATACAACTTAGGCATTGAGCAATTTTTGAAAATGCTCGATGCCGAAATGATCGAAAACATTGGGCGCGCAAGGAATACGAAACAATGTGTCATTTCGAAGGAAGGTGTTTCTTTACCGCTGTTGAATGAGTATGCAGAATCCATGGGGATATTGCATGCTGAAGGTATGAAAACAGAAGACAGCTTGCGTCTTCTGGAGATATACTCAAAACAAGCAGCTTCTTCCATCTGTAATGCATTCCTCCATTCAATGCTTCATGCAAAGAATGAGGAACTGAATGAAACCTATGATGCTTTGAAAAAAAGTTATATCGATACCGTTGAAGCACTCCGGCTTGCAGTCGATGCAAAGGATGAATATACAAGGGGACATTCGGACCGTGTCGCTTATTATGCTGTGAAGACCGGAGAGGCTTTTGGATTGCCGGCAGATGAGATTGGCATCCTGAAGCTGGGCGGAATTTTCCACGATGTGGGTAAGATTGGGACTGCAGATGATATCTTATTCAAGACAGAAAGCCTGGATAACAGGGAGTACACTGAGGTGAAAAAGCATACCCTCAAGGGGGCGCATATTCTTTCAGCCGTATCCATGTTCAAGGATGTGGTTCCGCTGGTGAAATACCATCATGAAAGGCTGGATGGCAAAGGATACCCCGAAGGTTTAAGAGGAGAAGAAATACCTTTTCTCGCCAGGATTTTATCTGTTGCCGATGCCTTTGATGCCATGACTTCCGATCGGCTTTACAGGTCTCGGATGGAATTGAGCGATGCAATCGATCAGCTTAGAAATGCATCGGGAACTCAGTTTGATCCGGCCGTGGTAGAAAAGTTTATAGAACTGCTAAAGTGTTTTGATCAGATGACAGAAGATTTAAAAGACTCTTATTCGAAAGAATAAGGGATGAATTATATACTTGGGGGTTGTAAGTGAGACAGGCTGCCAAAAAAGTCCAATCAAACTATAGAATTGCAATCCTGGATGATGAAGCCGGGATTATTGACACAATTTCAATTGTATTGAAAAGAAACGGATATGAATTTGAGGGATTCACCGATCAGCTTGAAGCCATCGAGAGAATCAAGGAGCAGCATTTTGATATGCTGATTCTTGATTACCTGATGGATTCGATGCATGGGGATGAAGTTGTAGAAAGAATTAGAAGATTCAATAAGGAAATCTATATTCTTCTTTTAACCGGTCATAAGGACATTGCACCTCCCCTTGAAACCATTAGGAGCCTCGAAATCCAGGGCTACTGTGAGAAAAGCGACAGGTTTGATCAATTGATTTTACTGATTGAATCGGGGATCAAATCCATTCAACAGGTACAAACCATCAATAAGTTCAAGGAAGGGCTCAACAGAATTCTGGAGGCTGTCCCGGAGATCTATCAGCTGCAGCCGGTTGCATGCATTCTGGAGAAAATCCTCACGGGCATCCTTCCCTTTGTCAACGCACAGGATGCGTTTATTCTGATTGATGATACCGGCCAGAGTGAAAACAGCGGAAATAAAAGTATCTTCAGGGGAATTGGAAAGTATCATGTAGAGATAGAACAGTTTATGCAGAAACTAAACCCCTCTGTTATGGCTTGTATTGGATATGCGAGAACTACAGGAAAGTATGTAAATATGGAAAATGAACTGATATTTCCCTTGGTAAACGAGTACTCCAAAACGATTGGGGTGATGTATATCGACGGCAGCGGAACCGAGGACGGGTTAAAACTTCTTGAGATATACTCCAGGCAGGCCGCATCTTCCATCAGTAATGCGTTTCTGCATTCGATGGTCAACATGAAAAATGAAGAGCTGAATAAAACCTATGAGGAATTGAAGATAAGATATATGGATACTGTTGAAGTACTACGGCTTGCAGTTGATGCGAAGGATGAATATACAAGGGGACATTCGGACCGCGTCGCCTATTATGCTGTGAAGATTGGAGAGGCTTTTGGATTGCCGGCAGATGAGATTGACATCCTGAAACTCGGTGGGGTATTCCATGATATCGGGAAAATTGGCACGGCGGATGATATCTTGTTTAAGACGGAAAGCCTGGATAACAGAGAGTACACTGAGGTGAAAAGGCATACCCTCAAGGGGGCGCATATTCTTTCGGCCGTATCGATGTTCAAGGATGTAGTTCCGCTGGTGAAATACCATCATGAAAGGCTGGATGGCAAAGGGTACCCCGAAGGTTTAATGGGAGAAGAAATACCTTTTTTGGCAAGGATTTTGTCTGTAGCAGACGCATTCGACGCCATGACATCAGACAGGGTTTACAGGAATCGCCTGGAGCTGAATGAGGCTATTGAACAGCTGACCAATGCCTCCGGAACACAGTTCGATCCCGAAGTGGTCGATAAGTTTGTAAAGCTTTTGGATAGATTTGAAGGCCTGCCCGGGGATATTGAATATGCTTTTTAAATTAGCTTTGAAAATTCAATAAGAAGTTATGAAAAGGAACGGGAAACCGTTCTTTTTTTTGTCTAAATAGAAAGGATTACCATAAAATGGAAAGATAATTGATGCTAAACCTTGAATAAAACCCTGCACGTAAATTGAAATTGAAGACATTGTATTATATAATTTCCATAATATACAAATATTTACAATTAGCATTTTGGTTTGACTTATTTTATGAAAAAAACTAATGCTAATGTCTTAATTTACATACTTCAGGGGGAAAAAAGCAATGGGAATGATGAAAAAAATCGAGGATGAACGTTATATTTCCAATCTTTTCAGAAATCTTGCACGCCAAAAAGAAATAGCAGCCCGGGTGAAATTCGGCGAAAAAATGGTTGAGGCTGTGATGAGATTCTCTATAAAAAAAGGGAATGAGCCGATTTTAGCGCTTTTAGAAGAGGAAATTCCAGAAGATTTATCCGGAGAGGTTGAAGTGACATTTGCTTATGGAGACCTGATCTTTAGTTTTCACACCCGAATTCTAAGCTGCCTGGATCATGAATGTGAAATTGAAAGGCCGGAAGCTGTTGTTTCTTATTTCAAAAGGATTTTATCAAGGTATATAGTGAAAGAGGAAGATAAAATCTTTGTATCCTTGGGGAGGAATCAGACCTCCCAGGTCTTAAATATCGGAAACGGCGGGCTATCCTTTGTTTCAGAAGAAAACCTTGAACTCGGTGCATACTTAAAGAATATTCGAATCAATCTAGGGGGAAAAACAGAGATTTTGGCTGATGCTATAATCAGCCATAGAAGAGAAAAGAAAGACGGGAGCTATGTTCTTGGTGCACGATTTAGCTATATTCACGTTACAGATCAGAGACAACTGTTTGGTTATATATTCGAACGGGTTTATCCAGTCATAAACACGGCTTTTGAGTGTACTCAGGAAGAGATCGGGAAACTGATACAAAAATCGGAATTTTCTGTACCTGAGGACTGTTCCAAAGTACTGAACAACTTCAAAAATGGTTATGCGCTGATGAAAAAGATCACAGGGAATCCTGTTTTATCCTGCAGCCTAGTACAGCGTGTCGGGGCTGAAGTTTTAAGTATGTCCTCGGTGATCAGAGTCTTTGACCGGACATTTTTAGGCCAGCAAATCATTTGTGAGCCTGAAAAAAGGACCGGTGTCAATGCCAATACAGAAGTATATAGGGCGATCAGCGACTTTTTATTGAACAACCCTTACTGTGAATATTTCATCCAATACTTTACGGCGGATTTTTCATGGCACCATCAACTTTACATGGATATTCATACGATCATCCATGACTGTTCGAAGTTTTCCCTGGATCAACTCCTATGCTTTGAGTATGATACCTCGCTGTTGGCAGACCTGGAAAAAGCAAATGCATATCTTTGCGAAGCTGTATATGGCGAAAAGGAATTTCTAGAGTTTTCTAAAGACAGATGCATGCCGCTTGAAATAGAATGCTATGGTTATGGGGATGCGAAACAATTTGCCTTGAACGAGGTTTCTCAGATTTATAGGGCAGCCGGAGTAAATGCATCTAGAAGACTGTGGAGAATACAAAAGGACGGGATGACGATTGCCTATGCCGAAGCTTCGGAGTATCCTGAAGAATTTGACTTTATTGGTGCCGTGAATGCTTGCAGGGTATTTATAACAGCTGAAGGAGCAGATCTATCCGAGGTGTTTGCAGCACTGCTTCCAGATGTGGCTGAATTCTATAAAAGAACCAATAAACAGTCGTTCTGTTTATTGACAAAACAAGAAAAAGAAATTGTACAAAAAATAAAGCTGCCAGGGCTTACCTTTAAATCAGTTTTATGCAGAGTGATGATGAACCGGGAAGGGTTAGCTGAATATAGAAAACTCCTTATGGATAATTTTGTCCAGGATACCCGTTTTTATCCCATCACCCATCCCCAGCTTGCGATTTGGTATACGGAAAAGGTGCATCCCGGAACAAACTTCGGCAATATCCTTGCCACCGTAAGGATAAAAGGAAATCTGGATTATGCTTTATTGGAAGCTGCAATCAACCTTATCATTCAAAAAAATGATGGAACCCGTATCCGGATTATTGAAAATGATGGTAAACCAAGGCAGAGTATCACAGGGTATAAATATTCCAAAGTAGATTTTCTGGATTTCAGCACTATAGGGGGAGAAGCTGCGTTATTAAAGTGGGAACAATCTGTTGCAAATATACCTTTGCAGCTCGAAAACGAAAACTTGTATCAGCCGACCCTATTCAAACTCGATGAAAATGAAGGCGGCTTCCATATAAAAACCCACCATATTATCTGTGACGGATGGTCTATTGTAACCTCCTCTGCCCAAATCGTTGAATATTACGCGATGCTTAAAAATGGGATGAAAGTGGGGGCAAGAAACAAGCCTTCCTATATTGATTATATTCTTTGTGAAGAAGAATTTAATCATTCAAAGAGATTCCTTTTGCAGAAGGAATTCTGGGACAAGAAGTTTGAGACAATGCCTGAATTTGTCAGCTTCAAGCCTCATAACGGCGGAATCAGAAGTACAAAAGCCCAAAGGAAGAGTTTCATTCTATCCAGGGAGCTCACGGCGCAAATTCATAATTATTGCAGCGGACATAAAGTTTCACCATTGAATATTTTTCTTTCGGCTGTGTATATTTACATCTTTCGAGTAACCAATAAAAAAGATATTGTTTTAGGTACACCGATCCTGAATCGCTCCAATTCAAGAGAAAAGGACACTTTTGGGATGTTCACAGGCATGATTCCCGTAAGAATCCTTATGAATCCTGACTTGGATTACAGTGCTTTTGTTGAAATGATTTCCAAAGAATGGATCTTGCTTTTGAAAAATCAGAAATACCCGTACAACCTGATATTAAAGAATTATAGGGAAAAACACAGGGTGACGGATAACCTTTTTGACATTTCAGTTTCCTATCAAAATGTTAAATATCAAAAAATTGAACTTGGCGGAGACTATGACTATTATTGGACATTTAACGGGAGCCAGACGGATTCCCTGCAAATTCATATCCGGGATTGGGAAAATCAAGGGGAATATCAGATCGACCTGGACTATCTGACTGAGGAGTTTACAGAAGAGGAAATAAAGCAGGTATTTAATTGTGTACGGAATATTTTAGCCGACATCACCCTCCATCCGAATAAGAAGCTGAATCAGATTGACCTTTTATCAGAAGACGATAAAAACAAGCTGTTAAGAGCGTTCAACGATACTGACTGTGAATACCCCAGTGAAAAGACACTGGTTCAGGTTTTTGAGGAGCAGGTTGAAAAAACTCCGCAAAATACAGCAGTAATGTATGAAGGCCTCAAATGGACTTACGCAGAACTGAATGAAAAAGCCAATCAGCTGGCAAGAATTCTGAAGACTTGGGGGGTGAAAGCTGAAAGTATAGTAGCCATTATTGCAGAACGGTCTTTTGAAATGATGGTTGGTATTTTAGGAATATTAAAAGCCGGAGGTGCCTATCTTCCTATTTCACCCGAATATCCAATAGAGCGGATCCGGTATATGCTTGAGGATAGTAAGTCCCCCGTTGTATTGACACAAAAGCGCTTGATGGGACAGCTGGATTTGGATTGTCCGATGATTGATCTGAACAGTGAAAACGCCTATAGCAGTGATGGGAGCAATCTTCCGCTTCAAAATACATCGAAAAACCTGGCTTATGTCATATACACTTCGGGATCTACCGGAAAGCCGAAAGGTGTGATGATTGAACACTATTCTGTCATCAATCGTATCCTTTGGATGCAAAAAATGTATTCCATCGATGAGACTGATGTGATCTTGCAGAAGACACCCTTTACCTTTGACGTCTCGGTATGGGAATTATTCTGGTGGTCTTTCCAGGGAGCTGCTGTATGCTTTCTGGAGCCTGGCGGAGAAAAAGATCCGGAGAAGATTGTCAAGGCGATTGAAGGTAATAAGATTACCACCATGCATTTTGTACCGTCCATGCTCAATGCTTTCCTTGAATATCTTGAATCAGGGATTGACTTTTCAAGACTTGGTGCATTAAGACAGGTGTTTGCAAGTGGGGAAGCCCTTCATTTACATCAGGTAAAGAAGTTTAATACATTATTAAATAAAACGAATGGGACAAAGTTGCATAATCTTTATGGGCCAACGGAAGCCACAGTAGATGTGTCCTATTTTGATTGTTCTTCCGGGGAAGAGCTAAAAACGATTCCTATTGGTAAACCTATTGATAATACAAAGCTGTATGTGCTGGACGGTGAAAATGAATTACTGCCCATCGGGGTTGCGGGAGAACTGCATATTGCCGGGGATGGGCTGGCCAGGGGGTATTTGAACAGGCCTGAATTGACTGCAGAAAAGTTTGTTCCCTGCCCGTACCTTCCGGGAGAAAGAATGTATAAAACCGGCGATCTTGCTTGCTGGATGCATGATGGGAATATTGAATACCTTGGAAGAATAGACCATCAGGTTAAAATCAGAGGTTTGCGAATAGAACTTGGAGAGATCGAAAACCAGTTGCTAAAACTTGGTTTTATTAAGGATGCCGTTGTAATTGACAGGGCGGATTCGAAAGGGAACAAATATCTTTGTGCATATATTGTTACTACAAGAGAGTATTCCCTGGGCGAAATCAAGGATCACTTATCCAGGGAATTACCGGATTATATGATTCCCTCGCAGTTTATGAGACTGGAGAAAATCCCCCTCTCACCCAATGGAAAAGCGGATAGGAAAGCCTTGCCGGAGCCGGATCATAAAGTCAGGTCAGAGGTTGTATTTGCAGCGCCTGGAAACAGCATGGAAGAGCAGCTCCTCCAAATCTGGGCGGACACTCTGAACGTCCCGGGAATTGGAATTGATCACAATTTCTTTGAGGAAGGAGGGGATTCTTTATCTGCTATCACCCTGATCTCAAGAATTCACAAGGAATTGGACATTGATATGCCTGTCAGCCAAGTATTCGGAACCCCGACGATCAGAGCGATGGCAGAGAAAATCAATAGTTTCAAGCAGAAAACATTCCAAGAGATCGAACCGGTAGACGAAAGGGAATTCTATCCTGTTTCCTCGGCACAGAAAAGAATGTTTATGCTGAATCAAATGGAGCCTCAAAGTTTAAGCTACAATATGCCAGGAGCAATCACCGTTGATGGAAAAGTGGATACGGATAGGTTGAAAGAAGCGATGCTCCGTCTGGTAGACAGGCACGAGTCTTTTAGAACCTCATTCCATCTTGTCGGTGAAAATATTGTACAAAAGGTGCATCCGTATGTTGATTTTACAATCCGTTGCACGGAATCCAATCAAGAAGAACTTGGTGAACTTATTCGAGAATTCATTCAACCCTTTGACTTAGGCGTGGCGCCCTTGATCAGAATGCAGATCATCAAGCGTGGAAATAAAAAACATTTACTTCTTATTGATATGCACCACATTATTTGCGATGGTATATCCAGCCGCATCATGGTGGATGACCTTGTGGCACTATACGAAGGAAGAGATCTTCCAAGGTTAAAAATTCAATACAGGGATTTTGCTGTATGGCAGAATAACCTATTGAAGTCCGAAACGATAAAAAAACAGGAAGAATATTGGCTGAATATCTTCAAGAAGGAAATTCCCGTCCTGAATATGCCAACGGACTATTTACGGCCGACTGTTCAAAGTACTGCGGGGGCTAAACTGGCATTCAGTACAGGCACGGAACTGACGGGGAAATTAAATGATCTGGCAGCAAAGACCCAAACAACTCCGTATATGATTCTTTTGGCTGCTTATAACGTGCTTTTATCAAAGTATTCCGGTCAGGAGGATATAGTGGTTGGTTCTCCGGTCGCCGGGAGATCTCATGCAGACTTGGATCACATTGTCGGCATGTTTGTCAATACATTGGCAGTGAGAAACTTTCCGGAACCGAAAAAATCCTTCCTTGAGTTTTTAAATGAGGTAAGACTGAATTCGATTCAGGCCTTTGAAAACCAGGATTATCAGTTCGAGGAACTGGTAGAAAAGCTGAATATCAAAAGGGATATCGGAAGAAACCCTGTTTTTGACACCATGTTTGTGTATCAAAATTATTCTATCCCTGAAGTTGAAAATCAAGATATAAAGATATCAACAGAGGAACTTGAGAGCAATATTTCCAAATTCGACTTAACCTTGCAGGCCAGAATGGCAGAGGGAAAGCTGGATTTTTGCTTTGAGTATTGTACGAAACTTTTCAAAACAGAGACAATAAAAAGAGTATCGGAGCACTTAATTCAATTATTGACGCGAATAACCGAAAACCCGGAAGAAAAATTATGTAATCTCAGTATGCTCACGGATCAGGAAAAAGAGCAGATATTACTTGATTTCAATGATACAACGGTAGAGAAGCTCCATCCTGTGTGCATCCACAGACTCTTTGAATCGCAGGTTGAAAAGACTCCTGACAGGGTTGCGCTGTTAAATGGGGATCATGCGGTAACCTACAGGGAAATGAATGATCGTGCAAATCAAGTTGCATGGCTGCTGAAAGAAAAAGGAGTTGGAAGGGATCATATCGTTGGTCTGCTGGTTGATCGCTCTGTCGAAATGATGGTCGGAATTCTGGGTGTCTTAAAAGCAGGCGGGGCTTATTTGCCCATTGATCCTGAGTATCCGAAGGAAAGAATTGAATATATGCTTTCGGATAGCGGAGCCAACATCCTGCTAACACAAAAGAATTATATGGGCAGAAGCTATTGCAACTGCGAAATGATTGATTTACAAGATTGCAAATTGAATATACAGAGAAATGAGAACCTGAACATCCCTGAATCTATCGATAGTTTAGCCTATATCATTTATACATCGGGTTCGACAGGAAAGCCGAAAGGTGTAATGATCGAACATGGAAGTGTCGTAAATACTTTAATGTATCTGCATAAAGAATATCCGCTGCTGGATAATGATGTTTTCCTGCTTAAAACGACCTATACCTTTGATGTATCTGTGGCGGAATTGTTCGGATGGTTTTTCGAGGGCGGAAAGCTGGCCATTTTGAACAAAGGGGAGGAAAAGGAACCTCAAAAAATTCTGAAAGCCATAGCTAAGTATGGCGTTACCCATATCAACTTTGTCCCTTCCATGTTCAGTGTTTTCCTTGGCATGCTGAACAAGACGGATATAGAGGTGCTCAACCGGCTGAAGTATATCTTCGTTGCGGGTGAGGCGATTTCGAGAGAGACTGTATTCAGATTTAGAAGCCTTATCGCTAAAGTAAAGCTGGAAAACCTTTATGGGCCAACGGAGGCAACGATTTACGCAACAAGGTATTCTCTCGATCATTTGAGTGATGAGCCTAACGTTCCGATTGGAAAACCTCTGCAGAATCTTAAAGCTTATGTGATGGACAAACAGCTGAATCTTCTGCCGATCGGAGTGCCAGGTGAACTGTGCATCGCCGGAATGGGGCTGGCTAGAGGTTATCTGAATAAACAGGATTTGACGAATGAAAAGTTTATCATGAATCTTCATGGGGTGGAAGAGAGGATTTATAAAACAGGAGATTTGGTAAGATGGATGCCGGACGGGAATATTGAGTACCTGGGGAGGATCGACAATCAGATCAAGATCCGGGGATTCAGAATTGAGCTTGGAGAAATTGAAAGCCGATTATTGCAGCATCCGTTGGTCAAGGAAGCGGTTGTTGTCGACCGGATGGTTAATGGCAATAAATGCTTGTGTGCATACTTCATTTCACAGACAGATATCCCTGTAAAAGAATTGAGAAGACATCTGCAGAGTGAATTGCCGGAGTATATGGTGCCCGCTTATTTTATCAAGCTTGACAGTATACCGAGAACTTCAAGCGAAAAAATTGATAGGAAGCTATTGCCTGAGCCAAGCTGCGGTACCGAGGCTGGAGCAAAGTTTGCGAAACCTAATAGTCACACTGAAATTCTATTGTCAGAGGTATGGAAAGAGGTACTGGGTATTGATCAAGTCGGAACCGATGAGGACTTTTTTGAGCTGGGAGGAGACTCATTAGCAGTAATCAGAGTGCTGTCGAATATTGTTTCTTTTGGCTGGGATATATCCATGCAAGACTTTTATCAATACCGAACCATCAAAGAGCTTGCTGAAAAAATTGATGGCAACAGAGAAAAAATTGGTAATGTCAATGATTGGGAAGCCGATATAGTTGTTAGAAATGCGAAAGAGTGCGTAGGGGAAATTTGTGCAGCAAGAGAACAATACGCACACCAGGGCATTCTTTTAACCGGTGCATCCGGCTACCTGGGAATCCATGTTCTGAACGAGATTATTGAAACAACGGACGCGAAAGTCTTCTGCATCTTCCGGGACAGGAATACTGAGGAAGCAGAGAAAAGATTGATTGAATACCTTGAGTTTTATTCCTTCCACCAGTTGAAAGACCTGATCCATCAAAGGATATTTGTTGTCCTTGGAGATATTTCATCGAAAAAAATGGGTCTGAATGAATTGGATTATAGGACAATCAGCGAAAATACAGATGCGGTCATTCATGCGGCAGCTGTTGTGAAGCACTACGGAGAGTATGAGCTTTTTGAAAGGATCAACCTTCGAGGCACTGAAGAAGTTGTACACTTTTGTGAGAAGAATAAAAAGAGACTGTGCCATATTTCAACCATGAGTGTTTCCGGAGATTCGTTTACTTTTAGTGAGCAAGAGCAGGTATTTACTGAAAACGATTTCTATATTGGCCAGAACTACGCTGAGAATCCCTACGTAAAGAGCAAATTCCTGGCTGAAAACCTTGTTTTCAAAGCCATCCGGAATGGATTGGATGCTGCTGTGTTCAGAGTGGGCAATTTAACAGGGAGATACGCTGACGGGCATTTTCAAAAGAATATTCAGGAGAACAGATTTTATAATCTATTACGATCCATCCTTGGTATTGGAACGATTTCGACAGAGATGCTCGAAGGAAACGTGGAGTTTACACCCGTAGATTACTGCAGCAAAGCAATTGTTAAACTGGCTGGATTAAGTGAAATCAGGAATAAAGTTTTTCATCTGTTTAACGATAAAGTTCTTACTGTTGGGGAGCTTAACAGGATGTTTGAATCTGTTGGAATGAAATTAAACATCCTGGATGAGAATTCATTTAAAAACTATATCTACAGCATTTCAGCAGACAAGGAAAAGAATGAGTTGCTGGATGGGATGATCAATGATTTGAACTTTGGTTACAATGGCGGGCAAAAACCGTCAATTAAGCTAAGTTCGAGCATCACCAATGAATACTTGAAGCAGTTGGAGTTTGAATGGCCGGAGATCAATAGGGAATACATAAGAAAAATATTAGAACACATGAGGGAGCGAGATTTTTTAAGTTTTAGCTATAAAGTCGCAATGTAAAGGGTTTATCCCCTTCAAAACGGCAAAGCTTCCAGTGTTATAAAGGGGGACAATAATGATCAAAGAAGGTCTAAAAAGGATTGAGCAGGATTTTGTATTAAAACACAGCAGTCTCTGTATCATTCTGATTTATAACTTTGTTTCCATCATTATAGGTTATGCGTTTTATTATTTATTACCGCTGCTCATGGGATATGCCCCGAATTTTATGGAGTCATCGGCAGCCATTGGTCCCAGCTATACAACGCAGTACGTCATCATAGCGTCTTTGGCCTTTGCTGTTGGGACGATTTTCTTTGTTATCGCTTTTCGGGGGATTTCCGGATGGAAATCCCTCTTGGAAGACCGGAAAGTGAATGCAAAGAAGATTCAAGGTATTCGGCGAAAATGTATTAACCTTCCGTATATTATATTTTTATCACAAATATTACTGATCAATGTTCCGCTAGCCATCGTCTTGTTTCTTGTTACAGCGGTCACAAAAGCACCGGTGATCATGGAAGTGAGAATCATTACCATCATTTTCTCGTTTTTTTCATTAGCAGCCGTTGTTTCTCATACCTTCTCAAAAAAGATATTTACCAAGATTCTGCTGAACACCTATCATAATGAAGAATTGGAAGGCAGAAGAATCAAACTGGTCAGCAAGATTTTCCTTCAAATCCTTCCAATGTTCATCGTAGCGATTTTATTGACTGGGGTTTTGGGGTACTCAAGGCTGATGGAAGAAAAGGGGGACATGATTTACAATGATTGCAGGAATCAGCTGATCAACAATTTTAAAGATATCAAGGAAGTCCGGAATGCGAATGAGATTTTTAAAATATTAAGTAATATCAAAATAAACAATGAGAATATTAGTTATTTTGTGATTCATCCTGATGGAAGAATTGAAACATCGAATGGCAAAACACTAACCAAAACCTATGAGTATAATACTAAAAATCCTATTCAAGGGGACCGGGTTTACGGGGACACCAATGAAGAGCAAGGAATCGTAATGAAAATCAAAGGTGCTGCCGGAATTTTTATCGCAGGTGTGAAGTTTGACATGGCGTCTGAAAAAACTGTCAATTTCTTTTTGCTTGGTTTGACTGCTTTACTTTTGCTGAATATCATGATTCTATTCTATTTCTCCAGATCCCTTTCCGGGGAAATATCTCTTGTTGCTGAAAGCCTCACGGAAATAGCAGAAGGGGAACATGTGGATCTGGACAGAAAACTTGCGGTTGTTTCCAATGATGAATTAGGGGACCTGGTCATTGCCTTCAACAAGATCCAGGAACGCGAAAAGGAGCATATCAAGACCATCGAAGAAAACACGTCCATCCTCATGGAACAGGAACGGTTAGCTTCTTTAGGCCAGCTAATCGGAGGAATTGCGCACAATCTGAGAAGTCCGATCATGTCTCTGTCAGGGGCTATTGAAGGGCTCAAAGACCTGGCCATGGAATATGATTCCTCCATTGAGGATGAAAATGTTACAAAGGAAGATCATCATCAGATCGCAAAAGAAATGCTTGACTGGCTTGAAAAGATGAAGCCGTACTGTGCGTATATGTCGGACATTATCACCGCAGTGAAGGAACAGACGGTACAGCCGTCTGCGGAGAGAGGCCTTTCCTTTACGGTGGATGAAATCGTAAAAAGAGTAGATATCCTGATGAATCATGAACTGAAAAAGTACCATTGCAAATTGAACACCCGGCTGGAGGTAGATCGAAATACCGTAATCAACGGGGAAGTCAGCATATTGGTACAGGTCCTGAACAATTTGATCATTAATGCCATCGAGGCTTATGAAGGCCGTGGAGGTGCCATTGACTTTGGAATTGTTGGAAGTGAAAACAGGATTGATTTCATTATAAGGGATTACGGAAAAGGAATGTCACCGGAAGTACAGGAAAAGCTGTTTAAGGAAATGATTACAACCAAAGGCAAAAAGGGAACCGGCTTAGGCTTGTATATGTCCAGCTCCAATATCAAGGCAAGGTTCAAAGGGAAGCTTTGTTTTTTTTCTGAAGAAGGGAAAGGAACCGAATTTCACGTCGAGATTCCAATCACTTAGAATCCGATCTCCTATGAAAGTAGCAGGCTGGAAAGCCTGTTATTTTTCTGTCGATTTTTTATTAAACTTATTGCAATTCAGGGTAAAATGTGCTAATATTTCTCAATAAGAAAACAAGTGTACGCAGTACATGGACATTGGGTTGGGGGATATGGAAAAAAACACTACTTACCTTCTGGTAGATGTTGCAGTTCTTCCGGAGGTATTTTCTAAAGTAATTGAGGTCAAAAAAATACTGAGTAAAGGGAAAATCAAGGCTGTCAACGAAGCCGTGAAGGAAGTCGGCATCAGCCGTAGTGCCTATTATAAATACAAGGATTATGTTTTTCCTTTTTATGAAACCTCCCGTGGGAAGGTCATCACGCTATTTTTTGTCGTAGAGGACTTCGCCGGGATTTTGTCCAGCATCATCAACCAGATCGCTGCAGCAAAGGCCAATATTTTGACTATCAATCAGAATATCCCCATTAACGGACTTGCGGATGTAACCATTTCTGTTGAAACCCAGGGAATGGTTAAAGACATCAAAGACATGATGGATGAAATCAGCAAAATCGAAGGTGTCCGCAGGCAGGAAATACTTGCACGTGAATAATGGAGGTTGTTTTATGATAAATTTAGCGGTACTGGGATATGGAATTGTTGGCTCCGGAGTTGTTGAAGTTATAAAGAAAAACAGTTCGAGTATCACCATGAGAGCTGGAGAAGAGGTTGCAGTCAAGAAAATACTTGATATCAGGGATTTTCCGGACAGTCCGGACCGGGATCTGCTGACGAAAAATGCAGACGACGTATTTAGCGATCCTGAGATCAGTATTGTGGTTGAAACCATCGGTGGAGCAGGAATTGCCTATGAGTTTACAAAAAGGGCTTTAAACCTGGGGAAACATGTGGTTACTTCCAACAAGGAACTGGTAGCGACTCATGGACCTGAGCTGCTAAGACTTGCAATGGAAAAAGGAGTGCACTATCTCTTTGAAGCCAGTGTAGGCGGCGGTATTCCGATTATCCGTCCGCTGCACCAATGCCTCGCTGCTAATGAAATCAACGGGGTAACAGGAATTTTAAACGGTACCACCAACTATATTCTCACTCAAATGAAGCGTGAAGGCAAAGATTTTGCGACAGCTTTAAAAGGCGCTCAGGAGAATGGTTATGCTGAAGCCGATCCAACGGCGGATATCGAGGGACAGGATGCTTGCAGAAAGATTGCGATTCTTTCTTCTATCGCGTACAATGAATATGTGGATTATAGAAAAATCCCCACGGAAGGGATCACGAAAATCTCCCTGGAAGATATGCAGTATGCCGAGGCTATGGATGCCTCCATCAAGCTGGTCGGTATGAGCAGAAAAATCGAGGACAAGATTTATGCGAGAGTCAGCCCGGTGATGGTCAGCAGGGAACACCCGCTGTCCAATGTTGAAGACGTTTTCAATGCGATTGTAGTCAGCGGCAATGCTTTAGGGGACGCCATGTTTTATGGCAGGGGCGCCGGAAAATTACCGACTGCAAGTGCGGTGGTCGCGGATGTGATCGATATTGTAAAGCACCTGGACAGCAATTCACGGTACCTGTGGAATGTAAACAGTGAAGAAAACATGGTGGATCCGGGGGCTGTTGAGGGCAAGTATTTTATCAGGATAAAGACCAGCAATTCTGAGGAAGCTAAGAAGGCGGCAGAAAAGCTGTTCGGTGAAATAACCTGGATCAAAGCCCGTAAGTTGAAAAGTGAAGACGAGATGGCTTTTGTAACCGATAGTTTCTCTGAAAATCAGATGCAAGAAGCTGTTGAAGCATTAAATGGTGTCGATGCTGTCAGTGAAGTAATCAATAGAATCAGAGTTCTTGAAGCTTAATTCAAAATTTGTGGCATGAAGCATGAAAAAGAAATTTTATGATGTTAAAAAGCATTAGATGCAAAAGCTCTTAAGTAGTCATAAATTGTATTAGAAATTTTAAAATATATAGGTTTGGAGGTCTTACTAATGAAAGTTGCAAAATTCGGAGGCACATCCCTCGCCTCAGCGGAACAGATAAAGAAAGTGTGTGATATTGTTACAGCGGATCCCGATCGCAGATTGATAGTTGTTTCAGCTCCGGGCAAGCGTTCCAAGGAAGATATCAAGGTGACGGATCTGTTGATCAACCTTGCAAATAAATTTATTGCGGATGGTTCTGCGGAAGAAGAATTAAAAGCTGTAGTCGCGAGATACAATGACATCGCAGAGGAGCTCGGCGTACCTGGTGAAGTGGTAAGTGTAATTGAAGAAGACCTCCGCCAGCGTCTTGCAGCGGGTACCGCCAATCCGGATAAGTTCATGGATTCCTTGAAGGCAGCAGGTGAGGACAACTGTGCCAAAGTCGTCGCACGCTATCTGAGCAGCAAGGGCTATGATGCAAAATACATAAACCCGAAAGATGCGGGAATGATTTTAAGCGATGAGTTTGGTAATGCGAGAGTACTTCCCGAATCCTACGATAAATTGAAAGCGCTTGGGGAACTGCCGGGAATTTTGATTTTCCCGGGCTTTTTCGGATATTCTGAAGCAGGGGATGTTGTTACCTTCCCAAGAGGCGGATCCGATATCACCGGTTCAATTCTGGCTGCAGCAGTCAATGCGGATGTATATGAAAACTTTACAGACGTAGACTCTGTTTATGCAGCCAATCCCAACCTGATTGAAAACCCGAAAGCCATTCCAGTGTTTACTTATAGGGAAATGAGAGAATTATCCTATGCAGGTTTTTCCGTTCTACATGAAGAAACTCTGGAGCCTGTGTACCGCAAGGGTATTCCTGTTAATATTAAAAATACGAATAATCCTTCAGCTCCAGGCACACTCATCGTTCCAAAACGTGAGGTGAACAACGGCCCGGTAGTAGGAATTGCATGTGATAAAGGTTTTTGTTCCTTATATATCAGCAAATATATGATGAACCGCGAGATCGGATTTGGCCGTAAGGTGCTTCAAATTCTTGAAGATGAATCCATTTCTTATGAGCACACTCCTTCAGGAATTGACAACATATCCGTGATCCTGCGGGAAAAGCAGTTTGACATTGCGACAGAGGAACGTGTAACAAAGAGACTCAAGGAAGAACTTGAAGTAGATGATGTTTTTGTAGGAAGGAATAAAGCGCTGGTTATGGTCGTAGGAGAAGGAATGACACACACCATCGGTCTTGCAGTAAGGGCTACCGGCGCGCTGGCGAAGTCCGGGATCAACATTGAGATGATCAATCAGGGTTCTTCAGAGGTCAGCATGATGTTCGGTATTGACGAAGCGGATAACGTGAAAGCAGTTAAAGCTTTATACGATGAATTCTTCAGCTAAGTAGTTTTTCCGAGGGTATTGAAGTCTTATGACTTCAATACCCTATTTTATTTAACTGATTTTTATTATTTTCATTTTTACAAAACCTTTACCCTTGAGAATCCCTCTGTAAGTATAAAGGAATTCTGAAAAGGAAAGGAGACAGGTTTATGATAACAGAAGAAATAGTGAATCGGTGCCGGAATGGTGATAAAGAGGCTTTTCGGGAATTATTCATGAGTATTGAAAAAAAGGCGTTAGCTACAGCCTATCATTTGTCAGGCAATCGAGGAATCGCTGAGGATATTCTCCAGGAAACATATATCAAGTGTTTTACGGAGATTCAATACCTTCGAAATCCTCAGTTTTTTAATACCTGGTTCTTCAGGGTCCTAATCCGTACAGGATGGGAAATGTCCAAAAAGCATTCTCGTCTTCTGGCTACCGATACTGTAGCGGAAGCCGAGAATAAGCAGACTGACAGTTTTCTACAGGGATATGAAGAACGTTACCTTGTTCGAAATGCGATCCACAACCTGAGTCAGAACCTAAAGACTGTGGTTATTCTCTACTACTATAATGATATGTCCATAGAAGAGATATCACAAGTTTTAAACTGCCTGAAAGCCACTGTGAAGTCCCGGTTATTTTATGCCAGAACGGTATTGAAGAAGCAGTTGAATGAGCATTTCAGGATGGAAAATTGTTGCAGGGAAGTAAGCGAAAAGGGGTGGAAGACCAATGGATAAAAGGATGGAATTTGATGCGGAATTGAAAGCCGCTTTGAAATTGGATACGAGTATTTATATTACATCCAGGGACCTTTTTGAAGAAGCGTGGATGAAAATGCAACAGACGCATACGAAGTCGGGTTACAAAAACCCTATAAGAAGAATTATTCTATTGGCTGCTTGTTTCCTTATTCTAAGTTTTGGCACAGCAATGGCTGTATCAGCAGATGTCAGAGACGCTGCGATAAAAGTATATGAAAAGATTAAGACAACATTTATCGTAGAAAGAGAAGGAGACAGCTATAAAATTGTGGAGAAAACGGAAGAGGATACTCTCCGTGTAGTTAGCTTTAGCTCTCATAGCTTTACTCCAAGTGGAGCAGAGTTTGTGAAAAAAAAGGTAGGGTTCAATTTTTATATACCTGAAAAAATTGGGAATGATTTCTGGTATTATAATTCGGGTCTTCTGCTGGCAGTGTATGATGTGAAACTTAGGGATGTATTGAAGTTGGAGGACAAGTTTCAAGTTGCGGCGGCAGATGATGAAACGCTTCAAGAACTGTCTGGCTTTAAAACAGAGCGGTGTATTGGAGTAAGATACTATGACGCAAACGCCAATTATTATATTTTATATATTTTCTCTGCAAAGAATAAAACTGGATCAGATAAGGAGTCAAGCTGGAAAGAAATAAACAAACTCAATATTGAAGATATCGAGTGTACCCAATATGAGTATCCATATCCAGTTTATGAAAACAAAATTCTAACCTATGCTGATAGACCCATACGTGTTGAAACTAAAACTGCTTTCGTATGGGAATACGAGGATAAAGTCTATAGCCTGCAAGGAATTCGTGATGCTGATTACAGTACGGTAGAAAAGTTTGTGAAAGGGTATATCAAAGAAATTAAAAATCAGAATTAGGAAAGATGGGCAGAAGGACAGATACATTGTGATCAATAATGTATCTGCTCTTCTGCTTTTATTTTTTTAGGAAATTTATAAAGATTTTTAATCAAGCTGGTGCTTTTTATTTGGTGGTTGCCTTCTTCAGCCACAGCAGATTTGTTCAAGCGTAAAGTGTTGCAACTGGAGGCATAAGAGCCTTTCGTTGACAAAAAATAGGATACATGATATTATTTGACAAAATAATACAATTACGTATTAAAGCAATAAGATTCCTATTTAGTATTTCAAAAGTTCCAGATTTATTTTTCATATTTCTGTCTAAAACAAATATCTTTAAATCAGGGGGCGAGGCCATGCAAATCAAGGATCAGCTGAAGAATCTTCTGGGTGCCCAAAAAGATTTTCTGCATGAGTTTGAAAGCGTAGTAAAGGAATTCGAGTCCAATGACCTGGTGAATCAAAACATTCAGTTGAATAGGGAGCTTCAGGAGTATAAAAAGCTTGTTGAGGAATTCAAGGTGAAAGTTCAAAGTATTGAAAAAGAAAACCAGGGACTTAGAATCGCCCTGAAGGAACAGATCCTGGATGAAAAGCTGAATATTCTTAAGATCTCCCGGCAAAAGCTGGAGACTTACTTTCACGACCTCTCCAGACAATACAACAACAGACTGCTGGCACTTGAACAAAGTACAATGGCGCGGTGCCAGGAACTGAAAAACATCGCGGCGAAAGAATTGGGAAATGAAAAAGAAGACTTGAATAAAGAGATTGAGAAGCTCTACAGCAGCTTGAAGGAAAAGATTCAGCAAAGAAAAGCGCAATTGGATTCATTGAAGGACAATGCACTTAAGGATATCGAAACTGAAATAAATCAGATCGGAAATGAAGCTATCGATGAAGAGCTCATCCAAAAAAGGATACGGCAAAATGATATCGAGATCAAAATCGGTTTAAGCTGGGTTAATAAAATCGGGATATTCCTGATTCTCATCGGTGTTGCTACGGCAATGAAATATACGTATTCCAATTATTTTAACAATTATATGAAAGGCATTTTTGCTTTTGTCATCGGATTGATATTCCTCGGTGGAGGGGAGTGGTTCAGCCGAAAGGCAAAGAGTGTTGTAGCTCAAGGGCTCACGGGCGGAGGCATTGCGATCTTATATCTGGCAACCTTCAGCAGCTATTTTGTGCTCAAGATCATCGGCCTGGAAGCAGGACTTTTGCTATCGGTCTTAATTACGGCAGCAGCGCTGGCATTGTCTGTATGGTACAGTTCGAAAACCATTTGTTCTTTTGCACTGATTGGAGGATACATTCCTTTCTTTGCATACCTTGTAAACTTCAAAATGGATGATTTCGGGTTCTATGTGTCCATGGGCTATTTCTTCCTTCTGAATCTTCTGACGTTGCTCATTTCTTTTAATAAAAGATGGACCATTGTGAATTACATCAGCTTTCTGTTTAATGTGCCGACGTTAATTTATCTGGTATTCAAGGTATCCAGTGTTTGGGTCGGTATCACATACTGTATTGTTACGTTTTCCATGTATTTGGTGATCACCCTGGCATACCCACTAAGAAACAAGCTGCGTCTGCATCCGATGGATATGATCCTTCTGGGGCTGAATACCTTCATTAGCTGTATCACGGTTTACATGCTGTTTGAACAAGCAAAGCTCAGTTCCGTCAGGGGATTGCTGGCCATTGTCTTCTGTCTGATATACTTTGGATTGGGGCAATTTCTTGAAAAAACCATGGAAGGTGAAAAACAGACACAGGTATTGTTTTACCTGATCTCGCTGACCTTTGCAGTATTAATCATCCCGTTCCAGTTTGGTGTGCAGTGGCTGACCCTTGGATGGCTCGCAGAAGGCGTATTTATGATCACCTATGGCCTCAAAGGACGGTTTAAGTATATGGAGAGGGCCGGATGGGCGGTATTTCTGCTTTGTGTTGCAACCTTCTTTATACTTGATTATGCAAATACCATTCTGCCAGGCATCCTGAAGGTTCAATATTTTGATTTCAAGTATACGGCAGTGATGCTGGGATTATTATTCACCTTGTTTATCTACCTGATCGACATGAGCAAGGATGCATTGAAAAAATACGGTTCCAAGGCAGAACTGATTGCCGTTTACAAGTTCTTTGCAGTATTTAACCTATGGATTTATGTGACTTATATGAGCAACCGGCTGTATAACCGATGGATTGTTCTTGATGATTACGACAGCTTTTATAAAACCCTGCTTTTTGCATTAATGACCATGATGACCGCTTTTGCCATCTCCAAAGTCAAGCTGCTTCAGGATAAGGCTATCAAAGGACTAACGATTTTCCTTTATCTCTTGGGAGATCTGATCTGCATTTTCCTGAACTTGTCCGAACCAGTATTTATAATCGGGGAGAAAGCCATAGAAATATTCTCTGTCATCGTTTTGGTGTTGTATAATATTCTTGTATTTTTCAATATCAGGGATTTGCTGATTGCAATGATACGCAGATCCAACCGGAATCTGGAGATCTACCCGTTGTTTATGGGCATCTATCTTTTGGGAAATATCACAGCCTTGTTGATCGTCCAGTTCAATCTTGGAGAGATGAACCTGCTGTTCAGCTTGCTGTACCTTGTATTTGCTTTGATATTTATCATCTATGGATTTAAAAAGAAGTATGCCATGACCCGAAGGCTGGGATTGGGATTATCTATCCTCTCCACAGCCAAACTGTTTATTTACGATCTGGCCTTCCTCAAAACAGAGGGAAAAATAGCCTCCTATTTTGCCTTCGGTCTGGTACTGATCGGAATATCCTTTGTTTATCAAAGGTTTAAAAAGGTGATGGAAGCTTCGTCAAATTCAACTGGAGTTGGTGAAAGCAATTGAAAAGAACAATTCTGACATTAGCATTATTATGGTCTGTTATCTACGGATTTTATCCTGCTTTGGCTGCAGAAGCCAACTTGCAGCCGTGGAAATACTTCAAAGAGGTCCGGGTGGAGGGAGCTAACAAGTATAAGGCGGTATACCTGGATGAGGATGTCTACCGGGATGCTCAGCCGAACCTTGAAGATCTGAGGATCGCTGACAGTGAAGGGAATTTTGTTCCCTACTACCTCGAAAACAGCTATTCGTATCCTGTGAGAGAAAAGGAAACCTATACAGCCACACGAATAGGCTCATTTGTCAAGGACAATGATGCCTATGTGGATTTTAAAGTACAGCCAGCGAGAGAAAACTCGGATATCCTGGGGAGCAGGCTTGCTTTCTTCGTCTCGGAGCAGAAATTTTTAAAAACCATTGATCTTTATGGGAGCTTTGATGGTGTGAACTGGCAGTACATTATGAAAGACAGTCTATATAAGGTGGATAATATTTCAAAAACAGAGGTAGATTTTAAAGAAATACAAAAATTCAGCTTCTACCGTGTGAAGGTTCCGAACAATCTGGAAAAGATCGATATCAATGGTTTGCAGGTGGTCTACAACTACTTTGAAAAAAGAGAAAACAGCTATGAAAAGGCTGTGCCTATCGAATATGAAATGAAAAATGAAGCGCAGCATACAGAACTGACTATAAAAAACAGCAACAAGCTTAAGATAAAAAAAGTCAACTTGGATATTGAGGGGATTTTTAACAGAAGCTACTCGGTATATACCGGCCAAGGGGATGAATTTATGCCTGCCGGAATTTCGGGAGAGCTTTACAATCTCCATTTCAAGGATTTGGACATCTCCGATACCAGTATCGAAACGGGAAGCTATCCACTATCCTCAGAGTCCATCCGGGTCAAGATTGTTAATATGGATGACAAACCGTTGAAAATCAAAGGGATTCAAGTCCAGTACTATGTTGATAAGATTGTGTTTGAGGATACCGGTTCCAAACCCTTCAGGCTGTATTACGGAAATACCGAAACGAAAAGGCCGGTGTACGACCTGGAGAAGTACAAGGAACATATCGAAAAAGAACAGCAGGATACCTGCAGCTTGGGCACATCAACCCGGCAGGTCAAAACTAAAAGCGGGGAACCTGAAAAACGATCTATGGATTCAGGAAGGATCTTTAACATCATCGTTATCATCGTTGCAGCAGGGTTGATCTTTTTAATCGCACTGAAGCTCGGCAAACAAAACAAGCGCCCGTGAAAATTCACGGGCGCTTGTTTTGTAAAAAACAGGATAAAAAATGAAAGAAATTATGGTATAATAAAATTTATTTACGACTTAGGAAAAAGCAGGTGTTGCAGAATGAGCATACCGCGTATCGTCATTGCGGGCACAAACAGCGGATGCGGGAAGACGACGGTAACTACAGGGGTTCTTGCCGCATTGATTAAAAGAGGATATAAGGTGCAGCCTTTCAAGGTAGGACCTGATTATATTGATCCGATGTTCCACACCTTTGTGACAGGATGTGATTCCAGGAACCTGGACAGCTGGATGCTGAGAGAGGAAATCATTCCCTATCTGTTCAAGAAAAATGCGATCGGTAAGGATATTGCGGTGATTGAAGGGGTGATGGGAATTTTCGACGGGTATAGGGGCTATTCTCAGGATGGAAGCACCGCGCACGTCTCAAAACTGATTCAATCTCCTGTCGTCCTTTTGGTAAACGGAGAAGGGCTCTCACTAAGCGCAGCGGCTCTTGTAAATGGGTTCCGGGATTTTGACCGGGAAGTTCGTTTGAAAGGAATCATCATTAATAATATAAAATCGGAAGCACACTATGGATTGCTGAAAGAAATTATTGAGGAAAAAACCGGGCTTAGGGTTTTGGGATACCTGCCGAAGATGCCGGATATTACGATTTCCAGCAGACACCTGGGCCTTCTGCAAAGCAGTGAAGTGGCAAACCTTCGTGAAAAAATCAGTCTTCTTGCGGATCAGGTGGAGAAGACCATCGATCTGGAGTTGCTCGTTAAAATCGCCAGGGAAGCGGAGATGCTGCAGGATGACTTTATTGGCTTTAATGTTGCTCGCAGAAATGTAAGCCCGAAAATTGCAGTTGCAAGAGACAAGGCCTTTAGCTTTTATTATAAAGACAATCTGGAATTATTGGAACTGCTGGGGGCTGAACTGGTAAACTTCAGCCCTCTGGAGGATGAAAAGCTGCCTGGAGGAACAGATGGCCTTTATATCGGCGGCGGATATCCGGAGGTTTGGGCAAGGGAACTCCAGAATAATGTTGATATAAAAAATCAGATCAGAGGACAAATTGAGAATGGGTTACCGGCTTATGCAGAATGCGGCGGTTTGATGTATCTGTCTCAAAGTATTAAGACCGGAGAAGGTGAATCCTACGAGATGGTTGGAGTAGTTCCCGGAAAAAGTGAGATGACGGCTTCACTACAAAGATTTGGCTATGTAGAGGTTGAAGTGACCAGTGACAATATACTGGCAAAGAAGGGCTATCGGATTCGTGCTCATGAATTCCACTATTCCAATACCGTCGTAGACTGGAATACAATGAGTACTTACAAGGTGATCAAAAAGAAAAGAGGCAAGGAGGATGTGACCTGGCAGTGCGGGTTTAAAGTAGGAAATCTGCTGGCAGGGTATCCTCATTTGCACTTCTGGAGTAATACCGGGTTTGCTGAACGGTTTGTGAACCAGTGCATACAGCATAAGGTGGGTAAATGATACTGATTGGAGTTGTAGAAATGAAAGAGCGAAAGCAAAACACTAACATAGATAAAAAAGCAAAATGCATCATGGTTCAGGGAACCGCGTCTTCCGTCGGGAAAAGCCTGATCACTGCTGGATTGTGCAGGATATTCAAACAGGACGGATACAGAGTTGCCCCCTTTAAGTCCCAGAACATGGCATTGAATTCCTTTATCACCACAGAAGGAAAAGAAATGGGACGAGCCCAGGTAGTGCAGGCGGAAGCAGCTGGAATCGAGCCGTCCGTCGAAATGAACCCTGTTCTCCTAAAACCAACGACGGATAAAAAAGCCCAGGTAATTATCAAGGGCGAGGTTTATAAAAACATGTCGGCGGTGGAATATCACAACTTCAAACCCCAGCTCGCGGAGATGGTCAAGGAGGTCTATGAAGGTCTTGCAAATAAGAATGAAATTATTGTGATTGAGGGGGCAGGAAGCCCAGCAGAAATCAATCTTAGGGAGAATGACATAGTGAATATGGGCATGGCGGAACTCGCCGATGCGCCAGTAATTTTGGTTGGCGATATCGATAAGGGCGGGGTTTTTGCATCTCTTGCGGGAACCATGCTGCTGTTAACAGAAGCGGAGAAAGCAAGAGTTAAAGGTGTTGTGATCAATAAATTCCGCGGGGATACAGAAATATTAAAACCAGGTCTGAAAATGCTGGAAGATATCATAAAGGTGCCTGTTTTAGGTGTTTTGCCTTACACGAAGCTGAATATAGAAGATGAAGACAGTCTTGCTGAACGATTTTCCAGCAAGGGAACAAAGGAAGAAGGTAAAATTGATGTAGCGGTGGTAAAGCTTCCCCATATTTCAAATTTTACTGATTTCAATGCCCTTGAAAACATACAGGATGTTCAGGTGCGATACGTTTCCGATGCCAAGGCTGTCGGACAGCCTGACCTGATCATTTTACCGGGATCCAAGAATACGATTGAAGACCTGCTCTTTGTAAGAAAAACCGGAATCGAAGCCGAAATCATGAAACTGCATCGCGAAGGTACGATGATATTCGGTGTTTGCGGAGGATATCAGATGCTTGGGAATGAAATCTGCGATCCGCATCATACCGAATCCAGCTTGGGGAGTATACAAGGTATAGGTCTTTTAAACACAAAAACAGTTTTCAGGCCCCACAAGGTAACAACACAGGTGGCGGCAAAAATCTGCGATGACTCCGGATTGATGCAGGGACTGAAGAATACGATTTTAAACGGCTATGAAATCCATATGGGAGAAACCGAATTTGGAGAAGGCTGTATTCCATATCTTGTGATTCAAAGTGTTCTCGGGAATAAACGCCAAAGCATTGATGGCGTTCGAAACAAAAAGGCTGATGTTTTCGGAAGCTATATTCATGGTATTTTTGACAATATGGAATTTACAGCCGGCCTCATGAATAATCTGAGAAGAAAAAAGGGCCTTGAAGAGAAGACAGAAAGTTATCAGAGTTTTAAGGAATTCAAAGAAGCTCAGTATGACCAATTGGCGGAGATGCTCAGAAGTCATCTGGATATGCAGAAAATCTATGAGATACTGGAATTTCAGCGTGAAAAAAGATATTGACCTTAAATAGATAAAAGCCATCAACCAAAAATATACCTGTGTCTATCTCTAACATATAAGGAAAACTCGGAGGAACTTCATTTTGAATTTGAGTATTTTGTTCTTCGATATATTAATAGCATATATTCTGGATTTGCTCCTTGGAGATCCATACTGGCTTCCTCATCCAGTCAGCTTTATTGGCTCAATGATTCAAAAGACCGAGAAGGTTTTACGCAAGTTTATCCAGGGTTCCAAATCAGAAAATAAGGCAAGACAGGAATTCATCGCCGGAATATTGCTTATGGTAATTGTTGTTTTTGCCAGCTTCGGTTTAGTATATCTCATTTTATACCTTGCCCGTTTGCTGCATCCGATTGCATTTCATGCCCTCAATATCTATTTTATCTATTCAGCTATCGCATCGAAATGCCTTGCAGTAGAAGCAAAAAAAGTTCTGTATGCGCTTAAAAAAGATGGACTGGCGGAAGCAAGAAAAAAGCTTGCGATGCTGGTGGGCAGGCAGACTGAGAATCTGAGTGAGGAAGAAGTCGTTCGGGGAACTGTAGAAACTGTTGCTGAAAATACTGTAGACGGGATTATTTCTCCATTATTCTTTGTTTTTATAGGCTCAATCTTCGGTATCGGCGCACCTTTTGCATACGCTTTTAAGGCAATCAGCACGTTGGATTCCATGGTTGGTTACATGAATGAAAGGTATCTCTATTTCGGAAGGGCATCGGCAAAGACCGATGACGCTGCCAATTATCTGCCGGCCAGGTTATCCGGGATCATTATCCCTTTGGCGGCAAAGCTGTCGGGTAAAAGCTTTCTGCAAAGCTTTAGGACCATGAGACGGGATCGGAGGAATCATAAGAGCCCTAATTGTGCCTATCCCGAGGCGGCTGTGGCGGGAGCACTGGGAGTGAGGTTGGGCGGAGCCAATGTGTATTTTGGACAGGTCGTCGAGAAGCCGACGATCGGTGACCCGCTCAAAAATCTTGAACCGAAGGATATTGAGGATACGATTAAAATTATGTATGTTGCATCGTTTCTTGCAGCTGCTTTTGGAAGTATGTTTTTTCTCGCGGCAGCAAGAGTTTTATTCTATGTAAGGGGTTAAAAAATCATGAAGCATGTTGCCTTGCTTTTTTATGTGATTTCTTTAATGACCGGGATCGGGTTGATGACGGTTGCTGGGATTTACTATTTAAAAACAAAGTCCTCCAATGTGAAATATTTAATCTATGGGGAATTGTTTTTTACTTTTTATCTTTTCATAGACATCACGAGTTTTTATAGTGAAGTGATACAGACTTTCTTTATACCCGTAGTGATACTGTGTATAAGTGGATTTTTGGTTGCGAGTGCAGGGGCTGTGTACTACCTGATGCTCCTTGCTTATGGATTGATTGGAAATGAACTTTCAAAAACAAAAAGAAGAAATTATTTAATGATCACATTCAGTATTTTGGCGATTTTCCTAACTACGGTATTACTGCTATATAAATTTAGATGGATCGGTTTTGGTTTGTTTGGTCATACCATTACTACTTATGCAAGTACTTTTTCAGCAGTGGGTGGAATGCATATCATTTTCATACTTGCTTCCAACCGCAAAAGAATACCTGTAAAGGCAAGAAAAGCAGTTATCGGCTGCTTGCTTGTACTGTTTGTTTGTCTTCCGGTTGCTGTCCTGTTGAATATTATTGAATATAAGGTGGATATTGAGTTTCCAACTGCCTTTTCACCAATTATATACTTTTTCATGAATGCCATTATGCTGCTTTATGCTCGAAAACACTATATATACCAAATGACAAAGGCAGTTGATGATACGGCGGATCCTGTTCAACCCGATTTTTCAGAATTGTCAAAAAGCTTCGGCTTGACGGATAGAGAATACCAAATAGCGCTCCTGGTGATTGAGGGCTGCAATAATAAGGAAATAGGGGAGAAGCTTTTTATATCCCCCCATACGGTGAGAAATCATGTCTATAATATGTATAAAAAAATCGGAGTCAAGAACCGAATTGAATTGATACAAATCGTCAACCCGATCAGAAGTTCATCCATAATAGAAAACTCGTCGAATAGTATTTAGAATTTTTCTTATTGAAGCTTTTAAAAGTGACTAGTACTAAACTACTAGAAAGCGCCTGAAACAGCAAATTAGTATGGTTTTACTATTGTGAACAGGCGGCTTCCCTGCTATACTTCATGATGTTACCATCACCTGGTAATCATTTTGAAGTAATGAGGGGTACCATGTCCATCATATTAAAATTCGTTATAAAAAATATAAAAGAAAAGAAGCTTCGAACCTTCCTTATCATTTTTTCAATCACAGTTTCCACGATGCTTTTCCTTGCTGCCATGGCAGCATCCGATAATTTAGGAAGGCTTGCTAAAGAACGGGCAAAAGCATATGTAGGGATGGCGGAAATCATAGTATATGCGAATGATGAATCGCCTTCCGACTTTTTTATGTCTGAAGGAGCGTATACGTTTAAAGATCAAATGGAGTTTATATCAGAAGCCTTCCTTACCCGTGGAAACTTTAAATTCCGAAATGGAAAGGATATTGAGACGATCGGCTTTGAACTGGCTGGCCTGGATGGAATTGATCCGGATACGCTGAAGCGTACCGGCAGGATCAAAATTGCCGAGCAAAATAATCTGTATCCTTTTGAAGGAAACAAGCTGATTATGGGCAAATTCCTTGCAGAGAAATATAAGGTCAAGGTAGGGCAAAAAATCGATTTGTTTATTGAGGGGTCAAAACACAGCTTTTCTGTAGCCGGGATTGCACAAAAAGAAGGGATATATTTGGAGGATGGTATCTCCAACAGAATCACTGTACCCATTCGGACCTTGCAAGGGATTTACGGATTAAGAGGGAAAATAACCCATTTGCTAATCAAACCAAAAAATCTTGAGAAAAAGCAGTATTGGATAGAAGAACTGTCAAAAGTTTATTCAGGGTATGTTGTTGAAGAAGCGATCAGTGAACAGGATATCAAGGACGCGGTTCAAGGAGCTACAGTGCCTCTGATTCTGGCTTTGGTTCTGGTTTTGCTGATCAGTGTGTTCATCATCTATGTATCCTTTAAGGTGATCATGGCTGAACGGCTGCCGATGATCGGTACCTTCCGAAGTATTGGCGCAGCCCGGTGGACTACGGATTTCGTCATGTTTGCAGAAAGTCTGGCCTATGGCTTTCTTGGAGGGATCACCGGATGTATCTTAGGGTCAGCCATGGTTTTTTTGATTGTCGGTATGCTTACGAACGACAAAAGCAAGGGCACCGGAACAGAATTCGCTGTTGCAATTCATCCGGGGTATATTATTACTGCTTTTCTGCTGGCCATTGTTTTATCGCTGATTAGCTCTGCAGTACCAATCCTCAGAGCATCCAAAATCCCTGTTAAGGATATCGTCCTTAACAAAATTGAAAAGGTTAAAAAGAATAGACTTTGGAAGCCGGTGATTGGAATAATCCTGCTGATCTTCTATTTCATTGCACCTCAGGCAGTTTCGAATGAACTTGCTCTTCCTGTAGATTTGTTGTGTATTGTTTTCGTATCTGTTTCCATGGTTACCTTTATCCCCTGGTTAACACTAGGAATGGTAAAGGTGTTTGAAAATTTGTATGTGTTCATTTTCGGCAACATTGGAATGTTGGCAGCGAAAAACCTGCGCGAAAACAAAAGTATTCTTACCAATATTGTTTTGCTTGCAATGGGGATTGGAGCATTGCTGATGATATTTACAGTAAGTTTTACGGCTTTTGAGAAGATTTCCGGAACCTATAAGGATATGAATTTTGAAATCATGATTACCAACATTTACAAAGCGGATCGAGGCGATATGGGGCAAATCGCTGCGATGGAGGGAATCCAGGAAGTCTATGGACTGCTTTCGGCAGAACATGTAGAGATTGTTGGCAGCAAGAAGCAGATTGCGGAAATCATGGGGGTGGATAGAAATATGTTTCCCCGGTATTTTCAGATGCACTGCCGGGGGGATGAACAGGAACTCTTTGAAGAGCTGGAGAACGGAAGAAATATCATTCTCCCGAGTACCTTGGAAAAGATATTGAGAGTCAAAAAAGGGGACTTTATCAAGCTGCAGACGGAACAGGGAAAGCGGGAATACAAAATCATCGGTTTTTTGAATTCAACCTGGCAGGATGGGCGGTTAGCCCTGATGGCTGAGAAATATGTCAAGATGGATTTCGAGCAGAAGTATTTCAACAGTATCCTGGTGAAGACAAGCAAAAAACCGGAGGACATTTTAAAGGTACTGAAAAAGCGATTCCAAACAAGAAATTTTTATGGACATACAAAGCAGGATTTTGAGGACGAGGACAACAAGGAATTCGGTCCTGTACTCTCGCTGATGAAAGGCTTTTCCTTGATGGCCATGCTGATTGGTGTGTTTGGAGTTTTGAATAATTTTGCGATCAGTTTTATTGAGAGGAAACGTTCTATTGCGATGATGCGTTCCGTAGGACTTGGAAAAAACCAAACCGTCTGTATGATTTTCATTGAAGCGCTTACCATAGGAATGATCGGAGGGATCATCGGTATGATGATAGGAGTGCTTTCAGCCAGGCTGATACCCTACGTTTTGCTGGCAATCAACCTGCCGGATCTGGAAATGAGTTATTCACCGCTGATGTTTGCTGAGTTTATTCTTTCCGGGATCCTTGTCACAGTGATTGCATCCATCAGCCCGGCATTAAAATCCTCAAGACTGAATTTGATTGATGCAATCAAATATGAATAAAAAACCGAATATTTTTGAAGGATTTTTTCAAACTTATCCGTCTATAGAGATAGGAGGATTTGTTAAAAAATGAATATTCATGGATGAAAGAATGGGATGGTTTTGTTAAATTTTTAATAATATTCAGACAATGTTCCAAAGACACCCGTATATTTTCATAAAGAGATGAAAAATTTTACATTGAGGTGTGGCTTTGAACATTATTATTAAGTTTTTATTAAAGAATATTAAGGAGAAAAAATTAAGAACGGCCCTCATACTATTTTCCATTACAATTTCAGCTGCATTGTTCTTTGCTTCCTCGGCCACAACGGATTCCATGGTGAAGATGTACACCGATCAGATCAAGAAATTCTACGGTGAATCTGAAATAATTATCGAGGCAAAAGATACAGCACCCTCCAGGTATTTTAACCCGACGCTTCCACAGGAATATAAAAGTCATCTGCAGTATTCCGTTGGTTTGTTCAGCGGTACGGGAATTTATAAATACAAGAGAAGCGGCGCAAAAGATGAGAATGTCAGTATTAATTTGCGAGGCATCGATTGGAAGGACCAGCAAATCATCAGTAAAGTGACGCTGGCCAGTGAATTTGAAGTGGATCCTTTCCAGGGCAAAAAGATTGTCATCAGCAAGAAAACTGCCGACAAGTATGGCCTGGAAATTGGTAAAACACTTGAGTTGATGATTGAAGGGACCAAGTACAAATTCCTGATCAGCGGTATCGCTCAAATGACCGGGCCTTTCACAGATGACGGACGATCCCATTTTGCGATCGTACCGATGGAGATATTAAGCAGCATCTACGATCAGAAAGGGAATGTATCCACGATTTATATCAAAACCTTGAATTCTGTTGAAAAGCAGTGGATTATCAAAGGCCTCACAGCATCCATGAAGAAACAGCATGTGCGGGAGACCATCTCCCAAAGTGATCTTCAGGAGCAGACGGGCGGTGTCACGGTTGCATTGTCCATGGCGCTGGTACTGGTACTTTTTATGAGTGTATTTATCATTTATACCTCCTTTAAGGTCATCACCACCGAAAGACTTCCCGTGATCGGAACCTTTCGAAGTATTGGGGCAACAAGAAAGGTTACGGACTTTGTACTTTTGGGCGAAAGTGTTGCATATGGTGTGATTGGAGGTCTTCTGGGGTCAGGCCTGGGTATAGGAATACTCTATCTGATAGCTAAGGCTACGACGCCTACCTGGGATCCGGGATATAAGACTTCGGTTCAATTTACTTCAGCCCAGTTGATTACTTCATTTTTAATGGCAGTAATTCTTTCACTGCTGAGTTCCTTGATTCCGATCTTGAAGGTATCGAGAATTCCCGTGAAAGAAATTGTTTTGAATAAAATTGAAAAGAACCAGAAAGGAAGCAAGATATGGAAACCGATTCTGGGAATCATTTTCCTGCTGGCTGCATTCTTTGTTCCTCCTGTGGCGAAAGGCGATCCCGGAATTTTAATGGATACAGTATGCACACTCTTATCCATCGCAGCTGTCATTCTTCTGTTGCCGTATTTGGTTCGAGGTTTCGTTGCGGTATTTGAAAGACTTTATATTTATATCTTTGGCAATGAAGGTGTCCTGGCGGTAAAGAACTTGCGAAACAATAAAAATCTTTTAAACAATGTGTCACTGCTGGCCATAGGAATATCCAGCCTATTGATGATCAATACCGTAACTAGAAGTTCTGTGACGGAGATTATCAATTATTTCGATACCTGTATGAAATATCAAATGTTTTTCTGGGTTCCCGAGATGGATAAAAGCTATGAACCCATACTGAAAGCAGTAGACGGTATCAAGGGCGCCAAAGGATTTTATTCGGCCAATGGCATTGAAGTCAAGGGAACCGATAAAAAGATTGATTCTCTTGAAAGTGCCAACAAAGACTTTTACATGGACTATATCGACATCACCCTGGATGGAAGCAAGGAAGCTACTCTGAAAAAACTTGAACAGCTTGAGAACGAACGGAGTATCATCATCACAGGGGTTGTCAGAAACAAGCTAGGTGTTAAAGAAGGAGACAGTATTACCCTGAAAATGCCTGCTGGAGATAGAACCTATAAAATCATCGCAATCTGGGATTCCATGATGATGGGCGGAAATTATGCAGCAATTGCTGAGAAGTACTTAAAACAGGATATGCAGTCTAAATATTATTCCTACTTCGCAATCAAATCGGATAAGAATCCTGAGGAACTGCTGCTTTTTCTGAAAGACAAGTTTGCCAGAAATCTGGCGAACGGGCAGACCATGAAAGAAATCAAGGACATGGTCGTAGAGTCAAATTCACAGATTTTCAACGTAATGAATGCATTTTCAGTCATTACGATACTCATTGGTGTATTCGGAGTATTGAACAATCTGATCATCAGTTTCATCGAAAGAAAGCGTTCTCTGGCTGTTTTCAGATCTGTAGGAATGAATAAAAAACAGATCGTGAAGATGATCTTTATCGAATCTATGACAGGGGGCTTGATTGGTGGAATTGTAGGTGTTGCAGCGGGGTTGATCATGATTAATATTATGAAACACATGCTGACCCAGGTGATCGCAACCATCCCAATGAATTATTCGATAACCATGCTGACGATCTCAGCAACCATTGGTGTGATTATTATGGTGACGGCATCCATCAGTCCGGCGATGAAGTCATCTAAATTAAATATCATTGAATCTATTAAATACGAATAGGAGTGAATAAAATGACAGCAATGATAGAGGCAACAAACCTTTGTAAGACTTTTAAACTTGGAACTGTAGATGTTGAGGTGCTTAAGGATATAGATCTCACAATTAACAGCGGAGAGTTCGCATCCATCATGGGACCCTCCGGATCAGGAAAAAGTACGCTGCTTTACTTGATTGGGGGACTCGACAAGCCAACTACCGGAAGCATCAAAATCAAGGGAAAAGAGCTTTCAGTAATGAAAGATAAGGAAGAAAGCGTAATGAGACGCAGGGATATCGGGTTCGTGTTCCAGTTCTACAACCTGATTCCGAACCTGAACGTTGAAGAAAACATCATGCTTCCAATTCTGTTGGACGGCAGAAAAATGAAGGATTACAAGGACAAACTTGAGGAAATCCTGGAAGAGGTAGGCTTAACAGAGCGCAGACACCATACTCCGAGAGAATTGTCCGGAGGACAGCAGCAGAGGGTAGCTATTGCAAGAGCTCTGATCAATGAACCGGATATCATTCTGGCGGATGAACCGATTGGTAACCTGGATAGTAAAACCGGAACGGATGTCATGAAACTGCTTCAAAGAATTAACATAAAAAAAGGAAAAACCATTGTACAGGTAACCCACTCCAAGGAGGCGGCTGAATACGGTACAAGGACAATCAACGTAAGAGACGGGAGGATTTGTGAATAATGAAGAAGGTATTGGCCGCTGCGATGATCGCAGCATTAGCAATTACAGCAACCGCATGCGGTGGAAAGAAAGAAGAGGCTCCAAAGCCGGCAAGCGCCCCGGTGGCAGAAACAAAGCAGACAGTAGAGGCTTTTGGGGTAGCCAGAGCGAAGGATATCAAGAACATTAACATCAGTTTCCCAGCTATTGTAGACAAGGTACATGTAAGAGAAGGACAGAAAGTAAAGAACGGGGACAATCTGATTACGCTGGATATTAATGAATACAAGTCCCAGCTGAAGAACAAGGAACTGGAATTAAAAGCCCTTCAGAGCGAAATCAATATTGTGCTGGCCAATAAAAACGGCAGCGGTCCGGATATTGCCAAGCTTCAAAGTGATCTGAGAAACGCGGAAGACTTGTTCAGCAAGGCTGCAAAAGAACTTGGAGACAAGGAAGCTTTGTTTAAAGCAGGATCCATCTCTCAGTATGATCTGGATGAATTCAAGAAATCCTATGATGCAAAGAAGAAAGCTGTAGAGGATGCAAAATTCGGGATCGGTACCCTCAGAAACAATAAATCCATTGAAGTGGACCAGAAACTCAACAAGGCAAGCCAGCTTGAATCCGATATCGCGTTGATGAAGGAAAAGCTTTCTGAAAGCTATTTGAAGGATAATAACATCGTATCCGATGTAAACAACGGTGTGGTTTATGAGATTGGTTACAAACAGGGGGATAATGTTGCCCATGACAAAAAAGTGTTAAGCATTATGGACTTGGATACCCTGATCATCGAAGCGGATGTTGCGGAAGAATTTATCAAGGATGTTAAGCCGGGAGCCGAGGTCACCATCATTCCAACAGCGGATAAATCCAAAAACTTTAAGGGCAAGGTTGCCAGAATCTCGGATAAAGCAGTTCAGAAGAACGGCGAAACCAATATCATGGTGGAAATCGCCATGGAGGATAAAAACGACTTTATCATGCCTGAGTTCAACGTGGATGTAAAGATCAAAATTGAAAAATGATCAGGAGACGATAAGCTTCAAAAGCAGTGGGTGAATACCTGCTGCTTTTTTCGTTGGAGGATTACCCAATTTGTAGTTTTTATGGTAATATCATCTTAAGAAAGTGAAGCAAGGTTGCTATTCATTGAGACTTCATATTGGGGGCGGGACAGTGTCAAAAGAAAAAATTCTTGTGGTGGATGACGAAGTAGAAATTTCAGAGTTGATTCAAGATTACCTGGAAGAGGAAGGCTATGAGGTTAAACTGGCGTTTGACGGGAAAGAAGCTCTGGAGATATTCCGGAATTATCAACCGCATCTGATGATTCTTGATGTGATGCTACCCAAAATCGATGGAATGGAAGTATGCAGATTGGTCCGGGCAGAATCTGCAATTCCGATTCTGATGCTGAGTGCAAAGAAAAGTGATATAGACAAGATTCTGGGGCTGGGGTTGGGTGCAGATGACTATGTTACAAAGCCTTTTAGTCCAGCTGAAATCGTTGCAAGAGTCAGGGCTCAATTAAGACGTTTCCTGCAAATGAATACGATGCAGAACAAAATGGAGCGGCTGAGGTTTAAGGGACTGATAATTGACTTCAAGTCCTATTCTGTGATTGTTTCTGAGAGGATGATTTCACTATCAGGGAAAGAGTTTGAGGTTCTCAAGCTTTTAGCGATGCATCCGATGCAGGTATTTACCCGGGAGCAAATTTTTGACCGTGTTTGGGGATATGAGGAATATGGAGATATCAATACGGTAACGGTTCACATCCGAAAACTTAGGGAAAAGATTGAGCAGGATCCATCCAATCCTCAATATATCAAAACCGTGTGGGGAATCGGCTACAAGTTTGAGGGGGTGTCCGAATGAGGTTTAGCATTCGAACCAAACTCGCCGTATTATTTATATTGATTATTCTGATCCCTGTTGCAAGTTCATCCGTTTCCCTGTCTTTGCTGTATGCATTTAATAATGATGCCAAGGAGTATGCAAAGTCAGGAATACTACTGAAGGAAACCTTTGATCTGGTAAACGCAAAATACGGACTTGCCGAGGACTATGATGCTTTTTATGCTGCCCTGGAACCTTCACTGAAAAAAATCAGCGGTCATCTTCAAATCATCGATTCCAAAGGTTTTGTGATTTTTGACTCCATGGACAAGCAAGCATCCTTGAAGAAAAATCAAGTGGATATTTCAGCGATGTGCAGCTATGATCCGAAATATAGCCTGAAGTACCCCACCATGCATAAACATATTAATCCAATTGTTGTAAACCGCACCCAAGTAGCAAGCGCAATCATCATAAAAGATATGGGGGCTTTTGGCAATGGTATCGGGAAGAAGTTAACCATCTATAGCTCCATCTGCTTTTTTATAGGGCTCATATTATTGGCGTTTGTTTTTAACCGGTTTGTTAAGAAGACCATATTAAATCCGTTAAAAACCTTGAATATGGCTACTGCCAACATCATGGAGGGGAACCTGGACTTCAGGGTTGATTATAATGGAAAAGATGAGCTCGGTCAGGTCTGCAATGCCTTTGAAACCATGAGAATAAAGCTCAAGGAGTCCTTGGAACAACAAGCCTTTTATGACAACGCCCGCAAAGAATTGCTCGCCAGTATCTCCCATGACCTCAGAACGCCCATTACCTCCATCAAAGGATATGTGGAAGGTCTGCAGGATGGTATTCCTAAAGATGAAAACAAGTTTAAAAAATACCTTTCCATTATTAAAAACAAGACTGCCAATCTGGATCGACTGATTGACGATCTTTTTAAATTCACTCAGGAGGATGCAGGAATACTGGACATTGACCTGGTTGAAACGGATAGCTGCAGCATGTTTGAAGGCATTATCTGTTCTATTGAGGCAGATCTTGAAAGTACGGAAGTCAAAATTTCGGTACAAAGGCCTTTCCCATCCAGAACTATATTGGCCGATCCCTTTAGAATTACACAGGTCATGGAAAACATTATTCAGAATGCAAGAAAATACGCGGGAGCGGCTTGTGAGATTGAAATTAAAGTGCAAGAGATGGATGAATCCATTCTGGTTTCCGTAAAGGATAACGGCCCCGGTATTTCGGAAGAGGATCTTCCCAAGGTGTTTGAAAGGTTTTATCGGGGAGAGAAATCCAGGTCCAGAAAGTTCGGAGGAATCGGAATCGGGCTGACCATCTGCAGGCAAATCGTTGAAGCGCATGGGGGCAGGATCTGGGCAGAGAGTATTATAGGTAAGGGTGCCACCTTCTTTTTTACTTTACCTGAGTTAAAAGATAAATAGTTTGAGTGTTAAATAGACAGCAGCCGTCACATTAAGGATGAATTACCATCATATGGTTAGGCTTTATAAAACGCAAGCCGAAAAAAGCACCTGAAATCTCAGGTGCTTTTTCTTTATCAATTCCGGTATTTATAAGTTTAATAAACTTTTAATAATTAGATAAGTTCTTCTTAAGCTTTTTCGGATAACCTGAGAACGTGGAAAACGTGTATATTGGGAGGACTTATGGGGATTATTATCAAGTTTATTGTTCGAAATCTAAAAGAGAAAAAATTAAGGACTTTCTTAATCATATTTTCAGTGATGATTTCATCCGCCTTGTTTTTTGCGTCCAGAGCATCATCCGATTACCTTGTGAAATTGACGATTGAGCAAATGAAATCCAACTATGGAAATGCCGATGTAATCATTGTCAAAGGGGAGAAATCCCCGTCTCCTTACTTCAGCACAAATCAGGCTGAAAAGTATCTAAAAGACCTGGAATATATCATTGGTGCGATCCAGGAAACAGGCTTTTACAAATATCCCGACAACAGGTCCGATCGCTTCAACTTGTTCGGTTTTGACTACGGTGATCTGAAAACAATGAATCCGATTGCTTTAGAGAAAGAAAATGCCCTGGAACCCTTTAGCGGAAAAAAGATCATCCTCAGCAAAAAAACAGCACAAAAGTATAATGTAACGGCAGGCGATCCATTGGAGCTTGATATCAACAATCAGAAACACCGTTTCCTGGTTGTCGGCATTGCTTATCCATCCGGAGTTTTTCTCAATGAAGGGGAACTGACCAATGCCATTGTTCCGAAGGAAACCCTTGCCTCCTTTTTTGATGCCCAGGGGAAAGCAAACAACATTTATATTAAGCTGAAAAACAGCAAGGAGAGACCACAAATCCTGAAACTACTTTCTGAAAGCTACAAACGGTATGCTGTAAGAGAGCCCTTTACCATGGCAGAGGTCAGAAGCGCTACGGGAGGTATGAGCACAGCATTTATGCTGATGACCATCCTGGTTTTTTGTATGAGCACCTTCATTATCTACTCCTCTTTTAAAGTTATTACTACCGAGAGGATGCCTGTGATTGGAACTTTCAGAAGCGTGGGAGCTTCTCGAAAGACAACGGATTGGGTTCTCTTGATGGAAAGTGTTGTTTACGGTATCCTCGGCGGATTATTAGGGTGTGGAGCAGGAATCGGGCTGTTTTATATCATAACAGCGATGACAGCACCCTCATGGGCTAAGAATATCCAGGAAAGACCGGGTTTCTCCGTTACACTTCTGGGAATATCATTCCTGCTTGCCATCCTGTTGACAGTAATCAGTTCAATGCTTCCAATTGTCAGAATATCAAGGATTCCGGTGAAGGACATTGTTCTGAACAAGGTCGAAAAGAAAATCAGTTCTAATAGAAACAGGCAGATTTGGGGCCTTGTTTTCATTATCTTTGTTATTGCGGCTCCTTTGGCCGTTCCAAGAAATATAGCGCTTTATATCGATGCATTATGTGTTGTACTATCTGTTGCTGCTGTAATTATGCTGACCCCGCTGCTGACAGAACTTATTGTAAAAATCTTTGAACGACTATATATCATGGTCTTTGGAAATATTGGCAGCTTAGCAGCAAAGAATCTGCGGAACAACAAAAGCATACTGAATAATATTTCTCTTTTATCCATTGGCATATCCAGCCTGCTGGTGATCAATACCCTCAGTTTTAGTGCACTTGAGATGATTGCCAACCTGTTTTCGGTCCGATCCTACGAAATCATGCTGGCATACCCCGAAGCCGACAAGAGCTTTGAAAGAAGTATTGCTTCCATCGACGGGGTAAAAAGTGTTTACAGCATCTATGAGGACCACCGGGTGGAGGTGGTTGGGAGAGACCATCGACTTACCGCGATTCAAGGGGTTGACAGTAACAAGTACCTTGATTACTGGAAATTTGAATTTGAAGGGAATGCCCGTGAAATGCTCAAAGGATTGGATGAGGGGAGGAATATCCTGGTGACTACCGTTCTGAGGGATACACTGGGAGTAAAAATCGGGGATGAATTGACCCTTAAGATGAAGAAAGGAAATCGAACCTATAAAATTTCAGGTTTCTATATCTCCAATCTTTTTAATGGGAATTATATTCTGATGTCCAACAAGTTCTTAAAGATGGATATGGATACTCAATATTTCTATCGTATTTATGTAAAGACCGACGAGATTCCCCAAAAAACCTTTGAGGACATCAAGGAGCGTCTAGCGAGAAAACAGCCGGATATATGGCTGGTAGAACAGATGAACAGAGAGAATCGAGAGTCCTATAGCAGGCTTTTTGGTATACTTCGGGGCTTTTCTATCATGACACTGGTGATCGGCATTTTTGGGGTGTTCAACAACTTTATCATCAGCTTTATTGAAAGAAGGCGCTCACTGGCAGTTTACCGCTCCATCGGGATGAGCAGATCGCAAATTATCCGGATGATTTTTATCGAAGCGCTAACGGGCGGATTGGCTGGCGGGTCCATTGGTGTCGGTGCTGGATTCCTGCTGATTAAAACTTCCGAATATGTCTTAAAAGCAATCAATCAACCCATTGATATTCTATATTCGCCGGATACCTTTTGGATCTCGTTTTCCGCAGGTATCATCATTACGGTTGCAGCCTCCATCAGTCCGGCAATAAAGTCTTCCAAACTGAATATCATTCAGTCCATAAAATATGAATAGGAATATAAGAATGATTGGATCGTCCTGAATTCTACTTAGGCGTAAAGATAAAAATTGAATGATCGCATAATTGATTTTAACAAGGCCTGTATCTATGATATGGCCTCGTTGACACTTTTCACTAAAATACAGGATGAACATGGTCAAAAGCCCCTTTTATTGGTATAATGTGATTACCAAAAAGGAATCAATGGAAAGAAGAGAAAAAATGCAGCACAATCTAGACCTCCATGGCGGAAATATCTATAAGGCAGCGAAACAATACGGGATTCATCCGGATCAAATCTTGGACTTCAGCGCAAATATTAACCCCTTGGGTGTACCAGAAAGCGTGAAGCGTACGATTGTTTCAAATCTGGACAATCTGGCAAACTATCCGGATCCTGAGTGCTCGGAATTGAAAACCGGGATTTCGGAGTATCTAAAGATACCGGAAGAATACATCATTGTGGGAAACGGTGCATCCGAGATTATTTCGCTGGTATTCAGCGTTCTTGATTTTAAAAATGTCCTGATACCCGGACCGACCTTTGCAGAGTACCCAAAAGCAGCGGATAGCTGTGGTGTGCGTGTTGTAAGTTTTGAAATGAAGGAAACGGAGGGTTTCAACCTGAATGTGGATCAATTGATCCAAAGTATGACGAAGGATATTGATGCCATATTCCTGTGTAATCCCAATAATCCCACATCCAACCTTATCTCCAGGGAAAAGCTGAAGGTGATCATTGAAGCGGCTAAAGAGCGGAATGTTTTTGTGGTCCTTGATGAGGCGTTTATCGAGTTAACCGCGGAAGGGAATACCAATTCCATGATTGATCTTGTACCCTCCTATCCGAATTTGTTTGTCATTCGGGCATTCACTAAGGTTTTTGCCATTCCGGGGCTCCGGCTGGGATATGGCGTTGGGAATACTGAAGTGATACGAAGATTGTGGATCAGAAAAATGCCTTGGTCCGTCAGTCTGCTGGCATGTAGTCTAGGCAGTTTGTTTCAGAAAGAAAGGGCTTACTTGAATAGAACCACGGAATGGATCAGGGAAGAAAAGAAATGGCTATATGAGGAATTGAGCGGGATAAAGGAATTAAGGCCTTTTGAACCGCATGCGAACTTTATTTTAATAAAAATATTGAGTATGGATATGACTGCAGGAGCCTTAAAGGATAAAATGGCTCAAAAAGGTATTTTGATACGGGATGCAAGCAATTTCATATTCTTGAATCGTCAATATTTTAGAGTAGCTATCAAGGACAGAGCAAGTAATAAAAAACTTGTAAATACTTTAAGAGCAGTTTTGGAGGGAATGCATGGGTAAACTGATTTTAGTAACTGGCGGTGCCCGAAGCGGAAAGAGTTCCTTTGCAGAAGAAACAGCTGCAAAACTAGGGCACGATGTCTTATACATTGCAACGGCCATTGCATTTGATGACGAGATGAAGCTACGTATAAAAAAGCACAGAGAACAACGTCCTCAGCATTGGGAGACTCTTGAGGCGTACAAGGATCTGGATACACAGCTTATGAATAGAACCGCGGGGAAGTCAGCGATCATGCTGGATTGCATCACGGTGATGATTTCCAATCTCATGTTTGAAGAAGAGGTGAATTGGGAGAATATCAGACGAGAAGATGCGGCATTTATCGAGGAGAAGATAAGAAATCAAACGGAAAAGCTGTTATCTGCAATCCGGAATACCAATGTACCGTTTATATTGGTTACAAACGAAGTGGGTATGGGAATCGTACCGGAAAACGCGTTATCACGACTCTTCCGTGATATTGCAGGCCGTTGCAATCAAATGCTTGCAAAAGCAGCGGATGAAGTTTACTTCTGCGTTTCGGGAATTCCGACAAAGTTAAAGTAGAGAGCAAGGTGATCCTGTGAGAATTTTTAAACGGTTTTTGTTAATGCTGCAGTTTCTAACAACCATTCCCATAAAAATCAATCTTGACGTTAATGAAGAGGATTTCGGAAAAGGTCTTGTATATGCTCCGGTGGTCGGATTGGTAATCGGTGCGATTCTGGCCGGTGAGTACTTTGTACTCAGCAGGATCCTTCCACAATTCATAACCATTGTATTGATTATTATTTCCTATATTCTTCTGACTGGAGGATTGCATTTGGATGGCTTGGGGGACACCTTTGACGGGTTGTTTTCCAACCGTTCGAGGGAGAGGATGCTGGAAATCATGCGCGACAGCAGGGTCGGAACCAATGCTGTTCTGGCGATATTCGGTATTCTGGCAATGAACATTGCTGTTTTAGGAAGCATAAAGCCAGATCGTCTGGCGTTCGTCCTATTATTAATGCCTGTTGCAGGAAGAATCGGTTCCCTGGTGGGGGCTGGAACGAGCCAATATGCAAGACGCGGAGAGGGTTTGGGAAAATCATTTATCGACTTTTGCGGGAGGCGAGAAGTTTTGATAGGAAACTTCATCGCCGACTTGATTTTTTTAGCTGCCATGGGCTGGAATGGCTTGGGCATTGCAGTATTCTCAGCAATGTCCGCCTTGGTGACTGCAATGATATTCAGCCGGAGAATCGGAGGTGCAACGGGAGATATTCTTGGGGCAGTATGCGAGATCAATCAAACGATATTTTTACTGGCTGTATGTGTACTGCAAAATAGATTTTAGGGACGATAAAGGGGTTAAACATGCTGCAACTAATTCTTGTAAGACACGGCGAGACAGATAGCAATAAAAACCGTACCTATTTGGGGTGGACGGATGTAGCGTTGAATGATGACGGTATCCGGCAGGCTTATGAGGCAAAAAGGAAACTTGTCGGAATCAAAGTGGATGCGATTTACGCCAGTCCGCTAAAGAGGGCTTATCATACCGCGGAGATTATCAACGAAGCCTTTCAACTGGAGATTCAATTGGAAGACAACTTGAAAGAACGTAATTTCGGAGTCTGGGACAATTTGACGCTTGATGAAATCAAAGCAAAATATCAACAGGAATACGACCTGTATGTTCAAGACTGGATCAATTACTGCGTGACGGATGGCGAGAGTTCCATCCAGGCCTATAATAGAGTGACTTCTTTTACGGATCAGCTGGTTAAACGGAATAAAGAAGGTACCATTCTCCTTGTTACTCATTTGGGATGCATCAGAAAAATCATTGCGTCCATGTTGGGAATGACGATTGAAGATTCCTGGAGATTTAAGCTGGACAACGGAAGCATTACAAGGCTTGAAGTCAATGATGAGGGGTATGCTTATTTATCCCTTTTAAACGGATAAAAAGTTCTTGACAATTTCCTCCTGAGTCACTAAAATATCTCTAACATTTCGGTATGGAACGGATCTGTATCGATACAGTAGGCAATGGAGGAATTATAATGAATCAGGTTTCAAGCAAAAAAATTGTTTTAAATGGACTAATGATTGCATTAGTATTCGTTGTTACGAGGTTTTCCACTATATCAACGCCTGTAGGGTATTTCAATCTTGGTGATGTTGCCATCATGATTGCTGCAGTTTTACTTGGAGGGAAAAGCGGGTTTGCCGCCGGTTCCATTGGCTCTGCTTTAGCTGATTTATCTGCGGGATATGGGATTTTTGCACCCGTCACTTTTGTAATCAAAGGGTTGGAAGGATACATCGTCGGCCGGATCGCCCATTCGGAAGGTGAAAACAGGCGGAGCGAAGTTTATCGGATTGCCGCAGTGATTGCAGGATCCATCATCATGATTGCAGGGTACTTTATAGGAGAAGCCTATATTTTAAGCCTGTTTGACAACACGTTCGGCCTTGCCGCAGCGATCAAGGATTTAACAACAACCAACATTCCTCAGGGTTCAATCAGTGCTGTTGTTGGGTATTTGATTATAGCTGCTTTGGAGAAGGCCAATATCCGTAAATATGTATTGAGTTGATCCAAAACGCCTTATAAATGTAACGTATACTTGAAAGCCTTCTGATTATATCAGAGGGCTTTTTGCTAATGTAACAGGGAAATGGATCATCGTTTGAGTACATCATGCTTTATAATAAATAAGTTTCCTGAACATACTAATTAATAAGCTTTTGGAGGGGAATACATATAAATGAAACTTACCATACTAGGCAATAATGGGCCCTATCCGTCTGCTGGAGGTGCCTGCTCCGGATACTTACTGACGGAAGGGGATATAAAGCTGCTCATCGATTGCGGAAATGGAGTGTTGAGCAATCTACAGAGGTTTATCCGGCTGGAAGAACTGACTGCAGTGATACTGACACATCTTCATAGCGACCATATCTCCGATATGATGGTTTTACGGTATGCAGTTCAAGTAAAGAGGGCGAAAGGACTTTCAGACAAGGTCATCAAAGTTTTTGCTCCGCAGGAACCGGCAGAAGAATATTCCCGCTTGGATATCAAGGAAGCCTTTGCGTTGAATGGAATAACACAAGAGTCGGTATTAAATTTAGGAAAATTGAAACTGACCTTTAAAGACATGAAACATCCGGTGAAATGCCTTGCCATCTCCATTGAAAATGGAGAAAAACGATTTGTTTTTTCAGGAGATACCGGCTGGAACGAGAATATCATTTCTTTTGGCAAAGACGCAGATTTGCTTATGCTGGATTCGGGACTTCTGACAAGAGACAAGAGTACTCAGGATGCACCGCATCTTACAGCCAGAGAATGTGGAGTGATAGGCAAAAGCGCAAATGCAAAAAGATTGCTGCTGACCCACTTCTGGCCGGAATATAAGGCGGGGGAGATACTAAAGGAAGCGGCGCAGGAATATGAAAAGGTTGAATTGACTACCTTGCTTTGCAGCTATGAAGTTTGAACGCATAAAGTAAAGCAAATGAAAAAGCAGCGATAGAATCGCTGCTTTTTATGTACGTTCAATTTATTTAATCTTATACTTCTTCAGTCTCTTGTCGAGTTCTAGAACAAGCGCATCCAAATCTCCGGCAGCGACCTTCATATCTTCGATATACTTCAACTGATGTTCGGTTGTAGCTGCAACCTGCTGGCTGGCAGCTGCGGTCTGCTGGGATACGGAGGAGATGTTTTCGATGGCTGTGATTACTTCGGTTTTGTCGTTCTGCATCTTTGTTACCGAATCATTGACTTCGTTGATCTTGTCAACGATGGTTGTAATGGCTCCAGCAATGTTGCTGAAAGCATTATCCGTTTCATTTACAGCCGTACTTTGTTCCTGGGATACTCTTTTCATAATGCTCATGGACTCAATAGCAAGCACGGATTCTTCCTGAATGCTTTGAACCAGATTGTTGATTTCTTCCGTAGACTTTCTGCTCTGATCGGCGAGTTTTCTAACTTCTTCGGCAACAACCGCGAAACCTTTTCCAGCTTCTCCGGCTCTTGCTGCTTCGATGGCAGCATTGAGGGCTAACAGGTTGGTTTGCTCTGCAATAGCCTCGATGGATTCAACGAAGAGTCCGATATTCTTTGTTGTATCAGTAAGCTTCTCAATAACAGAGAAGATTTTCTCCGCTGTTTCGAAGTTTTCCTTGGATTTTTCCCTGAGGATGCTTACTGAATTCAAACCGACATTGTTCAATTCGTTGATCTTGGTTGTTTCATTGGTGACTTCATTGTAGCTTTCATAAACAAAATTGATTTGTTCAGACAACTTTTCAACCATCTGAACACCTTGTTGAGCATCGTGTGCCTGGTCGGACGCACCTTTTGCTATTTCATCAATGGTCTTAGAGATTTCTTCTACTGCACTGGAGGCTTCCTGCGCTGTGGAACTAACCTTCCTGGATGCCTGAATGATTGAAAATGAAAGGCTGAAGAAGCTGTCGATCAGTGTACGGATATCGCTTAAAACAACATTAACGATGGAAGCGACCCCGCTCAAAACATGATAATTCTTTGATTCAACAAGACGGGAAAAATCCCCTTGCTTGATGAACTCCATTTCTTGAGAGAAACGATTGCCGAGTTTCTTAATATTCCTCTCCAAAAATGATTTGACAATCAGAACTGTAACGATATTGGCTACGATGAGGAAAATAACCAGTGACCAATTGCCTGCCTTGAGCAGCACGCCCAGAACACCGAAAATCAGGCCAAACAGGGCTGCAATGGCAAGAATTATCTTTAACGGATTTTGCGGTTTCTTTTCTTCTCCAATCATAAATGGATAGACCTCCTTGGTAAAAAATAAAATTTGCTATAGTAAGAATTCTATGTTTTTTTATAAAACCCTGCTAATATTATGAAAAATAAGTGAAATTGTTGAAAAATATCAAATTTAATCGATTATTAAAATTTATTTTTGTGCAAGTTTTTTAGAAAAAAAATCTATCCGCCACTACCAAAGATTCTTTTACGGAAGGAGGTAAAAATACGTTTTGAGATACTGGCAAATGATTGTAATTCTTTAAGTAATATAATATCCTATCAATGAATAGAACAGAGGTTGGAAGAAATCAAAATATTAAATCATCATGAAGGATGGGAGTGATCCAAGTGAATAAAAAAAAGCTGGTTTTGATAGGCTTGAGCGTATTCTGTTTGAGTGTTGTGTCTATTACATACTCACAAAACGTCATCAGGTTAGTGATTGACGGAAAAGAACTAAGAAGCGACTCTGAACCTGTATTATCTAAAAATAGGATCATGGTTCCCATCAGGGTGGTCGCTGAAGCTTTTGGCGCAAGTGTGGAATGGGATGCTAAAAACAATCAGGTAAAGATAGAAGATACAAGGAACAAAACTCAAGAAATACGGATTTCAAGCCTTGAAAGCGCATTGGCGCCTGAAACCCCGGAGGAAGCCGTGAGTTTATGGGCAAAGGGAGTTAAGACCAGGAATGGTGCATTACAGTATGCAGTTTATTCGGAAAAATTGAAGGGGCGATCGTTTGCGGAACTTTCTCAAAGGTCCTGGTGTACCGGAGCTTCCAGTCCATGGATAGAAAAAATTGAAACCGTATCAAAGAACAAAATTGATGAAAAAATCTGCAAATTTGAACTGGTTTTTTATTTCGCCAGTTCGGTCGGACCATCTTCCATCGGCAGGTGCCCTGTCACTGTGAAACTTGAGAATGAACACTGGTATATTGATAGCATTGATGATGATACGGCGCTTCAAAATTCCGCAATGATCACCTGGGATGATAAAAATAACCCGAAAATTGAAGCAATCAAGAAAAAGTATACCGATGAAAAGATCATCAATGTCACACCTTTTAATAAAAAATATGTTCTGATCGAATCCCAAAAAGAAACTTTTGCAAACAAGTTTGAGCTGTACAATCTTGAAACCGGGGACCGGGATGAACTTCCAACAATGCCGAATTTCGTGTGGCTGGGAAATATCCTCAATGAAAATGAAATCCTTTTCTGGGCATCGGGGAAAGACAGTGAAAGTAATTATGCTGGATTTCCTTTCATTATAAAATGCAGCAGGGAAAAGGAAGACCCCTCAAGTACCAGTGATTTTGAGGCAATTCGGGAAACCAGATATGTAGGCCTGGGGGAAAATGTAGAGTTTGGCAGCAAGGAGAATTCTATATTATCGGAAGTTACAGTAGACAACAGTAATCTCAGGATCGTATTCAGCCCCAAACGGGGGAATGAAATAGGCTTCTATGCCGATTATGCCAGTGTACCGCCTGCAAGTACCGAGTTTATTCAAGATCAATGGCAAATGGTCTTCAGATTCAAAAATTGTACACCGGACAATAAGCTCTTGAAGGATTCAATTAAAATACCGGAAAGTAACCCAGGAATTAAGAAGGTCTCTGTTGAAAACGAAGGGCAAAATGTAAAGGTTATAGTTTCCCTGGATAAAAGTATATGGGAATATACCTGCAAATTAAAGAATACCAAGGAGGACGGTTTGGGATTTCCCTATGCGGATATAAACTTTCGGTAGTGAATCTTAATCTGCATGTGTAAATTTGGAAATGCAATTTAAAACGACATTTATTTCATTAACGCCATGATCTTTTCATATAATTGAAATGATGATGGCGTTGTTTGCAATTTTGATTAATGAAAATTTCAAAAAACAAATTTTTTTGCCTGAAATAGGATTGACACATGTTGTATAATTGGATACAATTATACATAGGTACATAAATACAGGTAAGTTCATATCTTATTATTAAACTCAGTTCGAATAAAGGTAATCCAAGAAGAGAATGTAAAAGGTTACCTTATAAAATATCAAGGGGGACTTAAAATGGGACTTAATTTAGCGCAGAAAATTATTAAGGAGCATCTGGTCAGCGGTGAGATGGTAGCCGGCAAGGAAATATCCATCAAAATTGACCAGACGCTGACTCAGGACTCTACCGGTACGATGGCTTATCTTCAATTCGAGGCCATGGGCATTCCAAGAGTAAAGACAAAGAAATCCGTAGCATATATTGACCACAATACGCTTCAGGCAGGTTTTGAAAACGCGGATGACCATAAATACATTCAGACAGTGGCATCCAAACACGGCGTTTACTTTTCAAGACCCGGAAACGGAATCTGCCATCAGGTTCAGTTGGAAAGGTTCGGAGTTCCAGGCATGACCCTGCTTGGTTCCGACAGTCATACTCCTACCGGCGGCGGTTTGGGAATGCTGGCCATCGGAGCAGGCGGACTGGACGTTGCTGTTGCAATGGGCGGTGGGCCATACTACCTGATGATGCCGAGGGTTTGCAAGGTGGTTCTGACTGGTAAGCTGAAACCATGGGTTGCAGCAAAGGATGTTATTCTTGAAGTATTAAGAAAGATGACTGTTAAAGGCGGTGTTGGCAAAGTCGTAGAGTATGCAGGGGAAGGCGTCAAAAACCTGACAGTACCGGAACGTGCAACGATTACCAACATGGGTGCAGAACTCGGAGCGACTACCTCTATCTTCCCAAGTGATGAAGTTACAAAAGAATTCTTGAAGGCTCAGGGAAGAGAAAGTGACTGGGTTGAACTTTTACCGGATGCAGACGCACAATATGATGAAGTGATTGAAATCAATCTGGATGAACTAGAGCCATTGGCAGCAAAGCCACATAGTCCGGATAACATCGCGAAGGTCAGCGAAATCGGAAAAATCAAAGTAGATCAGGTGGCGATCGGAAGTTGTACCAATTCCTCCTTCATGGACATGATGAAGGTGGCTAAAATCCTTAAAGGAAAATCCGTACACCCTGATGTGAGTTTGGTTATTGCTCCCGGATCCAAGCAGGTTCTGACTATGCTGGCTCAAAACGGTGCGTTGGCGGATATGGTAGCAGCAGGCGCCAGAATCCTCGAGTCTGCGTGCGGACCCTGTATCGGTATGGGGCAGGCGCCGGCATCCGATGCGGTATCCTTAAGAACCTTCAATAGAAACTTCGAAGGTAGAAGCGGAACTGCTTCAGCCAAAGTATATCTCGTGAGCCCGGAAGTAGCAGCTGCAAGTGCAATCACCGGATATTTTACGGATCCTCGCGAACTTGGAGAAGCGCCGGCTGTTGATATGCCAAGTAAATTCCTCATTGATGACAACATGGTGGTAGCGCCTGCTCCTGAAGGAGTAGAAGTAGAGGTTGTCAGAGGTCCGAACATCAAGCCTTTCCCTGTAAATAAGGAAATGCCTTCTGAAGTATCCGGAAAAACTTTGATCAAAGTAGGGGATAACATTACGACGGATCATATCATGCCTTCCAATGCGAAGCTGTTACCGTTCCGTTCCAATGTTCCATACCTGTCTGAATTCTGTCTCACTCCATGTGATCCGGAATTCCCTAAGAGAGCGAAAGAAAACAACGGCGGATTTATCATCGGCGGCTCCAATTACGGCCAGGGCTCAAGCCGTGAGCATGCAGCACTTGCTCCTTTGCAGTTGGGCGTAAAAGGGGTTATTGCCAAATCCTTTGCAAGAATTCATATGGCAAACCTGATCAACTCAGGAATCCTTCCGATGACCTTTGCCAATGAAGCGGATTACGATGCAATTGATCTCGGAGACGAACTTGTACTCGAAAACGCAAGAGAACAAGTGAAAGCAGGCAGTGACCTTGTGATCATGAACAAGACAAAGGGCAAGGAAATCAAAGTAAAGGTAGCTTTGTCAGGCAGACAGATCGACATGATTCTTGCAGGCGGATTGCTTAATTATACAAGACAGCAAAACAGCTAATGAACATTGACAGTTGAGAATGAGCAATGGAGGGCAGGCAGTAAACAGCCGATGAAACCAAGTAGGCGATGGAGGAATGGCTATTGGGTGGAGAAACAGGTTACTGCCGCTTGTAAGTTGTTAATTGTCAATTGCTCTTCAAGGGAGGAGAGCATATAAAATGGCAAAAATAGAACTTGACGAGAAGGACGGATATAGCCATTCTCTGAGGGGGAAAGTCTTTCAACAGCTTCAGAACGACATTTTGAACGGAAAGTACCAACCGGGTGAAAGTCTGGTGGAAACAAAACTGTCCGAGGAGTTGGGGGTTAGCCGGACACCGATCCGGGAAGCCATCCGTCAGCTTGAGTTGGAAGGCTTGGTTCAGTCCTTTCCGAATAAGGGTGTCATTGTAACCGGAATTTCCGCTCAGGATATCGAAGATATTTACACGATCCGGATGATGATTGAAGGTCTGGCGGCAAGATGGGCTGCAGAAAAAATCACGCCGGAAGAACTTGAGGAACTAAAGGAAGCAGTGGACCTGGAGGAATTTTATACTTCAAAGAACGATACAGACCACCTGCTGCTGTTTGATTCCAGATTCCATGAAAGCATTTTTAAGGCTAGTAAAAGCCGGCCATTGATGCATACATTAAGTACATTCCATCATTATGTGCAGCGGGCCAGGAATATTTCATTCGGTTCCCCTGGAAGAGCCCAGAAGGTGTTGGATGAACATAAAGCCATACTTCAAGCCATCATGGACAGAGATCCGGAAAGAGCGGAAAGACTAACGATAGAACATGTGAGGAATGCAAGCCAGAACCTGATGAAACAACGGAGTATAAACGGGGGCGTATAAACGCCCCTGCTTTTAAAAAAAAAGTTGGCTTACTACAGATATTATGAATAATTAAGATTGATGAAGGAGGATTCGAGTATGACAAACAAGGGGATCAATGTAAATGAGTTGGATAAGACGCTCGAAAAATTTGGAGAAATTGTTAAGAAGAATTTGATCGACCAGGAACTATACAGCAAGTATAATGTTAAACGGGGACTCAGAAACAGTGATGGAACCGGAGTACTGGTTGGCTTGACGGAAATCGGAGAAGTACATTCTTATGTAATTGATGAGGGAGAAAAGGTGCCTGTAGAAGGAAAGCTGTTTTACAGAGGCATAGAAATCACGGATTTGGTAAGTGGTTTCCAGAAGGCAAAGAGGTTTGGGTTTGAAGAATGCTGCTATTTGCTGATTTTTGGAAATCTGCCCACTAAAGAACAGTTGGAAGATTTCGTTCACCTTATCGGCGAGTATAGAAAACTTCAGGAGGGCTTCATCGAAGACATGATTCTGAAGGCTCCAAGCCGGGATATCATGAATAAGCTGGCTAGATGCGTGCTTGCGTCCTATTCCTATGATGAGAACCCTGAAGATGACAGCGTAAAGAATACATTAAGACAGTGTATTGAATTGATTGCTCGTTTCCCTGCTATGGCTGCGTATGCATATCAGGCAAAGATTCGCTATCATGACAACGGTAGTCTTTACATACACGACCCTAAGCCTGAATTGAGCACTGCAGAAAACATTCTTCATATGATCCGGCTTGACAGCCAATATACACAGTCTGAAGCTGAAATATTAGATCTTGCACTTGTACTCCATGCAGAACATGGAGGAGGTAACAACTCGACTTTTGTAACGCATGTGGTATCTTCTTCCGGTACGGATACCTATTCCTCCATTGCTGCAGCGATCGGTTCTCTCAAAGGACCAAAGCACGGCGGGGCAAACCTGAAGGTTATCGAGATGATGGAAGATATCAAGAGTCATGTCAAGGATTGGGAAGATGAAAAGGAAGTTGAAGCCTATCTTGAAAAGATTTTAAGAAAAGAAGCTTTTGACGGATCCGGCTTGATCTATGGTGTAGGACACGCGGTATATACATTGTCCGACCCAAGAGCTATTCTTTTAAAGGAAAAGGCAGAGGCTCTTGCAAAAGAAAAGGGTATGGAGAAGGAATACAAGCTGTATACCATCATCGAAAAGCTCGCACCGGAAGTGTTCTATAATGTAAAGAAGGCAGACAAGGTAATGTGTGCGAATGTTGACTTCTATTCCGGTTTTGTTTACAAGATGCTGAACATTCCGCTTGAACTCAATACACCGATATTTGCTATTTCAAGAATTTCCGGATGGTGCGCTCACAGAATCGAGGAGCTTATGAACGGCGGAAGAATTATCCGTCCTGCATACAAGAGTGTTATCGGGAGACGCAAGTATGTTCCGATGGAAGAAAGAAAATAAATATTAAAGGTTTTCTTAGCCAAATACTTCAATCATTCACTTGTAGAAGTTTTCAACTTCATGTAAATAAAGGTTCACGTTTTGTTATTAAGATTAAGAAAAGGTTCGTGAGTTAAAATCACGAACCTTTTGTTTTTAATAACAAGGAAAGAGACATTCCAGATCTGGAATGTCTCTTCTGGTGACCCGTAGGGGATTCGAACCCCTGTTACCGCCGTGAGAGGGCGGTGTCTTAGGCCACTTGACCAACGGGCCGTGTTTCAAGTGCAAATAACATTATATCACCACGATGGATGAAGTTCAATTGTTTTTCAATAAATTTCCAAGCTGAATCATTGGTAATTTATACTACTTCTGTATTGCTTTAATCGAGAAATCGATGATATCCTCTGCGGTATAGGTAATGTCCGGAGGAATCCCTTTGCCTTGAACGTTATAGCCGCTTGGTGTATACCACAGCATTGTAGTAGCTTTAACGGCATAGCCGCGTTTCAACGGCATGGTATACTGGCCGATTCCCTTGCCGTAGGTAGGTTCACCAACTAAGGTTACATTTTTGAGGTTGTCTTTCAAAGCGCCGATAAAGCACTCGGAAGCGCTGGCTGAGTTCTTGTTCTGGAGAATGAAAATTTTATTATAGCTAAGTATAGGTGCTTTCCTGGATTTATAGGTCCAATCCATGATACGAAGCTTGTCAGTGGTGATGGTACTGCCCTTGGGGATAAAGAGGGAGGCCAGTTTGTTCATGGCAAAAATATCGCCCCCGGGATTGTCTCTGAAATCAATAATAATATTTGGGTGTTTCTTTAGCAGGTCTAAATGATCAAAGACAAACTTTCTGGTATATTCAGAAAAATTCGTCAGGTGCAAATAAACAATTTGATCTGTCAAAGATTTCACTTCTGATCTTGAGGCTTCTTCCTTTTCTTCCGCTTTGTATTTTTCAAGCTGTTCGGGTATAAACAGGTATGTATACCGGTCTTTGTTCAATTCACGGATTCTTTTTGTAACAACAGAAATGACCAAGTCATCAAAATTAGAATAGTACTTGCCCTTAACATCCAGGTTGATTTCCTTTTTATAAAGCTCATCTAATGTGTTGGTATAGATGTAATGCTGTGCAATAAAATGCTTGAAGGCAAGATAATCATAGTTCAGATAGATATAATAGCCTGTTATGGAAATAAAAAAGAAAAGGACAGCAGACAGGATCCAGGACCTTCTCTTATATTTCTTCACTTGTTCTTCCAGGGACAATTCCTTTTTTCTCATAGCTGCACCTTCGTGAATTACTGAATTTTATATAAATTATATGTCAATATAGTATTTTCCAACAATAGAAATTTCGATATCTTAATATAATATATCGTGTAGTATATTCCATTGACAGGAGTACATCAAATGAAAAAACTGTGGTATAATGAGCGAGGTCGTTATCACAAGCAAGATTTGGAGAAAACATATGAAACTGCCTGTAGAGTTTTTAAATAAAATGAAAAGCCTTCTTGGTGAGCAAGAGTATGAAGAGTTCCTTCAATCTTATGAAAAGTCGAGATTCTATGGACTTAGAGTCAATTCCCTGAAAATCAGTGTAGAGGAGTTCAAAAGAATATCACCCTTTAGTTTGGAACCTGTACCCTGGACAAGCGATGGCTTTTATTATCCTGAAGGTGAGAGTCCCGGGAGACATCCTTTTTACTATGCGGGACTTTATTATATTCAGGAACCCAGTGCCATGTTACCGGGAGCTGTGATCAATGCTCAACCTGGTGATAAGGTTCTTGACCTGTGTGCTGCGCCTGGCGGTAAGACCGTGCAAATGGCGGCAGGTATGAAGGGACAAGGGATTCTGGTATCCAATGACATCAGCACCGAAAGAGTGAAAGCCCTGGTTAAGAATATAGAGCTTGCCGGTATCACGAACGCCGTTGTTACCAACGATTCTCCCGACAGGTTGGCCAACAATTTCGCAGAATACTTTGATAAGATTTTGATTGACGCACCCTGCTCCGGGGAGGGGATGTTCCGCAAGGATGAAGATGCTGCAAAAAGCTGGGAAAAATTCAAGTGCCAGAAATGTGCGTGCATGCAATGGGATATCTTAAGAAGCATCGATCGAATGCTCAAGCCGGGAGGGAACGTGGTTTACTCAACCTGTACTTTTTCTCCGGAAGAAGATGAGCAAATGATCTCCGCCTTTTTGAAAGAACATGACAATTATGAGTTTATTGATATACAAAAAATTGCAGGGATCGCCCCCGGCCGGCCGGACTGGTCGGATGGAAATCCGGAACTGGAAAAGACAGCCCGGCTGTGGCCCCATCGAATTAAAGGGGAAGGGCACTATGTCGCCATGCTTCACAAAAAAGGCAAAGAGACAGATCAAAACCTGAGGACATACACTCAATCCGAAAATAAGTCAATCAGCCTGGATAGGAATTTCAATAAAAAGAAATTAGCGAAACCAGATGAAGGAATTAGTGAAAAAGATTTGATTCAAGCCTTCAGAGAGTTTGCTGAGGAGAACCTCAATATCGACATCAATGGGAATTTTATAGCAAAAGGGAACAATCTATATTGCCTCCCGGCAGAGGTTCCCGACCTTAGCGGAATCAAGGTCGCTAAATTCGGATGGTATTTGGGAGCAGTCAATAATGGAAGGTTTGAACCTTCCCATTCCATGATTGTCTCATTAAAAAATAAGGATTTGAAGAGAACCATCAACTTTCCTGCGGAATCAAAAGAGGTGTTCAGTTACTTAAAAGGTGAGACACTGATGATCGAAGGGGAAAAAGGATTCTGTGGAGTCTGTGCGGACGGCTATACGCTTGGGTGGGCAAAGCAAACAGGGGACATGCTGAAGAATCTTTATCCCAAGGGATGGAGAAAAATGAGTTGAGTGCAAAACATCGTGCATAACATACATGATTACTATAACTGAAGGAGATGGCAACGTGCGGAATACGCAGCGCCTGGATAAAATATTAGGGAACTTCGGGTATGGGACCCGGAAAGAGATCAAGCTGGCAGTTAAAAATGGAATGATCAAAGTCGATGGAGTCGTTGTAAAAGACAGCAGCATGCATGTCGATCCTGAGAACAGCACGATTGAAATCGACGGTGAGATACTGAATTATAGGGAGTTCATCTATGTGATGATGAACAAACCACAAGGAGTGGTTTCAGCAACATTCGATCCCAGGAAAAAGACAGTGGTGGATATACTGCCTGAAGAATATAAGTGTTTTGAGCCATTTCCGGTAGGAAGACTGGATATTGACACCGAGGGTTTGCTTTTAATGACCAATGATGGCCAATTGGCTCATGAACTTCTTTCTCCCAAAAAGCATGTGCCTAAAAAATATTATGCCTTAATCGAAGGCAACGTAGATGAAGCAGATATCAGGAGCTTTAAAGAGGGCGTGGTATTGGATGATGGTTACAAGACCCTCCCGGCAAGCCTCACAATCTTAAAAACCGGAGATCGTTCTGAAATTGAGATAGTTATTACCGAAGGGAAATTTCATCAGGTGAAACGGATGTTTAAAGCGGTAGGGAAGGAAGTTGAGTACCTTAAACGTGTTGAGATGGGGAGCCTGAAGCTGGATGAGGGTTTGGAACTGGGACAGTGCAGAGAGTTGACGGAAGAAGAATTGCACCAGCTGAAATTCAGAGATGACGAATAGAAAAGACAGATATTCCAATCGGGACAAAGGTTAAAGGAGCAAAATAAAATGAATAAACAAAGTACAGCCAAGCTTTCCTTATTTCTTACAGGACTTGAGCAGAGAATCACGGAGAATATGGAGTACTTTAAAAGGATCACGGCAGTCTTCAAGTCCGGAACAAAGGATTTTACTGCAAAAGTATCCTTGGAAGGGAACAAGCTGGTTTTAAACTTTAATGGAAATAAAGAAGTGATGGAAATCTCATGGCTGTCTGCAAGATTGTCAAAACACGCAGAAAGCTACGAAAGTGTGCTCATAACTTATGAAGAACGTGGTATAACCATACTTATTGAGGCCGATAATAAGAATGTAAAAATGAAAACAAAGGAAACAGCCGTTGAAAATATGGTGAAGTCCCATAATGAGACATCCCACATCGGCAACCGCGAGTATCTCATCAAAGTAGGCCAGGCGGATGAGCTTTTAAAAGAAATCGGTATCCTTGGGGATAACGGCAAAGTTAAAAATGATATGATCCGGAAGTATAATCAGATCGATCATTTTGTTGAATTAATCAGTGACATGCTCAAGGACTTGGCAGCGAAATATGATTCCCTGACAGTACTGGACTGTGGATGCGGAAAATCGTATTTGACCTTTGTCCTCAATTACTACATAAAGGAAGTACTGAAAAAACCGTGTCACTTTATAGGGCTGGATTATTCCAATACCGTGATTGAAGCATCCAGAAAAATGGCGGACAATCTGGGGTATCATAATATGGAGTTCCGGGTGACAGATATACGGAATTACACTGCCTCAAGAGATATTCACCTTGTCATCAGCCTGCATGCATGTGATACCGCTACCGATGAAGCACTGGCCCTGGCTGTGAAAAATGAAGTTAAATCCATGGTGATGGTGCCCTGCTGCCATAGGGAGTTATTAAACCAGTATTCCTATCCGCCTTTTGAAACGATTTTGAAACACGGCATTCTTAAAGCAAGAATGGCGGATGTCCTGACAGACGGTATGAGGGCGCTGCTTTTGGAAGCACTAGGGTATAAGGTATCCATCGTCGAATATATTTCTCCTCTGGAGACACCTAAAAATCTGATGATCCGGGCGGAGAAAGTACAAGGAAATAATAAAGCTGCCCTTGAACAGTACAGGGCACTTAAAAAACTTCTCAATGTATCGCCAAGTCTCGAAAAGTTTGTTTTCTTGCCTGAATAAAGTGGAAAAACGGCATTTGAGAACAGTGCGATCATAAAAATATACGGGTTAACGAATACTTAATTGAAAATTGGTAAAAATGTGGTATAATATGAAACGCTAGAATAATCTAGTAATTTGACTTATTTCTTACATTCCGTATACCAAATTAGAGAAGGAAAAATGGAGAAACAAATTCAGGAGGTAATTGAACATGGCGATAAAAATTCAGGATTATACTGAAAATGGGGTTGTATTATCAAAAGCATCCCTCAATGTAGGAGATGAAATCACGGTAACCTATGACGGCTTACTCGCAAAATGCGGTGCCGACAAAGTATTTGCATATGTGGGATACGGGGAAGAATGGGAAGAAAAAGGATTTATTCCCATGACCTATGAGTTTGATACATTTAAAGCGACTTTTAAGGTCTTAATGGACGGAAGCATGAATTTAGCATTCAAAGACAGTGCTGAAAACTGGGACAACAATGCCGGTGAGAACTATACGTTCAAAGTCGGCAAAAAACAAAAAGCGGCGAAAGCAGAAGTGGAAAAGGCGGAAAAGGCAACTGTAAAAGCAAAAGCTCCTGCAACTAAGGCTACAAAAACAGCTGCAAAAACTACTACTGCTAAAGCTGCAACGAAAACCGCTGCCAAGAAAACAGCTGCTAAGGATGAAACTACTGCAGCAAAGCCAAGGGCGACCCGTAAGAAAAAAGAAGAAGCTTAATTCAAATATTGACACAATATGCCAAAAGTACTATTTATCTTTACTTTTAAGCATAGTATAATAAAGTCAATAAAAATAAGGGGGCTTTTTCGATGGAAAAGACGGGTTCAGTAAAGAAAATTGTCAAATTGAGTGACAATGACAAGCGGATACTTCTGGCGTATTCAAGTACAATCCTGGAGACCCCAAAGGTTTCAACATCGAAAGCCGCGCTTCAAAAGACTTTTTAAAACTGACATAAAATATAAAAGGAGGTGGACCACCTCCTTTTATATTGAGAAAAAATAAACCATGATCAGTTATTGAGTGAACAAAATTGAAAAAGTAGATCGGTGCATTCATTTAATAAAGAATTTTACTAGAAAAATCTTGACAACAACGGCTTCCTTTTGTTATCATTTAATAGCACAATCAAGAAGAAGTCATCCACTTCTCACCTTACGGACAGGTTCGCTAAGGTTAATAGCAAAGGTATGAAAGTATTTTACTATGCTTATTGGTGGATTGAATTTTCTTCAATCCACTTTTTTATTGCTATAAAAATGTGGTAAATATGAAAGCGTAGCCCAAAGAGGGTTGAAATTCGAGTTATAAAACTTTTGGAGGTGTCCTGCTATTAGCAAAAATGAATTAATGATCAATGAGGAAATCAGAGATAAGGAAGTTAGGCTCATTGACAGTGATGGAACCATGCTGGGAGTTATGCCAGTTAAAGAAGCTCAAAAACTTGCAAACACTAAGAATCTGGATCTTGTAAAGATAGCACCTCAAGCAGCGCCACCGGTTTGTAAAATCATGGACTATGGCAAGTACATGTTTGAGCTGGCGAAAAAGGAAAAAGAAGCCAGAAAGAACCAGAAAGTGATCAGTGTTAAGGAAGTTAGACTTTCTCCGACGATTGAAGAGCATGATTTCGGCTTTAAACTGAAGAACGCCATCAAGTTTTTAAAAGACGGCGATAAGGTTAAGGTCAGCATTAAGTTCCGTGGTAGGGAAATGAACTACACCTCTCTAGGTCAGGAAGTATTGTTGAAGTTTGCTGAGGCCGTGAAGGACGTTGGAACTGTTGAAAAGAAACCAAAGCTTGAGGGTAAAAGCATGATCATGGTGCTCGATCCCAAGCAATCATAGAAGACCGACATTTTTGCCGGTTTTTAGATAGGTTTACAACCAGAGAATAAAGGAATAAGGAGGACAAATTGTCATGCCAAAAATTAAAACTCATAGCGCATCTAAAAAGAGATTTAGTTTGACTGCTAGTGGCAAGGTAAAAAGAGCTAAGGCGTTCAAACGCCATATTTTGACTAAAAAATCTACAAAGACAAAGAGAAACTTGAGGAAATCAACGGTTGCTCATGATACAAACGCTGCAACAATCAAAATGTTGATTCCATATAAGTAAGAAGGAGGATTTTTACCATGTCAAGAGTAAAAGGTGCGGTTAGAACCCGTGCAAGACATAAAAAGATATTAAAGCTCGCAAAAGGTTATTTTGGAGCAAAAAGCAAACTCTTTAGAATAGCGAACCAGGCGGTTATGAAATCACTGGTATACGCTTACAGGGACAGAAAAGCTAAGAAGAGAGACTTCAGAAAGCTTTGGATCGCAAGAATCAATGCTGCTGCAAGAATCAATGGCTTGTCCTACAGCAGACTCATGAACGGCCTGAAGAAATCAGGAATTGCATTGAACAGAAAAGTCCTGGCTGATATGGCTGTAAACGATGCTGCTTCATTTGCAAAGCTCGTTGAGAAAGCAAAGGCTGTTAAATAAGAATAGTGAGACGAGAATAACGGGGCTGAAAAGCCCCTTATTTATTATGTGATGCAATAAGGCAATGTTTCAAGAACTGCAAGGAGTGATTTGGTGAGTTTGATAACCAGCAATCAGAATCCTATTGTAAAAGAAATAAAATCCTTGAAGGAAAAAAAGATTAGAGAAGAGAAGAGACAATTCTTCATTGAAGGCATTCGTTTTGTAGAAGAGGCCTTAAAGGAGGATTGTGATATTTCTTCAATCGTTGTTTCAGAGCGGTTTCCCCAGACCAAAGGGGCTGAATTCCTTTTAAACGGCATTCACCAAGCAGGGGTAAAGTACCATATGCTATCCGATAAGATTTTTAGAGAAATTTCAGATACTGAAAATCCCCAGGGAATCCTGGCTGTCATCAAGATGAAGGAAGTTCGGGTAGAAAATGTTCTTCAGCAACAAGGGCTTTTTATATTGTTGGAGTCCATCCAGGACCCCGGTAATATGGGGACGATTATCCGGACCGCAGATGCTGCCGGCGTTAATGGAATCATCTTGTCCAAAGGCTGTGTGGATATCTACAATCCAAAAGTTTTGCGTTCAACCATGGGATCCATTTTTCACGTCCCTGTATGCCAGACTGAGAATTTTGAGGATACGCTTCAAATACTGAAGGAAAAAGGGATTAAAATATTGGCAGCCCATTTGAAAGGGCAGACCAATTATTTTGACCAGGATATGAAAGACCGGGTGGCAATCATCATCGGTAATGAGGCCAACGGAATCAGTGATGAAGTAGCTGCTTTAGCGGATGTGCTGGTAAGAATACCTATGCCGGGAAAAGCAGAATCGCTGAATGCTTCTATTGCTGCGGGTCTACTGATCTATGAAACTGTACGACAACAAACACACAATAATTGAAACACCCCTGACCAGGAATACGCAGGGGTGTTTTGTGCCCTTTTAAAGCTCAAGGCAATTGCTTTCCGCTACTTTTTTGAACCAATAACCGCTGTCTTTGACCGTTCTTTTCTGAGTTTCGTAATCAACATAGACCATCCCAAATCTTTTAGCATAGCCTTCTGCCCATTCGAAATTATCCAAGAGAGACCAGACGAAGTAACCAGCTAAATTAACACCGGCTTGGATCGCTTTGTTTGCTTCAGCAAAATGCTTTTCCAGATAATCAATCCTTTGATCATCCTTGACTCTTCCTTCCGGTGTTACTATATCGTTAAAAGCAGCACCATTCTCAGTAATATAAATCTTAATTCCGTTATAATCCCTATTCAGCTTTACCAGTAAATCATGCAGCCCTTCAGGTACAATCTGCCAGCCCATATCCGTCACACTCCTGCCCATAGATACCCAGGCTGCTTCATTAGGCCATTCTGATGGATCATGTTTGGCAATTTCACTGGAATAATAATTAAGTCCCATAAAGTCAACAGGCTGACTGATCGTTCTTAGATCATCAAGATCCAATTCAGGCAGGATATTCTTGTTTTTGTACCATTCATAAAGTCGTTCCGGATAATGGCCTTTTAAAACAGGATCAGTAAACCAATTCATACTGTACTCAAATTTTCTTGCAGCTGCTTCCTTGTCTGCAGCTGAATCCGATGCCGGGTATACATAGGGCATATTGAAGGTGATGCCAATATCTCCCTTCAGATTAGACTGTCTGAAAATCTGGACGGCTTTACCATGAGAAAGAAGTAAGTGATGTGCTGCCTGCAAAGCTTTCTTAAAATCCTTCAACCCAGGTGCATGGATTCCTTGAGCATGTCCCAGGTGGGAAACAACCCAGGGTTCATTATGTGTGATCCAGATCGGAATCTGATCACCAAGTTCCTTAAAAATATAAGCCGCATATTCCGCATAGTAATCGGTTGTATCTCTGTTCAGCCAGCCGCCAAGATCCTGAAGCTTTTGCGGAAGATCCCAATGATAGAGCGTTACTGCAGGGACAATATCATTTTCCAGAAGCTGATCCACAAGCCTTTTATAGAAGTCCATCCCCTTAATGTTTGGATTGCCTTTGCCATCTGGAAAAATTCTAGGCCATGCGATGGAAAAACGATAACCTTTTAAGCCGATTTCCTTCATGAGCTTAACATCATTTTTATATAAATGATAGTGGTTGCAAGCAATGTCTCCGGTGTCTCCATTCGCTATTTTTCCTGGTGTATGGCTGAAACGGTCCCAGATGGATTCACCTTTGCCGTCAGCGATGCATGCGCCTTCAATCTGATAGGAAGCTGTAGCAGCGCCCCATAAAAAGTTTTTTGGAAACTCTATTTTTTGTGACATAAAAAATCCTCCTCGAAAAATGTCTTTCGATATCATACTGCTATGTTTACTAGTATAAGCCTAAAATGTAAGTATCACAATTCAAAAAATTCATACATCTTTCAAAATCTTATGATAAAATAAAAAGGTGAGGGGGGATCAGCAATGAACTGTAAAATCAATAAAACAGAAATCCCGGCAGAAAGTTTTTCTCCTAAGGTGATCAAAAGCTATTTGTTCACTCATGGTATGGATTTTCCCATGGGACATCGGTTGAAAGAGCGGTATGTCTTTGACTATGAGCTTGAATTCTTTATTGAAAGCAAAGGCTCCATGGTGATTGACGAGCAGACCTATGTGATCAATAAGGGGGACATTGTATTCCGGAAGCCCGGGCAGTATACCCAGGGAATTATGCCCTACAGCTGCTATCTGATATGCTTTGACCTCATAGGAAATACGGAAAAGTGTCCGGAAACCTATGACTTTTATGAACACCAGGAATTTCAAAATGATTATATCAACCCAATCCTCGAAGTGATTCCACCCGTATTTCACCCTGCATCGGAGGACGTTTACCATGAATTGTTTGATTCAGCGCTGAGCGAGTATCTCAATCACAGCGAATACTCGGCGCTATTGCTTAAAACAAGAGTTTTAGAGATCTTATGCAGGCTTTACAGGGATGTCCAGGATTCATTTTCGTTCAAAACTGTCCCGTTGTCTTCTCATTATTCCATTGTCAAAAAAGCGGTAGATTATATGGAGAATCACTTTCAAGACAAAATAAACCTTATGAAATTTGCAGAACTATCCGGTCTTAGTCCCAACTATTTTCATAAGGTTTTTACGGATACAATGAATTGTACGCCCAATGAATACCTGACGAAACTTAGACTAAATAAAGCGAAGGAGATCCTCATAAAAACAAACGTAGCAATCTATGAAACTGCTTTGCAGTGCGGGTTTGAGAATATACCCTATTTCAGTTATGTATTCAAGAGAAACATGGGAGTCTCGCCCGCTGAATTTAGAAGAAAACACAGCTATATCGGATAGCATACAGTCAGTTAACAGACATCGAGAAGCATATTCAAAACCTACAGATTTTACTTTGCTTCTACCACAATGTCCACTGATTTGTCCCAATCGTAACCCTGAGGGATGATGGTTAATTCAAGGGTTCCCTTATCGAGGAATTTAAATCCGCTTTTGTGCTGCAGGAACTTTACTGTAGGGGTATAACCAAAAAGCAGGCGTTCCGTAATCGGATTGAGATCGGTACGAATGATTTGAACAACAGAGCCGATAGGAACGGAGAAGTTTTTACTGGCAATGACGACTTCTCCCTTGGGGGTGATCCGATATCGGAGAACTTTTGCTCCGGGAATGATCGGTAACGCATAGGGGATTAGCATTATGCGTCCGTTGCGACGGACCCAGACTCTATACCTGTTGGCATATTGCTCAAGTAACTTCCCGCTCTCTAACCAAACATCACCTTGGAATATTTCTTTTCGATTTACTATTTCAACGATTTTCCCGCCTTTTTTGCCGAGCACCCAATAATACAAGTATCCGCCGCTCCCAGTGGTATAAAAAAGAACGACAACATTCTGACCGGCTGCCTCCCAATATCCATCCAGAACACTGAAAAAGGGAATCCCCTCTGCTTCCTTCTGATACTCTACTAGCCATTGACCGGATGCGGAATCGTACTGCTGGACCTGAACCCGTGATGAAAGGCCGGAATTACTGCTGAATACGACCACTCGATTTGTTCCGGGGGTTCCACCCAGATAAACAGGGATCATTTTATAAACTGAATATGTAGAAGCGGGAGTTTGCGGTTGGACCGGCCTTGCGCTAAGACAATGGCACGGTGGTACGAAACCGTACATAATACAACCTCCTCAAAGACATCTATTCTATCATATGAAAGTTGAAATATTTTCGGAACATGAATTCAAAGCAAAGAATGCTGAGGAATCTTTTGCAACCGAATAAGATATTTTTAACAGCGCTTTCTCATATGCTAAATAGTAGAGGCTTAATGAGGAGCTAATCATATGAAGCAGGCTAGAAGACTGGACAATGCACCTCCATATTTGTTTGTTGAGATTGAGGAAAACATTAAAAAGGCACAGCAAAGGGGTGTGGATGTTATTAACCTGGGGATCGGTGATCCGGATACTCCCACTCCTGATTTTATCGTTGACAAGATGGTTGAGGCTTTAAAGAATCCGGAATACCATCGGTATCCGGAGTATGACGGCTGCCAGGAATTTCGTGAAGCTGTCGCCAGGTTTTATAAAAGAAGGTTTGATGTAGAGATAGATCCGGATACCGAGGTGGTAGCGCTTCTTGGTTCCAAGGAAGGGATCGCACATATTTTTTTCGCCCTTGTCAATGACTGCGACTTCACACTGGTACCTGATCCGCAGTATCCTGTTTACCAGTTAGCTACTGCACTAACCGGGGGGGTCCCTTATCCAATGCCCTTAAGGCCAGAGAATCAGTTTTTGCCGGATGTTGAAGTGATTCCCAGAGAGGTTATAAAAAGAAGTAAGCTGATGTTTTTAAATTACCCCAACAATCCTACCGGAACTGTTGCAGATCTGGAATTCTATCAGAGAATGGTAGACTTTGCTCGAAAATATGATATTGTCGTGTGCAATGACAACGCCTACTCAGAGTTTACATATGACGGAATTGTTGCACCCAGTATTCTGCAGGCTGAAGGGGCCATGGATATTGCAGTGGAATTCCACTCTCTTTCAAAATCCTACAACATGACAGGATGGCGCATTGGGTATGCCGTAGGAAATAGGGAAGCCATATCCAAACTTAAAAAGATGAAAAACAATATCGACTCCGGAGTTTTCACAGCAGTCCAGATTGCAGGAGTAGAGGCATTGGATAAGGGAGATGCGTACAGTAAAAATATGCGGGACTTGTATAAGCATCGCAGGGATAAAGCAATGAAAATGCTAAGCGAACTTGGCTGGAAGTTCGAAGTACCCAAAGGCGCTTTTTATATTTGGGTCAAGGTGCCGGACGGTTATACATCCAAGAGTTTTACAGCGCTACTGCTGGAAAAGGCAGGTGTGGTGGTTGCTCCCGGGAGCGGGTACGGAGAGTGGGGAGAAGGGTATTTTCGAATTTCCTTGACAATTCCTGAAGCAAAACTGGTTGAGGCGTTTGAAAGAATAAAAAGTATTGATTTGACAAGCAACAATATGATATAATTACCGAAAATATGATTTGTCGAGAAACATGAATAAATTTCGGGTTTGAGATAAACATATTCCCATATGAAAGTTTAAAAGCTGTGAAGGAGTAAAGTAAGTAGCGGATTGTCCTTTCAGAGAGAAGACACCACTGGCTGAAAGTGTCTTTATGGAAGAAGCTGCTGAAGTTCCCTCTGGAGCTGCATCCTGAACCAATGGATGAGACGGATTTATCCATCATCCTCAGTAGGAGATGCCGGAGCATAACCGTTATGTTTATGAGTGCATACCTTTGAAAATCATATTTTTCTGATTTTCATACTGTGGTGTGAACTTGGGTGGTAACGCGGAGATTATACCTTCGTCCCTTTTTTGGGGATGAAGGTTTTTTTGTTGTTCATGCAGCAAGAATCCTTGGCCGTGAGGCGGAAGGGTTATTAATTTGGAAATCCGAATTAGTTTGGTGAAAATTTTAAAAGAGAAGATATTGGGAAGGAGTCAGAAGAATGAAAGAGCAATTAAACGGCATTCAAGCCAGTGCTGAAAAAGAACTTGCAACGGCGCAGTCCATTCAGGAGCTCGAAAACCTAAGAGTTAAGTACCTTGGGAAGAAAGGAGAACTTACTTCTGTATTAAGGGGAATGGGCGCTTTGTCCGCAGAGGAAAGACCTGTGATCGGACAATTAGCGAATGAAGTCAGAGTGTTTATAGAATCAAGACTGGATAAAGCAGTCAAAGACCTCGCGGGAAAAGAAAGAACGCTGAAACTCAAGCAGGAAATTATCGATATCACCATGCCTGGCAAGAAAGCCAATTTTGGCCGCAGACATCCCTTGACCCAGGTGGTGGATGAAATCAAAGAGGTATTCCTGGGTATGGGATATCAAATAGCGGAAGGACCTGAAGTAGAACTGGACTATTTCAACTTTGAGGCAATGAATATTCCAAAGAATCATCCGTCCAGAGATGTGCAGGATACCTTTTATATCGATGACAACGTAGTACTCAGAACGCATACTTCACCGGTACAGGCCAGGGTTATGAAGTCTCAAAATCCGCCGATTCGTGTGATCTGTCCAGGAAGGGTTTACCGTTCCGATGAAGTGGATGCTACCCATTCGCCGGTATTCCACCAGGTTGAAGGGCTTGTCGTCGATAAGGGCGTAACGATGGGAGACCTTGTGGGTACACTCCAGGTTTTTGCAAAAGTACTTTTCGGAGAAAACACCAAAATCCGGTTGAGACCTCATCACTTTCCATTTACCGAACCCAGTGCCGAAGTAGATGTTTCCTGTTGGGGATGCGGCGGAAGCGGCTGCAGAATCTGTAAGGGAGAAGGCTGGGTTGAAATTCTCGGTGCAGGGATGGTCAGCCCAAAAGTATTGAGAGAATGCGGGATAGATCCTAATGTTTACAGCGGCTTCGCTTTCGGCTTGGGTGTAGAAAGAGTTGCAATGGCAAGATTTAATATTGATGACATGCGTTTGTTTACGGAAAATGATGTCCGTTTCCTGAAACAGTTTTAGGAAAAAAAGTAATGGGCAATTGGTAATAGGTAATAGGAGAATAATTTATCAATTTCCTTATATGTCATTTGATTAGATTTTTGTTGTATAAAATGTATTTGGTGAAGAAACGTTGAGATTATGGGAGAGGAAAACCTATTACCCATCACCTATAACCTATCACCGAACAAGAATGAAAGGAGATTTTATAAATGAAAGCACCTTTGAAATGGCTGAGAAAATATGTTGATATAAATGTGTGCCCGAAAGAATTTGCGGAAGCAATGACGATGTCCGGTTCCAAGGTTGAAGGCATCGAAAAGCAGGGAGAAGAGGTATTGAATGTCGTTGTTGGTAAGATTCTGACAAGGGAAAAACATCCGGACGCCGATAAATTGCAGGTTTCCATGGTGGATGTGGGAAAAGAGAAGATTCAGATTGTTACCGGGGCTCAGAATATTGAAGTGGGAGACTATGTTCCCATTGCATTGGATGGATCCTCCCTGCCCGGAGACAAGAAGATTAAGAAAGGGAAGCTCAGAGGCGTTGAATCCAATGGGATGATGTGCTCCATTCAGGAATTGGGGTATACCAAATATGATTTCCCCGATGCAGAAGAGCATGGAATCTACATTCTATCCAAAAACCTGTTAACTGAAAAATATGCTGCCGGTTCTTCCGATGAAAAAGAACTGGACAGTAAAGTATTGGGTAAGGATATCCGTGAAGTATTGGGGATTGACGATGATATCGTCGAATTTGAAATCACACCGAACAGACCGGATTGTTTGAGCATCGTAGGGCTTGCAAGGGAAGCGGCTGCTACCATGGGCACCAGCTTCAGAAAGCCTGAAATCAATGTGAAAGAAGCGGGAGGCAATATTAATGAACAAGCATCTGTCGAGATCAGGGATGCGGATCTTTGCCCGAGATATACCGCAAGATTGATTAAAAATGTAAAAATCCAGCCTTCACCGGAGTGGATGAAAGAGAGCCTTAGAGCAGCAGGCATCAGGCCAATCAATAATATCGTGGATATTACAAACTATGTGATGCTGGAAATGGGCCAGCCGTTGCATGCGTTTGACTTTGATTATCTAAAAGGCAGGAAGATCATTGTGAGAAGGGCGGTAGAAGGCGAAAGCATCGAAACTCTGGATGGAAATATGAGAAAGCTGGAGCCCGGAATGCTTGTGATTTCGGATGCTGAAAGGGCAGTCGCTGTTGCAGGCGTCATGGGCGGAGGAAACTCTGAAGTCACAGAGAATACGAAAAGCATTCTTTTAGAATCCGCTGTGTTTAACGGTACTTCCGTCAGAATTACCGCAAAGAAGCTGGGAATGAGAACAGAGGCCTCTTCAAGAATGGAAAAAGGTCTTGACCTGAACAATGCATCCAACGCTTTGGACAGAGCGGTTCAGTTGATCGCTGAACTGGGAGCCGGTGAAGTGGTCAGCGGTATGATCGATTGCTATCCCGGTAAAGTTGAGCCAAGAAGCATCAAACTTGAATATGAAAAGATTAATGCGCTTCTGGGAACGGATGTATCCCAGGAAGAAATGATTGCAATCCTGAGAAGCGTTGAGTTCTCTGTAGATGAAGCAACGAATACAGTAATTGTGCCTTCTTTCAGGGAAGATGTAGAAGAAATGGCGGATTTGGCAGAAGAAGTAGCGAGATTCTACGGCTATAACAATATCAAACCGACCCTTTTGACCGGAAAAGAAATGACACGGGGTATCAAGTCCTTCAAGCAGAGGATGGAAGAAAGCATCCTTGATACCATGACAGCCAATGGATTTTCAGAGATCTACACCTACTCCTTTGCAAGCCCGAGTATCTTTGACAAAATCAACCTGCCTTTGGACAGTGAGCTTCGCAATGCGGTTGTTGTGTCTAATCCTTTAGGTACAGAATTCAGTATCATGAGGACTACCACCATCCCGGATATGCTTACCGTACTTTCAACCAACTATAATAGAAGGGTTGAGGAAGCTAGACTGTTTGAGCTTTCCAGAACGTATTCAAAGAAAGCGCCCAGGAAATCTCAAATTGAAGGAAAAGATGAAAGTGCACTTCCTGTGGAAATTGAGACGTTAACCATTGGGTTATATGGAAAAGTGGATTTTTACGATCTTAAGGGAGCCGTAGAATCGCTATTAGCAGAGCTTCGCGTCACCGGTTATGAGTTTATCAGAGAATCGGAGAACCCAACCTTCCATCCGGGAAGAACAGCAGCTTTGACTATCAATGGAGAAAAAGCGGGAGTCTTTGGTGAGGTTCATCCGGATGTTCTGGATAACTTTGAAATTGGAACCAAAGCTTATGTTGCAGTGCTTGAAGTTGAAAAGCTGATCGGAAATGCAGGCGCAACTGCTCAGTATAAGCATCTTCCGAAGTTCCCTGCAGTAACACGGGATATAGCGATGCTGGTGAAGGATGAAATCATGGTCAAACAAATTGAAGACATCATTCAGCAAAGAGCAGGAAAAATTCTGGAAGAAATCAAACTTTTCGATGTTTACAAGGGTAAACAGGTCCCGGAAGGAATGAAGAGTGTAGCATATTCCATTATCTTCAGAGCGGAGGATAGAACGCTTACGGATGAGGACGTGAACAAGGCTATGACAAAAATCCTGGATGGTTTGAAAACAGGATTGGATGCGCAATTAAGAGAACAGTAATTTCTATAAGACAAAAATAGCACTGGCAAAAAAACTTGCCAGTGCTATTTTTGTCTTAAGTTTATTTCAACAACTGACTTTCGGCCATCTGAATCATACGCTTTACCATTTGGCCGCCGATAGGGCCGCCTTCATGTCCATTCTGTTTTGCGGGTTGATCGCCCTTGTAGTGGTCATTGTTTTCCTTAACAAACTGCAGGTGTCCAACTTCCTGTGCACATTCCATTTTGAATCTTGTTAATGCTTCTCTTGCTTCCGGAACTAATGGAGTTTTTGGTCTTGACATATTGATTCACCTTCCTTTTTTTATTTGAAAATGTCCAATAGCAAATCAGACATTTTCATTGGGGTTATCCTTATATTGAATAGAATTCAATGATACTTAATAATTCTAGTCTTTACGGAAAATCAATTTTTTAACGTGGCAAATAAACGCAAAGCATGGTTGCCATGGAAAATAGATTGATTTTGCCAACTTGTTGTTTGAATGATAAACCAAGGAGGAGTGAAAAATATGATAAAGAAATTTCACTGGACCTTTTTGGATAAAACAATCTCTGATTAATAATGCCTTAAATACAAATACTACTTATCAATAATATCGATAACGAACCTAAAACGATAGTTAAATCAAGATAGGTTTCGATGAAGTTCTGCGAAGTGGATGCTTAGAAAATTTTATTCTCCGCTTCGCTCGATAAAGTTTAGCTTAGCAATAGCATTGAAGTTTTAACTGCAGGTTTTGGATAAAAACATTGAAGGCGATTTAGAAAAGTAACCATAGATATGGAGGAAAATTATGAAGCCGGAAGAACAAAAAAAGAATTTGGATGAGTTTTTTTATCACTTGGACCGATCTGTTTTTATTGAGGGAGAAAATAAAAGATATGCCGGATATGATGAAGCACTTTCCATTGGCTATGAACAGACAATTTCAATGCCATCCCTGGTACACTATATGACTTCAAAACTTCAACTGGATAAGAGGCATAGAGTACTGGAGATTGGTACCGGTTCCGGGTATCAAACAGCTTTTCTTGCTGAATTCGGAGGAAAAGTATTTACAGTGGAACGAATCAAGGAGCTGTCATGGAAAGCAGTAGAGAGACTGATGAACATGGGCTATAAGAATATTCAGTTTAAGATTGGGGATGGAAGCGAAGGTTGGCCTGAGTTTGCCCCCTACGACAGAATTATGGTTACTGCTGCGGCAGGAAGTATTCCTGAGATCCTCGTAGATCAGTTGGCTAATGACGGCAGAATGCTCGTTCCAATAGGCCCAAAAGGCCTTCAGGACCTGATCCTGATCACCAAGGATAGCAAGGGAAGAGTTGAGGAAAAGAACCTTGGAGATGTGACTTTTGTTGAGTTGAAGGGTGAATACGGCTGGAAAAGCTAGAAAGTATTGATTTGAATGTCACATTTTGATAAAATAGACCTCAATGTTATTAGGAATAAAAGGTAACGAGGCTTGAAATGCGCTGCTGTGATCACGAAAGCAGGGAATAGGATGTGAGCGCACGCATTCTTGTAACAGTGTTTACCAGAATTAATAATTAAGAATACATAGAGGAGGCTAAAACAATGCAGACACTCAAGTTCGATTACTCCAAGGCTTTAGGCTTTATCGGAGAACATGAGGTAGAATACTTTGATGGCTTTATCAAGGTAGCCCATGAAATGCTCCACAACAAGACCGGGGCAGGCAATGACTTTTTAGGCTGGGTAGACCTTCCAGTCAATTATGATAAGGATGAATTCAAAAGAATCAAGGCGGCGGCTGAAAAAATTAAAGCTGATTCTGATGTTTTAATCGTGATCGGAATCGGTGGCTCTTACCTAGGTGCAAGAGCAGCCCTCGAGATGCTCTCCCACTCCTTCTACAACATGCTCCCGAAATCAGAAAGAAAGACGCCTGAAATCTACTTTGTAGGAAACAACATCAGTTCAACCTATATTTCGGATTTGCTTGAACTCATCAAAGGAAAGGAAATATCCGTCAATGTGATCTCCAAGTCCGGTACAACTACTGAACCGGCGCTTGCTTTCAGAATATTCAAGGAATACATGGAGAACAAGTACGGTAAAGATGAAGCCAGCAAGAGAATCTATGCCACTACTGATAAAGCAAGGGGAGCATTGAAAAAACTTGCTACTGAAGAAAAATACGAAACCTTTGTAATTCCCGATGATGTCGGAGGAAGATTCTCAGTTCTCACAGCGGTTGGACTTCTTCCGATTGCCGTATCCGGCGCGGATATTGACAAAATGATGCAGGGGGCTGCAGATGCTCATAAGCTTTACAGCAACCCGAACCTCAAGGAAAATGACTGCTATCAGTATGCTGCTGTTAGAAATGCTTTCTATAGAAAGAATAAAACTACTGAAATCATGGTGAACTATGAACCATCCCTGCATTTCTTCACAGAATGGTGGAAGCAGCTCTACGGGGAAAGCGAAGGCAAGGATCAAAAAGGCATATTCCCTGCAGGTGTTGATTTCACAACGGATCTTCACTCCATGGGCCAGTATATCCAGGATGGATTAAGAGTGATCTTTGAAACCGTTTTGAACGTTGAAAAGCCAAGAAAAGCGATCACCATCAAGGAAGACAAGGACAATGTAGACGGTTTGAACTTCCTCGCCGGCAAGGATGTTGACTATGTAAACAAGAAAGCGATGGAAGGTACATTGTTGGCTCATACCGACGGTGGAGTTCCGAACCTTGTTTTAAACATTCCTGAACTGAATGAATACTACTTCGGTCAGCTGGTATACTTCTTTGAAAAGGCTTGCGGCATCAGCGGATATTTGTTGGCTGTAAACCCATTTGACCAACCGGGAGTAGAAGCGTATAAGAAGAACATGTTTGCACTTCTTGGCAAGCCCGGATATGAGGATGAAAAGAAGAAGCTGGAAGCACGTTTAAGCAAATAATTAAGAGTTACTAGAGAGCAGAGGAAGGATTAAACTTTCCTCTGCTTTTTCAATTTGAAGATATCTTTATTTATGGCAACTGAAAGATCGTAATCTCAGGCCGGGACAAAAACCTCAAGGGAAGGCTTACATTCCCTAACCCTCGGTTAATGTACAGGTTTACCCCGTTCACCTTATGAAGACCGGATTTGATGCCTTTCTTGCACAGTTTTTCTCTTCTCAATAATCTAAATTCAAAATCAAAAGGCGCCCAAATCTGCCCTCCGTGGAAGTGACCGCAAAAAAGATAATCAAGTTTTTGCTGGGGAACTTCCAGGACAATATCAGGATTATGAGAAAAACCGATATTCATAAGAGCGTCGGGATTACACCCTTGTAACGCTTCATCAATACGATGAAGTTTGTAGCGCATATCCGCAATCCCTACGATGTTATAAAGCTTGAAATTCTTTTCGAAACAAGTACTGCGGTTATGTAAGATGTTGACCCCAGTCGCTTCGATGAGTTCGATATATTGCTGCAATCCTTTGGGATCTGCTTTAAATGCTTCATAATCATGATTCCCAAGACAAAGATAAAAGTTTTGATTGGGACCAAGACGATTTAGGAATTTTAAGAATTTTGGAATATGACGTTTATATTCTATGTAATCGCCTGTCATCAAGATAATGTCCGGTTTTTCAGCTTCAATCACTTGTTTAATTCGTTCCGGCGTAACAAATAAACGGTTAATGTGAATATCCGATAACTGCATTACTTTTAAAGAATCCTTATTTTGGGTAAAAGATACCCTTGTAACTTCTAAGAGTGTAGTTTCGATCCGCATATAAATCAAAAGAAGGATTGCAATAGAAACCAAGATATATAAATAAAGCATGATCAACCTCATTCAGTATTTTTGACGATTCAAAAAGCTCCAATCCAATGGTCAAACGGAAGCGTGAAAATGAAATTCGTTTGAATTTTTATCTTAACTATAACAGTATAGGGCTGTAATATCAACACTGTTTTCAATGAACAAAGGAAGAAAAGAACAATGTGAACTACTTGCGCAGATGGGATTAGATGGGAAATAATGCAATGTTCTCTTGTGGATTTTATGTAAACTAGCATTATATAATGAATTCAGGGGTGATTTTAATGTTCAGAAATAACAGTGATTTTCAACCGAGAACCTATTCTGTTAAAAGCTTTAAGAGAAGAAAAGGAGTCAGTCTGAAAAAGGTTCTGATCTATTTTACTTTCATCATCCTTTCGGTTCTGATCCTTGGAGTAACATTTCTTTCGGTGAATAAGCTGGTTTAATGACAGCATTGACATAGGATTTCTTCCCTATTCACCTACTTAAGCAAGATGGTTTGATTCGAAAGTCCTTAAAGATCTTCTTTAAGGATTTTTTTTGTTCAAACATTTTGTATTTCCTTAACGGATATTTGATGAAAAGATATATCCTCTGGGTATTCCATTTACCACCATCAAAGCTAAAATGTGCATACATAAAATGACGTATGATCAGAAAGCATAATGCTGAAAAGCCATGTAACAAGCAGCTTTGGATGATTATATGCGGTTGACATAAATAAGTTGACCTGTGTATAATCAAAAAAAGGCTGAATCCCCCTTAATGAGGGGGTACGGAGGAACCAAACATTGGGGTTAGTCCGATCTGAATGACGGAAAAATGATTTGAGAAGTTTGATATAAGTTATTTGTTTTCTTACCTCTCACATCTCACTTCCCACATCCAGAAAGGTAGGGGGATCCTATTACCCGAACCCGTCAGCTAACTTCGGAAGCCAAAAATAGGAGGTACAAATGAAAAGGGAGCTAAAGATCTTTTTCAGCTCTATGGTACTTGTTTTGATGTTTTGTTTCCTGTCTGGTTTTGCACTGGCGGATACCATCAAAACAGCTACCGTCAACGCCTCAACGGTGAACCTTCGGAGCGGTCCCGAAATGAGTTCGGAAGTTGCGGGTGTATTGGATAAAGGCCAGATACTTACTGTCCTGAAGCAGTCCGGTGAGTGGACCCAGGTAAAGACTTCTCGTGGAAACACCGGATGGGTGAAAAAAACATACCTAACGCTGAATAAGGAAAGTAAGGAGAAGGCCTTAAACAAGGAAAAGACCTTAAGCAGGACAAAAGCCACAGAGAAGGAGAAAACCACAGCTGTTACAAAAAACGTAGCTACAGCTAAAACCACAGCTGAAGCTAAAACCGCTGATGACACAAAAACCTCCAGAGGGGATTTGGTGGACAGAGGGCAGGACAATCAGAATTTAGGAGAAAAGTTCGTGAGTTTTGCGAAAAACCTCATCGGCGTTAAATACGTCTGGGGGGGCTCCTCACCCAATGGGTTTGACTGCTCAGGATTTGTCAAATACGTATACGGCAATTTCGATATCCGACTTGAGCGGGTAGCCGCAAATCAAGCCAAGGAAGGGAAATCCGTAGAAATTGACAATCTTCAGCCTGGAGATCTGGTTTTCTTTGATACCGATGGCGGACACAACTACATAAATCATGTTGGAATGTACATAGGGGACGGCAAGTTCATCCATGCCTCCTCAGGACATGGAGATGTGGTTGTATCCGATCTGTTGAAGGGTTTTTACTTCAAAAACTTTATGACCGCAAAAAGGACTATTTAATTCATAAAATTGCGGCACCCTACAAAGGGTGCTTTTTTCTTTGGATGCTAATCGATATTGAACTTCAGTGTTTGAACTTATAAAGAAGTCGGTTGGTTTTTTTAGAGGTATTGTTATGTAAATGAAATATCAAATTGAAAGTAAAAGAAGAAGGCTTCCTGTATTCACAGGAAGCCTTCTTCTTTTGGTGCGGGCGATAGGACTTGAACCTACACACTCGTCGTAACAGATCCTAAATCTGCCGCGTCTGCCATTCCGCCACGCCCGCATATCGCTTAAGTATAATAACATAACAGTTTTCAAAATGCAAGTGGTAATTTTATGTTTCATTTTAGCTAAAAATAAAGGAGCCGCATTCTATGGGCTCCTGTACGGCCTGGTTTATTTATCGAAAATAGCCGTTCTGTAACTAATTACAGAAGTATGAAAAATAGTTCGAAATAGAAAAGCCAAGGACAATTATACGGGAAAGCCTCTGACGTCGCAACGGTAATTAGAGGGAGTATAAGTGATTGGAATATTGGGAAATAATTACAATATTTGACGGATTTCTGTATAATATACTTTGAGGGTGATCAATGTGATAACTTATATTTTAATCCTTATTGGAATTCTATGCTTCGTTTTATTGGGATTAGCATGCATAATAATTTTAGATATCAGCAGGATTCATGAAATCAATAAAGAACTGCAATAAAGATATTAACGTAATATAGGCTGCTTTTTGGACAAGAAAAAACACTACTATGCAACAGGGGAGAATCGTTCCATACTAGCGTTTTTTTAGGGGAGGGGAATAGTGTATTTAATTGCGATCATTCATTTGATGTGCAATTCTTTTATAGTTATATTCATTCTACATAATTTTTTAAAACCCTTTTTTTTTACAAAAAAATTTCATTAAGTTTTATGAATTTGTTTAAATATGAAAAATAAGACAGGATATTTAAAGAAAACTGAATTGTAGTATTAAAAAAAAATTGCTTATATGCTTTTATGCCATTCAAAGAAAGCTGAACAATGTTTGTGTGGATGGTTTAAAAATAAAAAAAGAGGGAAACCCCTCTTTTACCAGCGATTGCTTCTATTACCGCTGTTAAAGTTATTATTCTGCCGTGCATTGGCTTTTTTTGCTTTTCTGCAGTCCAGGCACCTTTGCGGTTCATTGGTGAAACCCTTCTCTGCATAGAATTGCTGTTCCCCTACCGTGAATGTAAAAGTCGTGTTACAGTCCTTGCATGTGAGCGTCTTGTCTTGCATATGGACAACCTCCAGAAAATAATGATTTCTGCTAACCTATAAAACTTTCTTATACATCACGGGCTTATACATCACGGAAGTGGGTGAGAAAAACAGTGGGGTAATAAGAACTTTATAGAAGTAGCACATAAAGTATTATACCAAAATATGGAAATTATTTCAAGAGGTATTTGAAAAAACGCTGATATTGAAAAAACAGGGGAATAATTATATACTTTCCTAAAGAAGAAATTTACTCACAGGAGGATCCTACTTTGAGCTTTCAAAAGTTGGAATGCTCTTCATGCGCATTATCAGAGGAAATATAGATCATACTATGGATAGGATGTGTTTGAATATGAATAGGAACGTTGTTAGATGGATCGCTTTGATAACAGTGATCGCATTTTTCTTAACATCGATTGTGTCTATCGGACTGTCTATTTTTTGGCAAAGGTAGTGAAGTAAATGGGAAGGATTATTAGTTCCTATATTTTCCCTCATCCCCCGATTATTATTCCTGAGGTAGGCCGGGGTGAGGAAAAAGGAGCTCAAGCAACGACGGAAGCAGTAAAAAGAGCGGCACAAGATATTGCTGGTGAAAAGCCGACAACAATAATTGTGACTACCCCCCATGGACCTGTTTTCCAAGATTATATCTATTTATCAGCAGAGGAAAGACTCTCCGGAGATTTCGGCAGGTTCGGGGCTGGTCATGTAAGGCTTGAATTTGATAACAATACGGAATTAGTAAGAAAAATCATTGAAAGGGCAAAAGCAAAAGGGATTTTTGCCGGTGGTCTGGAGGATCACCTGGCAAGACAGTACCGGGTTTCAAAAGAATTGGATCATGGCGCCCTGGTGCCATTATATTTTATAAGGAAGCAGTATGAGAATTTCAAACTGGTACACATCTCCATTGCAGGACTTCCTTTTGAGGAACTATATAAGTTCGGAATGGGTATTTCAGAAGCAGTAGAGGACTCTGATGAGAATGTCGTTTTTGTCGGCAGCGGGGATTTGTCCCATAGACTTACCAAGGATGCACCTGCCGGTTTCAGTAAGAAAGGGCAGGTCTTTGATGATATGCTGGTTCAAAGCGTCAAAACAACGGATATTGAAAAGCTTCTGCTCATGGACGAAAACCTTTGTGATGAAGCAGGGGAGTGCGGTTTAAGATCCTTTATCATGATGTTTGGCGCGCTGGATGGGCTTGAACTGAACTCGGAGGTTTATTCCTATGAAGGGCCTTTTGGAGTCGGATACTCCATCGCAAGAATCGCTGTAGGTGAAAAGCAACAGGAGAGGAAAGTACTGCAAAAGGTTGAAGAAAAGATGAGCGAGCGAATGAAGGAATTGCGGGAAAAGGAAGATGAATATGTAGCCCTCGCAAGAAAAACTGTTGAGGCATATGTAAAGGAAGGTCGGATCCCTAAAGTTCCTGACGGATTGCCGGAAGAAATGCTGAAGGAAAAAGCCGGGACATTTGTTTCCATCAAGAAGCAGGGACAACTGAGAGGCTGTATTGGAACTACCGGACCCACCAGAAAAAATATTGCTGAGGAGATTATTTATAATGCCGTCAGCGCCAGTACAAGAGATCCCAGATTTGATCCTGTTGAGCCGGAAGAACTCGATAAGCTGGTATATTCCGTGGATATCCTGAAGGAGCCTGAACCTATCCAATCCAAAGATGAACTGGATGTGGTCAAATATGGAGTTATTGTCAAGTCCGGTGCTCGATCAGGATTACTATTGCCGAATTTAGAAGGAGTAAACACACCGGAAGAGCAGGTCGCAATCACGCTTCAGAAGGCAGGAATCCGGCGCGGGGAAGAATATTCTATGGAACGGTTTGAAGTTATCAGACATAAATGATACTCTTGCGTAGTTTAATTATATAGATATTAAGTAAACTTTATGAGAATAAATCTACTATGGATGAGGTATCCCTGGGGGACAAACGGAAGGGATGGGTGGATCACATTCAACTAGCAGACTATTTTGATAAAATCGAAGAATCCAAGGTGCATTGTTACCTGTGTCCTCACAACTGTGTCATCAAACCGGATCAACTGGGTGCATGCAGAGCAAGAAAAAATGTCAATGGAGAGCTTTACTCCCTGAATTATGGTAAAGTTACTTCGGTTTCTATGGATCCCATAGAAAAAAAACCGCTCTACAACTTTTATCCGGGATCCAATATCTTATCTGTTGGAACCTTTGGGTGCAATCTGAAATGTTCCTTTTGCCAAAACTGGGAAATTGCCCATGATACACCGGAGTCAGCAGAGATAACACCGTTGAATCTGGCAAATAAAGCTGCGGAATTAGTACCGCAGGGGAATATTGGAATTGCATATACCTATAATGAGCCTTCCATTTGGTTTGAATTTGTTTATGATACCTGTAAGGCTGCAAAGGAAAAAGGGCTTGTGAATGTTCTGGTAACCAATGGGTTTATCAGTCAAGAACCGCTGGAAGACCTTCTGCCCTTTGTAGATGCCATGAATATTGATGTGAAAGCGTATACCGCTTCTTTTTATCAGGATATCTGTAAAGCCACTTTGGACGATGTAAAGAGAACGGTGGAGATTGCAGCAAAGGAATGCCATGTTGAACTTACGACACTGGTGATCCCTGAACTGAACGATGCTATTGAAGAGATCACGGAAATGACACAATGGATCGCTTCTATTTCAAAAGACATTCCTCTGCATCTATCACGTTTTTTCCCAAACTACAAAATGCAGGATCGTCCACCGACTCCGAAGGAGACGCTGGTAAAGGCTCGGGAGGCTGCTTTGAAGCACTTGAACTATGTATATCTGGGGAATGTCTGGTAGTGCTTTTATAGGCAGTATAACAAATTTCTTACAGAAATATTAAAATTAACTTACAAAATTTCAAAAACAGCTTACAAATGGATAAAAATGAGGTTATAATTCTATTTAAGATAGGTGTGTTGTGTTCGGCAGGGGTGTGAGGATTTTTTGGATTTTTTAAACAGCAGTCATATTCAGGATATTTTAAACTACATAGGGAATTATACAAGTATTGAAGGTCCTCTGGACATTTTCAAGGCTCTTTTGGATATCAGCATTGTATCCTACGTGATATACAAGCTGATCATGCTTGTCCGTGATACACGTGCCTGGCAGCTCATCAAGGGAATCCTTGTTCTTTTGGTTGCCGCTTTATTGAGTAAGGTTTTTGAACTGAGAACCATCTACTTTATTCTGGAGAAAACCTATTCACTCCTGGCGTTTGCCCTGGTGGTCATCTTCCAGCCGGAACTTCGAAGAGGGCTGGAGCAGATCGGAAGAAGCAAGTTCAGGGACTTTTTCAGTTTTGATGAAGAGAGTACCAGTATTCAGACAACGGCAATGATCGAGGAGATTGTCAAAGCCGTTGCTTCCATGTCCAGAACTTTCACAGGTGCACTGGTTGTCATAGAAAAAGAGACGAAAATCGGTGAAATTATTAATACCGGTACACAGCTTGAATCCAATGTTTCCTCAGAGCTTCTGATCAATATTTTTACCCCGAACACTCCGCTGCATGATGGAGCTGTAGTCGTTAGAGCCAATAAAATCAAAGCAGCTGCTTGTTTTCTTCCGCTTACGGACAACACCAACCTGAGCAAGGAACTTGGGACAAGGCATAGAGCTGCCCTGGGAATTACGGAAGCTTCCGACGCAATTGCTGTTGTGGTTTCCGAGGAGACAGGAAAGATCTCATTTGCCTTGAACGGCGGTTTAACCAGAAATTTAACTCCAGATACACTCAGAAAAGCTTTGAATAAAAATCTTTTAGAGAAAGAGACCCCTAACAAAAAGCTGTCATTATGGAAGGTGAAGGCTAGGTGAGCGATCTTTTAAGAAAAGATATTACCATACGGATTATTTCAGTGCTGTTCGCAGTCTTTTTATGGTTTTTTGTTTTGGATAACGATAACCCTATTGCGACGGCTGTTGTTCCTGTGCCTTTAAAGGTAATCAACGAGGATGATTTGCAGGAAAAAGGCATTATTTTAAAGAATAAGGATTATACGAAGAGTATCGAGGTTCTCGTCAAGGGGCGCAAGGACAGAATAAAAAACATTACTGCCAATGATTTCGAGGCCTTCCTCGACTTTTCAAAGATAAAGTCCGCAGAGGACAAGTCACTCGCCCTGGATGGCCCAACCTATGTCGGAAAGGAAGACGTGAAAGATATCCAAATCTGGGATGTAAGGCCCGGCAAGACTGTAAAACTCGATTTGGAAAAGAAGGAACGGAATCCCTTCAAGGTAGAAGTCGTAACCACGGGGAAAATGAAGGAGAACTATAAAATCATCAAAACGACGGTCAATCCGGAAATCCTGCCTTTGGAAGGCAGCGATTCCCAGATAAAATCGGTAGCAACCATCAAAACCCTAGTCGATGTGACCAATTTGGATAAGGACTTGAATGTCACCAAAAAGGAATGCAGGGTATATAATAAAAATGACGAGGAAATCAAAGCTTTAAGCAGGAACCTTTTTGTGGATATAAAAATTGAAGTTGCCAAGGAAGTACCGGTCCTTCCTGTGGTTAAAGGGAAGCCTGCCAAGAACTATATCGATGGGGCAAAAAAGGTGAAACCCGATAAGGTATTAATTACCGGGGCACCGGAAGTTCTGGCAAAGATAAGCGAACTAAGGACTGCGCCCGTGGATATTGAGAATATGAATACAACCATGGATGTTTCAAAACAAATCCTCTTACCTGACGGAGTCAAACTGGCCGGCGGGTTCAAGGAAGAAGCGGCGGTCAGTGTTGTTATTGAGCAGCTAGTGGATAAAGAGTTAAATCTGTCCAAGGACGATATCAATATCATCAACACTGAGATTGACAATTCATTGAAGTATGAAGTTGCTACGGATACGGTAAAACTAATGGTAAAGGGTAATAAGGCCGATTTGGATAAGATGGACGTTGCTTCCGTGAAACCTTCTGTGGATGTGATGAAACTGGGAGAAGGCGTACACAAACTGCCGCTGAAGGTGACACTCCCGGCGAATGCAAAGCTGATAGAGGAAATCAGTGTTGAAGTTAAGATCGAAAAAAGATAGGGGACTTAGTAGTTGAAATATATCATAAACAACATCAGAGCGTCACTGGAGGATGGAATTGAGGATATAAAAAAGGTTGCCTCCAGAAAGCTGAATATACCATTAAGGGACATCACGAACTTTAAAATCACAAAAGAATCCATAGATGCCAGGCGAAAACCAAACATTTGCCTGGTTTATTCTGTTTTAGCGGAGACAAACGTTTCAATTAAAAACATTCATGACCCGGATATAAAACGGGTCGAGGAAGCGCAGGAAGAAGTTTTAAAACCAGGAACACAGCCATTAAGTGCCAAACCTGTGGTTGTCGGAACCGGTCCAGCCGGCCTCTTTGCCGGACTGTTGCTGGCGCAGCAAGGGTATCGGCCAATCGTTCTGGAGCGGGGCGAATGTGTTGAAAAGAGAACCGCAGCGGTTGAGGAATACTGGAAGAAGGGAAAGCTGAATCCGGAAACCAACGTCCAGTTTGGTGAAGGAGGCGCCGGAACATTCTCCGACGGAAAACTTACGACAAGAATTAATGACCGCCGATGCGAGCTGGTGCTCAAGGAATTGTACAGGTCCGGAGCACCGGAAGAAATCCTGTATAAAGCCAAACCTCACATCGGTACAGATATTCTAAAGAATGTTGTGATCAACATGAGAAAAAGGATTGAAGAACTGGGGGGAGAAGTCCGCTTTAATTCAAAAATGACTTCTATTCTTACCAAGGATGGAAAAATCACGGGACTAAAGATCAATCAGAATGAAGAACTCAACACGGAAGTGATCGTATTGGCCATTGGCCACAGTGCCAGAGATACCTTTTATTCACTATTCGAATCCGGGGTTCGGTTTATTCAAAAGCCCTTTTCTATTGGAGTCAGGATCGAACACCCCCAGGAAGTTATCAATGAGGCTCAGTTCGGAAAAGCAGCTTCTCACCCAAGACTGGGTGCAGCGGATTATCAGCTTTTTTACAAGATGCCCGGACGTACAGCCTATTCTTTCTGTATGTGCCCCGGCGGAATCGTTGTCGCATCCGCCTCTGAGCCGGATACGATTGTAACCAACGGGATGAGTGAGTTTGCAAGAGATCGGGAAAATGCCAACAGTGCTCTTGTTGTTTCTGTTGAACCCAGAGACTTTGAGGGGAGCCATCCGTTAGCAGGAATAGAATTTCAAAGAAAGTGGGAGAAATTAGCCTTTGGTGTTGCCGGAAAGAATTCCAGTGCTCCGGTCCAAAGACTGGAGGATTTCATGGAAAACAGAGCATCTTCCAGGTTCGGTAAGGTTAAGCCGAGTTATACCGGAAACACGCAATTGGCGGATATCAATGCCTGTCTGCCTGAATTCGTAACAAATCCAATGAAAGAATCGATCGGATATTTTGACAGAAAATTACGAGGCTTTGGAATGAAAGATGCACTCCTGACGGGGGTAGAAACCAGAACTTCCTCTCCGGTTAGAATTCCCCGCGGAGATAATCTGGAGGCGGAAGGGATCAAAGGACTATATCCTGCCGGCGAAGGCGCAGGATATGCTGGCGGAATTGTAAGTGCTGCCGTTGATGGGATCAGAATTGCAGAAAGAATCATTTCTACATACACTCAACCGAAGTAGTCAATGATTTAAAAAAGCAAGTAATGATTTATCCAAAACTCTGTTTTTCAAACATTGAATCAATACAACGGAAAATAATACAATTCACCATTTATCAAAATCATATTGTTAAGTTTTTGGTTAAAAGTTATAATATACAAGGCTGAAAGTTTATACATAGGGTGAATTAATGTTGGGAAATGCGGAATAATGCGGTAATTACCAGAACTATATGGAATTTACTTAAGGAAATAAGTCTTAGGAGATCCGAAAATTTCTCAAAAGACCGAACATGATCGAGATAAGGGGGAAAACAAGTGGGAAGGTTATTTGGTACGGACGGTGTTAGAGGTGTTGCCAATCTTGAATTAACTGCAGATTTAGCATATAAATTGGGTCAAGCCGGTGCGTACGTTTTGACGGCGGAGACCAAGCACGTGCCTAAGATTCTCGTTGGAATGGATACAAGAATTTCGGGGGATATGCTGGAGTCAGCTCTGGTTGCCGGAATTTGTTCCGTGGGTGCTGAGGCGATTTGCCTGGGAGTATTGCCTACTCCTGCGATTGCTTTTCTTACTCGCTTCTATAATGCCGATGCGGGGGTTGTAATTTCTGCATCGCACAATCCTGCTGAATTCAATGGAATCAAATTTTTTAACAATATGGGCTACAAACTTCCGGATGCTATTGAGGACAGGATTGAAGCGATCATTCTCGATCAGGCGGAAGAACTGCCAAAGCCTACAGGTAAGGATCTTGGTTTTAAGAGTGAAAGGGATACGGCGAAGGATGACTATGTAAACTTTGTGAAAGGTACCGTAGAGGGTGACTTGAAAGGTTTGAAGATTGCCATCGATTGTGCTAACGGTGCATCTTATGAAGTTGCTCCCGTAGCATTGTTCGACCTTGGCGCCGAAGTCAGTGTCATCAGCAATGAACCTGATGGAATCAATATCAACAAAGGCTGCGGGTCGACTCACCTTGGAGAACTCCAGAAGTTTGTCGTTGAAACGGGCGCTGATCTTGGATTGGCTTTCGATGGAGATGCAGACAGGGTTCTGGCTGTAGATGAAAAAGGGAATCCGATTGACGGGGACCAGATCATGGCGATCATCGGTCTGGAGCTTAAGAAAAAAGGTAAACTGAACCATGATACCATCGTGGCTACGGTGATGAGCAACCTTGGATTTGATATTATGGCAAAAAAAGAAGGCCTCAAAATAGAGAAGACCAAAGTCGGTGACCGATATGTTCTTGAGGAGATGCTCAATAAAAATTATGTTTTAGGCGGAGAACAGTCCGGTCATATCATTTTTCTCCAGCATAATACCACTGGAGATGGCCTGCTGACTGGAGTACAATTGGCAAAAGTATTGAAAGATTCCGGCAAGAAAATGTCAGAACTGGCTTCCATTATGCAGATCCTTCCTCAGGTATTGAAGAATGCAAAGGTTAGCAATGCCAAGAAACACTGCTATATGGAGGATGAAGTCATCGCAAGCATGTGTAAAGAACTTGAGGATGAGTTCCATGGAGAGGGAAGAGTACTGATCCGGCCTTCAGGGACTGAACCGCTTGTGCGTGTAATGATTGAGGGAAAAGATCAGGACTACATAACCAAAAGAGCGGTTGAATTGGTAAAAGTTATTGAGGAAAGACTGGGATAATATTATTGAGGCAAGGGATTCCTTGCCTCAAATTTTACCTTTGACATTTTTGTTAGATTATGCATATAATATCATCAGGTGGCTTAAAATTTACTATATAGAAAGGTGGGATGCGAAACAAATCAAAGCTTGGGTATATAAGTGAATCATAGAAGATTATTTAGAATTATGGATGAAAAGCGCCAGGACAGAGGACGACTCTGTTGACGAGGAGAAGGAAGCTACACAATCAACTCCCGGTTGATAAGGTAGTATCGAAAGATTCGGCGGATACCTTCCGGTTGGTCACAATCGATAAGACTTCATAAAAACTGCAGGTGACTGCAAAACAAAGTGAGTCAGGGTGACAATTCCAAATAATCACATCTTAATTCATTACCTTTTCAAAATGATTCAATTGAATACAGACAGTAAGTTTGTGAATGACTTACAGCTTAAGTTTTTTGCGCCTTTTTCACAATGGATGGAAGTTTGACGGCTTTCTTATGCCTTTTTATGTTCGATTCTACATCCAGAGGAATTGAAGTGCGAAGAACGGTGTTAATCTACTGCCCCTGAAATGCTAAATGTTCATTGGGAAGAGCATCGTTGTTTATGCTTTTTATTCTATGAAAAATACAATAAGGGGAAAACAGTACATCAAGCCAGTAATTTTTGATTTGGGTAGAAGGCTGTTCAGAAACGAGGCGCTTGATTTCGTGGTATGGGCTAGGCTCAGGGATGCATAGCATTGAAACAGGATCGGAAATAGAGATCGTGTTCCAAAGGGATTGATACAGATGAGTTTTGTCATACATAACAGGGGCCAATGAAAAATTTCAAAGTGACAAGTTGAAAGCCGATTATGCCGCGGATTTTGTGAAGGAAATCAGAAAAATTATTTTTTGTAATTTAAAATTTGAGATTAATTAAAGGAGAGGTTGTATTATGTGTGGAATCGTCGGATATATTGGAGATAAAACTGCAACACCGATACTTATCAATGGTTTAAAAAAGTTGGAATACAGGGGCTATGACTCCGCGGGTGTTGCAATCTATGATAGTGAGGATTTGAAAGTAGTCAAGTGCAAGGGAAGACTTGCATGCCTCGAAGATAAAGTAAATGTTGAGAATCTGGAGGGGAAAATAGGGATCGGACATACGAGATGGGCAACCCATGGCGAACCCAATGATGTAAATTCCCATCCTCATTTGAGTCATTCAGGGAAAATCGCGGTTGTTCATAATGGAATTATTGAAAACTATATGAAGCTCAAGGAGTTCCTTCAGAGTCAGGGTTATGAATTCAGATCCGAAACAGATACTGAGGTTATCGCGCACCTTGTCGACTATTACTACAAAGGGGATCTTGTGAAGGCTGTTATGGAGACCGTGGATGAATTGGAAGGTTCTTATGCATTGGGTGTTATCTGCAAAGATTGTGATGATAAGTTTGTCGCAGCCAGAAAGGATAGTCCGCTCATTGTTGGACTTGGAAAAGGAGAAAATTTCATTGCTTCCGATATTCCCGCAATCCTTGAACATACAAGGGACATCTACATTCTTGAAGACAAGGAAGTGATTGTGTTAACCAAGGATGAAGTTAAGGTGTATGACAGCTTGGGTGCAGAAGTAAAGAAGGAGATTTTCCATGTGAACTGGGATGTTTCCTCCGCGGAAAAAGGCGGCTATGAGCATTTCATGATGAAAGAAATGTTTGAAGAACCCAAGGTGATCAGAGATACGATTAACCCAAGAATTAAAGATGGAAAAATAGTGCTGGATAATATTAAGCTGACAGCGGAAGACCTGAAGAATATTGATAAAATCTATATTGTTGCCTGTGGTACAGCTTGCCATGCCGGAGTTGTAGGTAAATACGTCATTGAAAAGCTTGCAAAAATCCCTGTAGAAGTTGATGTTGCATCAGAATTCAGATACCGCGATCCGTTGGTCAGCGATCGAAATCTGGTTATTATCATCAGCCAGTCCGGTGAGACGCTGGATACGCTTGCAGCATTAAGAGAAGCAAAACGAAGAGGAGCAAGGATTCTTTCCATCGTAAATGTTGTTGGAAGTTCTATCGCAAGAGAGTCCAACGATATCCTTTATACCTGGGCAGGTCCGGAAATTGCAGTTGCATCGACAAAGGCTTATAATACCCAGCTTGCAGCCATTTATCTTGTAGCCCTTGACCTTGCCTATAAGAAAGGGCAGATCGATGATAAGGAATTGGGAAGAATTATTGAAGCATTAAAAGGCATCCCGGATTCAGTGGATAAGGTTCTTGCGAATAAGGAAGTCATCCAGAAATTTGCTTCCAGACACTATAACGCCAAGAGCATCTTCTTTATCGGAAGAGGTTTAGATTATGCACTGTCCATGGAAGGTTCGCTAAAGCTGAAAGAAATCTCCTACATTCACTCTGAAGCGTATGCTGGCGGTGAATTGAAGCACGGAACCATCGCATTGATTGAAAAAGGGACTTTGGTGGTTTGTCCGATCACTCAGGACACCCTGGTGGATAAAATGGTCAGCAATATTAAGGAAGTAAAAGCAAGAGGTGCCGTTGTCATGGCCATCACGCAGGAGAAAAATACCGAAATTGAGAAGTCTGCGGATATCGTGGTGACTATTCCAGATGTGGATCCATTGGTTGCTCCGGTGGTTGCGGTAACTCCACTGCAGCTGTTTGCCTACTACATGGCCATTGAAAAGGGCTGCGACGTAGATAAACCACGAAATTTGGCGAAATCTGTAACAGTAGAGTAGAAAATGTAGATAAGTTGAAAATTATGCCTCTTTATGGTAGCGTTTACCATGAAGGGGCATTTTTGTTTTACTGCATCCAGTGCCCTAAACTTTCAGTAAATAGATAAACAAATATACTATACCAGGAGGGACAAACGTGGAAAACGCTAATCCAAACTTATTATCCAGTAACTCTTTTCGTAACAACAAGTCTTTAAGCAAAGCTATTATGATCTTTGTTGCTTTTGTCATACTTCTAGACATTATCGCAGTTTTTAGTGGACTTATGGAAATCTCTCTGGTGTCTCAGGCCAAGGAGGGTGTTCAGATCAGTCAGACTGCTGCTGACGGCAATGATGCCAGACAGGGAATCATAGGGATTTTTCAGATGGTCTTAACACTGGTATTCTTTATTTTATTCCTGGTTTGGGTCAACCGGTCCAATAAGAATCTCGCCCCTTTAGGAGTATCTTACAAGCAGTTCTCTTCAGGATGGGCTGTCGGATGGTTTTTTGTTCCCATAGCGAATATCTATAAACCCTATAGAGTAGTGAGCGAAATTTGGGATAGTTGCAGCAGTATTCGTGTCAGTGTCAATGGAGTCAATTTTACGCAGAAAACACCGGGCGGCATTGTCGGACTATGGTGGGGAATGTGGTTGTTATCGAATTTTGCAGGACAGCTTGCATTCCGTTTAACCATGAGGGCGGGCACGATGAATACGATTTATGCTGCCAGTGTTGTGAGTGTAATCTCCGATATAACCAGTATTATTAGTGAATTTGCATCCGCGTATTTGGTTTACAAGATTACTTCGCTGCAAATTGAAAAGCATAACAGCTTGCAGACGAGTGAACAGCCTGAAGGGATTCCAAATGCAAATTAGACAATACAGTCGATGACAGGAGATAGAAGATTAGCTTTAGAACTGTTTGAACAAAGAAAAATACATGAAGTTCAATCCTTCCTAATATTGCATTTGACAGTTGCATCAATTCAGATTATAGTGTCAAAGGCACAAAGGAGGAGTTGATATCTTGAGTACAGAGCTAGTTTTGCAATTAGTAATGATTGTGTTGATTAATGCCGTCAGTAACACACTGGGGACATTGAAGAATATCTTTAGCGCTAAAAAGTTTTTAAAGCCGTTATATATCGTTACTTTTATAGATGCTGTCATTTTTGCAACCATCATGAAGCAGATCGCTTCAGGGAATGGTGTGTATTTCATTGTGGCCTTTGCGGTAGGTAAGGTTTTGGGAGCTTTTATAGCGGATTTCATCGAATGTAGAATTGCGTTGGGAATTCTGGAAATCGACCTTTTTGTTACAGATAAGGTTAAAATGAAGACTATCGGCGATGCACTCCGTAAAAAAGGCTATAGTGTAAATACTTTCATTACCTATGGGCTGAAGGGCTCAAAAAGGTATAAAGTTGAGGTTAATCTTCTCAGAAAAGAGTTTGGAGAGTTTAAAGAATTGCTGAAAAAACATGACAATATCAATCCTACCTTTACATTAAAGGAGATTAACGGGATCAACGGAAAGATCAAGATCGGAAATGCCCTTAAATATAGTAAAGCATCATAAAACGAGGTAGCTCGTTTGTAAAAAAGCCTATCCAATGGATTGAACATTCACTGGATAGGCTTTAATTTATTCACTGTCTAACAACTCAACAACTTTGTTTTCCCTCAGCAACTGTGCAAATTCCTTCGAGTCTGCAGGACACTCGGATAAAACAATTCCACCCAAAGCAAGATCCTCTTTTTGATGAAAATCTGATCCAGATAACATCTTGAGTTTATTCTCTTTCGCAAAGCCCAAAGCGCGGTGATTCTTGGAATTATGCCGCGGATTGCCGTTAAACACTTCAACACCATCCAGAAGCTTGGGGTCTGCCGGAGCAACCCAGGATCTATATGGATGAGCTTGATATATCAGAATTGAACGATCTTTAACAAACTCTCTAAACTTTTTTAGTCCCAATTCATAAAGTCTCGGATGCTCCTTCAGAAAAACCTCGTCAATCCCATAAACAAGGTAATCATTAAAGCTTTCATCAAAGCACAGTTCTATGCCAAGTATCACTTTAAGGCCGATCCTCTGTCCTTCCTCATAAGCGTTTCTATATCCTTCAAGAAAGATATCCACTTTTTCTGCCCAGTTCTTTGTTTTTATGGAATTAAACACACTGCTGCAATAGTGATCAGTAATAACAATGCCATCATAACCGGCATGCTTATAAAGCCTTGCAACCATGGCTCCGTCAATCCTGCCGCAGGGGCTTGTTTCTGATGTGTGCACGTGGGTATCAAATCTATATAAACTCATATTGCCTCCGTAATTTGCGTATTATCCTTTATATTAAACCAATGAAATAGTAAATTCAACTTGAAAGATTGATCAGCTCTATAGAATTGAGTTACTAATTCTGGTAACATAAATACGTGTGCGGATTATAAAGATTAAAAATCATTATATCAATGGATGGTGAGATAAAATGAGTGAGATGAATGAAAAATGTAATGAGCAATTTATCGGGAAGTCTCCTAAGGTTTCTGAAGTGGAGATGACCGAATTGGTACTTCCCAATGATACAAACTTGCTGGGGAATCTGCTGGGCGGAAAGATGATGCATTGGATTGATATCGCTGGGGCTATGGCCGCACAACGACATTCAAACAGAATTGTTGCAACGGTTTCTGTAGACAGCCTGGAATTCAGGCACCCTATCAGGATGGGGGATATGGTGATCCTAAGAGCAAAGCTTACATGGGTCGGAAGATCCTCCATGGAGGTTGTAGTAAAAGCATATTCCGAGAATATCAAATCCGGAACAGTAACACTTACCAATAAGGCGTACTTAACTTTTGTGGCATTGGATGACGATCGTAAACCGGTTCAGGTACCGCCGCTTCTGCCTGAAACAGAACAGGAGAAAAGTGATTTCATAGAAGCTGAGAAGAGACGAAGCGAAAGGTTAAAGAAGAAAAATCAGAATAGTATGTAGCTCTGTCTTAATATACTTGTTCACTGACGAAGTCTTTAGTGGATAAAAAGAATTATAAGATATGTACGTAAAATAATTCAGATACGAATAGAAATATTGGGAAGGATGGTGCAGCGGTATTTATGAGGAATGACTGGTTCAAAATCAAACAAATAACAAAAAGTATCTATGCAATTGATGACCGTGGTGAAGATATCCTATATCTTGTCGTTGGTAAGGAAAAAGCTCTTTTGGTTGATACCGGCTGGGGTGTAGGTAATCTTAAAAAGGTGGTTTCAACAATCACGGATTTACCGCTGATCGTAGTAAATACCCATGGCCACCCTGATCATGTGAGTGGAGACTATCAATTTTCTGAAATACATATTGCTGAAGGCGATGTGCCTGTTCTTCAACAAAGCTTTAAGGAAGAGAATCGGCGATGGGCGCTGGAGAATGTATTGCGCGGACCTTTCCCGGATGATTTTTCAGCTGAACAATGGCTGTATTCAGAACTTCCGAATATTATTCCCATAAAGGATAAACATCTATTTGATTTGGGAAATAAAATCATTGAAGTCATTGAAGTACCAGGCCATTCGCCAGGGTGTATTGTTCTGATAGATCATGAAGAAAGGGTTTTGTTTTCAGGAGATTCCATACTTAAGGGGTACACCTGGCTGCACCTTGACCACTCGACAACTTTAAGCAAGTATTTATTGAGCTTAAAGAAACTTAAAACAGAAATGAGCAAGTTTGATGCCATATTGCCGGCACATAGCGATTTTCCTTTACAAGCTGAGATAATCAGCGAATTCATTTCAGGAGCTGAAGATATTCTGGAAGGAAGAAGGAAAGGCATCGCTCATCAGACGTTTGCCGGAGATGGATTGCTGTGTACTTTTGGAAGCTGCGGCATCGTATACAACAGCAGCAGGTTATAGATTTCAGTTTTTTAGTCGAAGAAACATATCAAAACGGCTTATAAAGCAGGAAGAAACCTTTTATAAGCCGTCAAATTTTATAATAGATCCTTCTGAAATTTGTACTCATTCATTCCTATATAATTCCAAATGAATTATTGACATTTTTCCTCTACAAGTGTAGAATGTTTATGAATTCTACACTTGTAGAGGAGATGTTGTAATGAAAAAAATGCCAAAAATATCCGATGCTGAATGGCAGGTCATGAAGGTTTTATGGGAGGGCGCTCCCATGACCTCCAGCGAAATCGTTGAAAAACTGAAACCTTTAACCCACTGGAGCCCGACCACAATTTATACACTGATTACAAGACTGGTAAATAAAAAGGCGGTAGAAATTGATGCCGGATATTCCCCATATATTTGTAAACCCTTGATTTCCCAAAACGAGGTTAGAAAAGAAGAGAGCAAATCCTTCCTGAAAAAAGTGTATGACGGATCTCTGAACCTGATGCTGACCAACATGGTAGATGATGAAAAACTATCGGACAATGAAATCGAAGAGCTTAAGAAGATTCTGGACAATATGAAGGATAGAAGGTGAAGAGATGGAAGGATTCATTGAGATTTTCAACCGGATGCTGGTATCCTCCGGGATGGCTTGTTTACTGGCAGGGATGATCCTGCTTGCCAAGCTTGCTTTTAATCGTAAGTTGAGTCCTTCATGGCATTATTACATATGGTTCTTGCTAATCCTCAGGTTGATGCTGCCGTTTTCTCTGGAGAGTTCAATCAGCATATTCAATATAGTCAAACCTGCCATCCAGCAGGTAATGCCAAACCAAGGCCAAGCTTCTCTGAATGGATTCGATCAGCATGAAGTTGCTAAAGAAACTGTTGGAGTTAACCCGAATACTGAAAACCGGCAAAATCAACTCAATAAGGGGGAGGTCAATGAGAAAAGCAAGGATTTCATTACTCCTGCCTATCCAATAGATTTGAAGTTGATGCTAATTGCAATATGGTTGTTCGGAGTTCTTATTAGTTCACTATACATCATTAGGATGAACCTGAAGCTTTTTCGGAAAATAAAATCGGTGCTTCCTGCAGACGATGCATTAACCAGCGGGGTTTTAAATGAATGCAAAACAAAAATGAATATTAATAGGGATATTCCTGTCCTATACACGGAAGCAATTTGCTCCCCGTCTTTATACGGCTTTTGGGATCCAAAGATTTTACTTCCAAATACTTTGAAGGGAAAAGTGAGCCGGGAGGAATTGAGCTTTATCCTGATTCATGAACTTGCACATCTTCAGCGCTGCGATCATTTATTCAATTGGATGGTCGTTTTGCTAAAGGCAGTACACTGGTTTAATCCTGTAATATGGTATGCATTCTATCGAATGAGAATTGACTGTGAGGTTGCCTGCGATGCGCTTGCATTGTCCTATTTGAACCCAAAAGAGCAAAGAGAATACGGATATGCGCTCATCAATCTTTTGAAAATGCTTTCGAAGTCTTCATGGATTCCCGGAACGACAGGAATGATCGCGGGAAAATCTCAAATGGAAAGAAGGATCACCATGATTTCACTATTTAAAAAGGAATCTGTACAATGGGTTTTTATAGCGGTCATACTTTTTATTGCCATCGGCTTTGTCGGATTGACGGACGCCAAGCATGAAAAGGATATTCGTGAGCTGCGACAAACGATTGAAGAATCGAACTCTTTACAGCAAGCCCTAACGAAAGTGGAAAATGAAAAAAATATACTTGAGCAAAAAGCGAATGCATTAAAAGAACAAATCGAAAGAAATAAAATACTTTCCGGCACAGCGGATGTTGAGGGAAAAGGAGTAGTTGTCACCATCACTGATGGTAAAAACTCATACTGTGACGATAACCTTTTGCGAGATGTAATTAACGAATTAGTCAGTGCCGGCGCAGAAGCGGTTGCAGTTAACAACGAGCGCTTTGTTTCCACCAGTGAAATAAGAACTTCTGGAGGAACCACCCTGATTAACGGTCGTGCTTATTCCAGTCCTTATGACATTAAAGCCATAGGGAATCCGGAGGTATTGGAGTCGGCGATAAGAATCCGTGGAGGAATAGCAGAAAAATTAGAGGTTTTTAAACTTGAGCTCAAAATTCAAAAGGAAGAAAAACTGTTTATACCCAAATTCAAAGGTGAAATGCAGTTCAAATATGCTCAGCCCATAGAATCAGACAGTAAGGAGTAGCAGCGGTTCAGAACGCACTTGTATTCTGGAAGTGCTAATAGGGTATGAATCCGGCTGGGAGGGTCACAATGACTTGGATTTTAAAGAGAATGAATTTAAAGTGGAGCATTACGCTGGTAATTGTAATTTCAATATCTATTTTTTACTGCATCCGATCTATAGAACACAAAAAGGACCTGGAAGAAATACGTCATTCTGTGATCAGCGCTGAAATATTAAAAAAGGCGATCCGTGAAAGAGAAAATAATTATGAGGAAGTTAAAAGCAAGATCATACAGATGAAAACCATGATGAAAAGCGATCAACTCAAAGCAGGCGTGATCGATATACAAGGAAAGGGAATCATTATAACGCTCTCAGACAGTGAGGACAAGACTCTGAAAAATTCAGATTTGCCTAGATTGATTATTCATGCATCAGACATACAGCAGGTTTTGCAGGACCTAATTCATGCAGGAGCAGAAGCGGTAGCGATCAACGATGAACGTATTGTCACCACAACCCAGGTAAAATCGGGAGGGCCGGTTCTAATTATTAATAGCAGCAAGGTCGCAGGGCCTTATAAGATAAAAGCAATCGGAGACACGGAAGCATTGATCACCAATTTGAAAAAAGACAGTACGATTCTTAAACTGCTGGAGATGGACAAAATCGGAGTGAAGATTGAAAAGTCAGATAAGGTTTTATTACCGGGCTATAAGGGCAAGATTCATTTTCAATATTCAAAATTGGTAAGTTCAAATTAAAAAGTCCAAGAAATATCAATATGTATCGGAAAGCGAACCCAAAGGATGATTGGCTTTCTAATAGCAAAATGGTAAAATATGAAATGAGATTCTTGTACAGCTTTGAATATACCTAATTCCAGAAATAGAAAAAAACATTCAATGGGGGGAGTGACCAAGTGAATCAAATCAAAGTTGAAAAATTCTACAACCTGTTTGCAAATGAATACGCAAAATTGTTTTTTAATGAATTAGACCAAAAACCTTTTGATCGAGACTTCTTGAAACGGTTTGCAGGACTGATTGAGCCAAATGGAAAAGTATGCGATATTGGCTGCGGCCCGGGAGAAGTAGCCAGATATTTGAAAGATCAGGGCATTGATGTGTTTGGGGTCGATCTATCCGATGAAATGATTCAGGAAGCGAAGAAATTGAACCCGGATATTTCATTTCAACGCGGAAATATGATGGCACTGCATCTCAAGGATAACGAATTGAGCGGGATATCAGCCGCCTATGCGATTGTAAACTTGACGCAATCTGAAATTATAGCTGCGATCAAGGAGTTTAATCGAGTCCTTAATGTAAATGGGTTTCTTTTAGTCTCATTTCATATTGGAAATAATGATGTCCTGCCTGTGGAGAAAGGAGACGGAGACGATCAAGTTTCCATTGACTACGTATTTCATGATTTTGATGAAATACTGAAGCTGATCAAAGAGGTTGGTTTTGATATAGTGGAAGCCATTATCCGGTATCCTTATGAGAATGTTGAGTATCCGAGTAAAAGAGGGTATATCATCGCCAAGAAGGTCTAAGCTGGAGTTAAGTATACCAAAACAGGAGAGGTCAAAATGGACGAACTGACGAAGCAGGAGAAAGAGCAGGCAATCAAGGCGTTTGAGCAAAGACAGGCGAGACAATTCAAGTTCGGAAAAGCTATTGTTTTTACAATAGCGGCTGTAAATATTCTTAGTGCTTTAGTTTCTGCATTTTATAACTTTAACCTGATTTCAATGATTATTCAAATTGTATTGTCGGTAGCCCTTTTTGCGGGTATATCGTGGGTAAGATATCTGTTCGCCGGGGGAGCGGCACTGAGTACAATGATTATCATTTATGCCCTGACGAGTGTCGGGTTTGATTCAGGTTTGTCTGTTGCTGAAATAGTAATTGTTCTGGCCTGTCTGGTATACAGTGTAGCCAGCTGTATTGTCCTCTTCGCAAGCAAAAGTGTGAGTGAGTTTCTATATAGTCAAAAAAATGGATAGATGATTTAAAATTCAATCATTCAAATCTAAATAAGCTCAGAGTGCAGCTTTTTTTAAAAGACTGCTTACTCTGAGCTTTTTTGTTTGGATCAGATTCAATATGTGAAAAAGAATCTTTGTGGAAATGAAAGAATCCATCTTTACCCTCATAGAATATAAAGATCGACAAAACGTGGAATTCATAGGGGTGAGGGTAAACCAATAAAGTTTATGATCATTCCTTGGGAAATATTCAGAGTAATCATGGCATTTTTATTTTTCAAGACACCAGAAAGTATAATGGAGACAGTTCAATAGATTTTAAGTAAAGGGAGGACAGAACATGATGAGAACCCCTGTCGTTGGACCTACCTATGAGGAAATGCTTCATCCGTGGAAGATGGACCCCGAGATCAGAAAAAGAGCTGTGGAAGCGAAACTGAGTGATCCACTTCACCCGATTAACCTCTATAACATTACCTGGAGAGATGGCAGCGATGAAGTCTACCATTTTGTCATGCCAAAAGAATTAACGGGGGTAGAGGCAAATATTGTTGTACTTTATGGAAAGGAATTTCCGTCCGGAAGCCACAAGGTGGGGCCAACCTATTCCATATTATCGGAAAAGACGGTTACCGGAGAAGTTGATCCTTCGAAACATACATTGGTTTGGCCGTCTACCGGCAATTTCGGGATCGGCGGAGCCTGGGTCGGACATGGTATGAATTATAAATCTGTGGTTGTGCTCCCTGAACTCATGAGCCAGGAACGATTTGACATGATCCGCGGATTCGGAGCAGAAGTCATTGCTACAAAAGGCTGTGAGTCCAACGTGAAAGAAATCTATGACAAGACGAAGGAACTTACAAACAGCGATCCGGAACATATTCGGATTCTGAATCAGTTCCAGGAGTTTGCCAACTACAGATTCCATTATTACGTTACCGGCAATACCATGGTAGAGCTGGTTCAAGAGAAAAAAATCGGGAATGGAAGGATTGCGGCTGTTGTGCTGACGGTTGGGTCCGCCGGAGCTATTGCCAGCGGAGACAGGGTAAAGCAGGAATTTCCGGAAGCAAAGATCGTGGCAGGTGAGCCTGTACAGTGTCCGACCATTGCTCTAAATGGTTATGGAGATCATGATATTCAAGGGATTGGAGATAAGCATGTTACCTGGATTCATAATGTGATGAATATGGACGGGGTGGTATTGATCGATGACATGGAGTGCAAGAAGATGCTTCAGGTGATGACAGGTCCTGAAGGAATCCAGTTTTTAAAGGAATTTGCAGACCACGGAATGATCGACTTTATGTCCGATAAGTTCGGTATCTCCGGGATAGCGAATGTGATCGGAGCCATAAAAACTGCGAAATATTACAAGATGAAATCCGATGAGAATATTTTTGTAATCGCAACCGACAGCATTTCCAGATACGGTTCTGTGATGAAACAGCTGGAAAGCCAGTATGGGAAATTGGATAGAGCAGAGTCAAAGTCCAGAACGGAGAGGATATTCCACTACCAGGAGCCTTCCTGGTTCTTTGAGGGTGACAAGTACAACCGGGAAAGATGGCATAATCTCAAATACTTTACATGGATAGAACAGCAGGGTAAGACCATTGAGGAGTTGAATGCCCAAAAGGATCAAGCCTATTGGATAAAACAGCAGCAAAAAATCAGTGAGATGAATACCCTGATTCATAACTACAGGGAAGAACATAAAGAAGACTTGAAAAGCATTCTGAATGAATCGTAAAGCGATTGTTAAGAGGGGATTCTTTTTAACAATGAAGTGCAAGCATTGTATTCATTTTATTTCAATATCAAGATTAATGTAAGCGCTTAAAAATCGGGAAGAACCCAGGGGAGGGGGCCAAATGGATTATAAAATCATCGGTAAGAGTGTACAGCGGTTGGATGCGGTTGCCAAGGTAACCGGCAAGGCTAAGTATGCAGATGACTTCTTTGAACGGGATATGCTGGTGGGAAAGGTTCTGAGAAGCCCTTATGCGCACGCTCGGATTAAGAATATTGATGTGGAAAGGGCAAAAGCCTTGCCGGGTGTTGAAGCTGTCATTACCCACAAAGACCTGCCAAAAATCAAATTCCCAACAGCCGGCCACCCCTGGGACTTGGATCCGAAGCACAGAGATGTGGCGGACCGCCTTATTCTCACCGATAAGGCGCGTTTTGTCGGGGATGGGATTGCTGCAGTTGTTGCGGCAGATGCCCTAACAGCTGAAAAAGCCTTAAAATTGATTGATGTCGAATACGAAGTCTTACCTCATGTATTAGACCCTGAAGAAGCGATTCAGCCGGGTGCACCTGTAATCCATGAGGAGCGGCCGGATAATATCATTAGTGCATTTGGCGCTGAATTCGGGGAAATTGAATCGGACCTGAAAAATGCAGATCATGTTTTTGAAGGTGTTTTTGAAACCAGCATTGTTCAGCACTGCCACCTGGAAACTCAGACTGCCTATGCTTACGTGGAGACCGATGGACGTATTGTGATTGTTACATCAACACAGATTCCTCATATTGCAAGAAGGATTGTTGCTCAAGCTTTGGGATTGTCCTGGGGCAGGATAAGAATCATCAAACCCTATATCGGCGGCGGGTTTGGAAACAAGCAGGATGTGATCATTGAGCCACTGACAGCGGCGATGTCCCTGGCAGTGAACGGGAAGCCGGTTCGTTATGCTTTGTCCAGGGAAGAGTGCTTTATAGATACCCGGACCCGACATGCCATGAAGTTCTATTTGAGGACACCTGTTACAAAGGAAGGAAAATTGCTGGGAATTGATGTGCATGTCATTGTGAATAACGGTGCTTATGCTTCTCACGGACATTCCGTCACCATGAGTGCGGGCAGCAAGTTCAGGCCATTATATGACTTTAAATCCTTCCGTTTTGATCCCAAGACGGTCTATACCAACCTTCCGGCAGCGGGTGCCATGAGAGGATATGGCGCTCCGCAAATATTCTTTGCATTGGAGTGCCACCTGGACGATATCGCAAGAAAGCTGAACCTGGATAATATAGAATTCAGAAAGCAAAATCTGATTCGTGTCGGACATACGGACCCGCTAAGCAAGAATGTGGTGCGTTCCTTCGGGATTCCGGAATGCATCGAGAAAGGAAAAGAGTTGATCCGATGGGACGAAAAAAAGGAAAGGTACCGGAATCAAGCGGGAGAAAAAAGAAGAGGTCTTGGAATGGCTTGCTTCAGTTATGTGTCCGGTGTGCACCCGGTAGCTTTGGAAGTGGCGGGTGCAAGGATTGTCATGAATCAGGACGGGTCTGTTCAACTTCAGATCGGAGCGACGGAAATCGGTCAGGGGAGTGATACGGTTTTTGCCCAGATGGTGGCTGAAGTTCTCGGTATATCCATGGATATGGTCCATGTCATCTCAACCCAGGATACGGACATTTCACCGTTCGATCTGGGTTCCTATGCTTCCAGACAGACCTTTGTGACGGGTGCAGTCATAAAGAAGGCGGCAATGGAGGTAAAAGAGAAGGTATTATCCATCGTCAGCAAGGAAACCGGCTTATCCATTGCGGAATTGGACATCAAAGATGCTTATATTGTTGAAAGTAGATTAGGCAGGGTTATTTGCTCCCTGGAGGATATAGCCATGGAGTCCTACTATAACCGGATGAATTCAGCCCCTATTACCAGTGATACTTCTGCAAATGTGCGAATCAATGCCATGGCTTATGGGGTAACTTTTACCGAGGTCGAGGTAGATGTTCAGACCGGCAGGATTGAGATATTGGAGATTTATAATGTCCATGATTCCGGTGTGATCATTAACCCGAAACTGGCAGAAGGCCAGGTCCAAGGGGGTGTCAGCATGTCTGTCGGGTATGCCCTGTCGGAACAAATGCTATTTGATAAGAAGACAGGTAAACCCCTGAATAATAATTTTCTGGATTATAAACTTCAAACCATTATGGATACACCGGAAATAGGCACAGCCTTTGTTGAACTCTACGATGCAGCGGGTTCTTTCGGTCAGAAATCATTGGG
>JAOAAU010000033.1 GCA_026418695.1 Clostridia bacterium
ATCTTACTCCCGCAAAGAATCCATGAAGTTTATGAATCCCTGAGCCAAACTTCATCATCGGGCAGGCAACGATGGTCTCAATTCCCATCTTTTTGCATTCCTCCAGGGTGGATGCATCTACATTCCTGCTGCTTTGAAACAGTATTTTTCGAACCCCTTTTTCCGCCAGCTCCTTGACGGCCTTTTGGGAATTTTCCTTATTCTGAAGCACATAGGCTGTCTTCGGTATTTTAGGTAGTTCCTCCAGGTGCTTATATACCTTGATGTCATAGGTTCCACCCTCTTTATTGTTTACCGCATAGACCTTGATCCCATTATTTATGAACGCCTTATGCACGTTTCCGCAGAACCCCTGGTTTTTTCCCGAATAGCCCACAAAAATAACTTCATTGCCCTCAAAAAAATCCTTATTTAATATTGACATAAAATATACCTCCTTAAATTATGTTTTTTCACGTAAGTACTCCTTCCTTATTTTACGAAATTAATTCATGAAAGTTTATAGGGAATCATTTTTTAGATAGTTATCCAAAAAGGGGGGTGTGAATCCAGGGATTTTTTCAATCTCAGAGCCTGACTGCGTAAAGATTTTCTTTGCATTGTATCCCCCTGCCACAGGAAAAAACTTATAGATTCTGAAGTTGATCGCGTTTTTGGGGCATATATAGTAACACCGCATGCAGCCATTGCAGTTGAATCCGAATTTAATCTTCTTATTCTTTTCAATAATATTTCTAGAAGGACAATTCTTGATGCATTGTCCGCAGTGGGTACAAGTCTTTTTGACAGAATAATCCTTCGCCATCCATCGTAAGGCCCTTGTAAAAAAGAGCTCGACCAATTCCATCCGCATTTTTAAACCCCAGTCGGTCCGGAGGATCCGTTTTTCGCCAAGAATGATCTCCCGGCACATGATGCCAACTTTCTTTTTCGTAGCATCATACAGCTGACGCATGACGTCGCTGTCAAATCTAACCACCCAATTGCTCCCTATGGAGAACAGCCTTTCGTGAAATGCATCATACCCCTTTTTCGTCAACTTTCGGAGCATCCATTTTGATGCATTATAATTTATGGGAGCAACACCCCCTGCGGTACGGAAAACAAACACTTTTTTCCCATTCCCTTTTGGAAGGGCACGGATAAAGTCATATACAATTTTTGGAGCCCCATAACCAATGACCTGACTTCCGATCCCGATAAAGTCATACTTCCCCAAGTCAATATTGAGGTGATGATTTAAAACATCTTCCATTCGGACTAAATCGACGGTATATTGAAGCTGTGAAAATTCTTCTTTAATCATATTCGCTACAAGCTCTGTATTCCCGGTACCCGAGAAATAGCAAACTACAACTGATTTCATATTGTACTCCTCCTATCCAATAGTTTTCTGAGGTAAAATTGCTTTCCATGCAATTCTGATCATCAGTATAACTATGAGTGCAAGGATGGCAACGAGTGATACCCATTTCAATATGGTTGCCATACTGGAAATCGCTACGATGATCGGAAGTTTTACCGGGTAGTTGAAGATGACCAGCAAAAGCAAGCAATTCTCTATTGCATCCATCCCACTTCTGATCACCGGTAAAAGGTTCAGTATTTTCATCCTTGAATTCACTGCCGCTTTCTCCAGAAGGAAGGTCAAAAGAAGTGCTAGAAGGAACATGAAAACCACAATGAATACGAAATCCAACGTCAGGAATCCCATATACAGTTCTCTGCCTGCTGCACCGACCCTATCCAGCATATCGTAAACATGCGTCTGGCTATAACCAAATTGCATATCCAAAAACCCTGTACCCCCGCTTAATTCCTCTAGTTTTGAAGAAGCAAACGGACCTTTTTCCATAAAAACGAGTGCTGAGACGAATATTATGACTAAAGGAATCACATATTTTTTTGCTAAAAGCTTCTCTAGCCAAGTTGAAGTTTTATTTAAGATCCTCATACCATTATTCTCCTTCCTAAGAACTATTCTTCTTTAAAGTCCTGAATAGCAAATCCATCGAAAAAAGGCTGAAGTCTTCGAGGTCCAGTGCTATTGCCTGAGTGAATGTGTCCCCGGTAGTTGCCAGTTGATTAAAAAAACCGGTCATTAAAAAGATAAGACTAACCGCTGCCTTCCCGGCATCCAGGTCCGTGCTGATACTCCCATCGGCCTGGCCTTCCGCAATCACTGCTGCCGTTGCCTTAAACAATTCATTGTTAAACGCCATTAGAATTTTCCTTCTTTCACTGTCTTCCCGAGATTTTCTCTTTACGTGCCCGATATAGCCCATTAAGCGGAATTGCCCCGGATATTCCTTATAGAATTTGTAATATCCCATAAAGGACCGGTGAATTTTTTCATACCCTGTCCTACCTGTCAAGCTTGCTTCTTCAAGATATTCCGCGAGTTTTTTGAATCCTCTTAGGATGACTGCGAAATACAAATCTTCCTTGTTGGCAAAGTATTGATATAATGTCCTCTTTGTAAACTGTGCCTCTCTTGCGATTTCATCCATGGAAGCATCATCAAAGCCCTTCTCACAAAGGACTTTCTCTGCTGCAGAGATGATCTCTTCCTCGCGTACCTGTCTTTCTCTTTCCCTTCTGGACAAACTCTCCATATCACAATACTCCTCTTAAGTAACTGGTCAAATATACCTTTAGTCATCTTTGTACACCAACAGTATATTTCATATACCCATAGTATATTGCCATTGTGATTCATTGTCAATATTTTCTGCAGCGAATTGATATTAACTTTTTAAAAAATCCAAGATGCACGCTTTGCAAAAAAACCCCGTTGATTCCGGCCGGATAATACCTTATGATAAAAGGTACAAATATTTTGTGAATAGAAGTTATGAGGTGCGGGATGAATAGGATTCAAACAAAGGCATTGGTCGAAGGAGCAATATTCGCAGCAATCACTGTGGTAATTGGCATCATAACATTTTACATTCCCCTGGTCGCATTAATTTCAATCGTTTGGTCTGTTCCAACCATTCTGATTGCTTTCAGGCATGGGTTCAAGGTCAGCATCTATTCAGTGGTTGTTTCCTCAGTGCTGGTTGCTGTCGTAACACAACCCATCGAAGGTCTAAGATTTTTTATCGTATTTGGTCTGCCCGGAATTGTCATGGGGTATTTGTTAAATAAGAATGTACGTCCTGAGAAGACGATATTTTTCACCAGCATTGTACTATCTATATGCGGTATCGCTGGAATATACTTAGGTATGCTTGCGCTGGGAGTAAATATTGAGAACGTATATGACAAATTCTTTTTGAATATTAAAAGTGCGTATGTTGAAGCAGCAAATGCATACAGAATGATGGGCGTCAGTCGTGAGGAAATAGCAAAAACTACTGAAATTTTTGAGAAAAACCTGGATTTAATGAAACTGATTTTACCGGGAGTTATTTTCCTTTCCGGAGTTCTCTTATCCTTCATGAATTTTAAGCTGACCAAGCTCGTATTGAAAAGAATCAATTATTCCATAGAAGATGTAAAACCGTTTTCCCAATGGAGATTATCCAATAAGGGAATGCTTTTCGTTACGGCAATGCTGCTTTTCGCAGTCGTTGAGACAAGCATGATCAGGCTTCCGCAGCTGAATGCACTGGCAACAAACATTTTTACGGTGATGATGATGGTTTTCATGGTATTGGGATTTTCAGTATCAAAGTTTTTTCTGGACAAGTATTCCGTTCCCAAAGTATTTAAAGGAGTTTTCTTGTTTTTTGCACTGTTTTCATTCTCCCAAATCATGATGCTTGTCGGCGTTTTAGACATGGCCGTCGATATCCGAAAGCTTAGGAACAAGTCAGCCGGAGATGTGAGATAAATAAAAGGGGAAGAATAATACCGGAGAAAAAGACTATTTGATAATATAGAATTTAAGAAACAGAAAAAAATAAAGATAGGAATTAAATAAGAAGTTTTTAAAGAGTGTCAAACAAATAGGTAGTGTGACAAGCAGCACTTTTAATAAACATCAGATTGGACAGGAAATTGGTATGGTTGCAGCAATCGCAGACAAAAGCATGTCCTTCGAGCTTGTTGGCCAAGGCTTCCGGCAGGTTGAAAATTACCGCAGAGCAGTGATGGCACTTCAATGTTTTAAAGTTAAACATAGTTTCTCCTTTCTTCGTGTATTTTTTATGAATCAATGAATTTGTTACTGATTCATATGTCTATAGGATAATTCAGAATAATTATCTTGCTGTTATGCTTTCTTTAAATTATTGTTAACTTGGTCGCTTTTCTCATAAAACGCTTTTAAGGTAAATCCTTATATGATTGAAATATGAAAGCTTGGTGTAAAATCCATGAATAAAACTTAGGAAATCTCATTTTTTCGAAAAGTCTCCCTAAAAGACAAGAGCGGCAAAACCAGGTTTGCCGCTCTGTCATTTCACAGGCAGAAGTGATCTATACTCAGGGAGGAAGATTTACTTGATAAGATCCACTGCCTGCTGTGGAACATAGCTGGTCAATCCGTTGTAAACAGTGACACCGTTGAGCTGCACCGTCTTGCCATCAAGAATTGCTTCACTCTTGTTTACAGGAAGCTTTAACGTAGTGTTTCCTTTGGTCACAACGACTACCGGATTGTTCACATCCGTTTCATCCCATGTAACTTTTGCGCCCTTCGCTTCAAATGCTGTTTTCACCGGAACAAAGAGCTTCTTTGTTGCGTCTTCCAAGTCAAGGCCAAGAACTTCTGCCGTATACTTTGCAATATCCGTATTATCAATCACGCCTGAAAGCTTATATTCATTTTTTGGGTGGTACGCATATAGAACTACATCTTCCCCAGTGTGACCACCGGTAGTCCACCCAAGATTTGCTCTCTTACTGATCATCGGTCCAACAACAGAATTCATGCTGCCGGCTTTTGCCTTTGCAATCGCATCTACTTCTTCTGCTGTAAGATCAATTATTCCGTAGAATTCAGCAACTACTTCCTTAATGTTCGATTTATCTGAATTAAGCTTCTTCTCAATTCCTTCACCTGTTAGCTTCGCTTTTTTCAGCTGATCCATAAACTTTGAAAGCGGGTCATTGTCATAGGTCTTGGTGGTTGCCGTATTTCCTATTGTGATTCCGCCATTGCCATGGTCTGTAGCAGAAACAACTACGGTGTTGCCGTCTTTTTTTGCATAATCCAAAGCTACTTTTACGGCTGCATCAAAAGCCATGATATCACTTACAAGACCCACAGGATCATTTGCATGAGCTGCCCAGTCTACCTTGCTGCCTTCAACCATCAGAAAGAAGCCATCCTTATCCTTGGACAATACGTCAATTGCTTTCCTGGTCATTTCAGCAAGGCTTGGCTCCTTGGATGCATCTCTGTCAAAATCATAGGCCATGGCATCAGGAGCAAACATTGCCCATATCTTGTTTCCGGCAGATTTTTTCATTTCTTCAGGAGTTGTAACATAATCATAGCCCCTGTCTTTCAGCACCTTAATCAGGTCTTCCTTGTCTTTTCTTTTATCGCCCATCAGATACTGGTAACCGGATCCCAGAACTGCAGTCATGTTATTGTATACCTGCTGTTCACCCAGAATTTCATACTGGCTTCTGTCAGGATAATGGCTTGAGTAAGCAGCCGGAGTTGCGTGCTGTATATTGGAGGTAGCAACCAAACCCGTTGCCTTTCCGTTCAAGTTAGCGGCTTCCAATACAGTTGCGACAGGCTTTCTTTTATTTTCTTCCTTAACAGCTGCCACCCCAGGCATATCCGCCTTGTCCGGAAGAACTCCAATAAATTTATTTGTAGTTTTATAGCCTGTTGCCATGGCAGTGCCCGCCGGAGCTGAGTCGGTAATAGCCCCTGCTGCCCAATAGGTTTTTACCAAACCGCTTGCCATCTCATCCAAAGCAAGTGGTGTAGTTCCCCCCAGATACCATCTGGCCAGTGTTGTTCCTGTAACACTCATTCCATCCGGAATCATCACAATCACATTCTTTACCTTTTTTGGTGATTCAGCAGCGTTCACCGCTGGAGCAGCAGTAAGACCGAGTACAAGAATCAGTCCTGTAAAAAGACTTATCGTACGTTTTACCCAATTTGACATTGAAATTCCCTCCATACATGAATATTGATTATTAGTTTGTGCATCATTTTATCCTGGTAATATTAAGTAAATATTCATTTCTTGTTAAATAGAGGTAATTACTGTCTGTTGGCTCAGCGCTGAAAGCCTCCTGAAATGTGCATTGGAAGCTTTATATATTAAAAACACCTGCAGCATCTTATTCTGCAGGTGTAAAACTCGATTTTTTATTCAATTTCAAAGCAGCTTTCCGCCCGGGCTTTACACTTCTTTTTCAACATCACGGCCTGTTCGGACAATTCATAAATATCTTTATAGCTTCTGTTCTTGTTGCTTAATCCGGAGATCGACAGGGATACCAATCCAAACTTCTCCTCCGAACCATATCTGTTTTTGGCAATCATAAACTTCCTGCTCACATCTTCTTCATTATAAAAGCCGCTCAGACCCGTCTCAAAATTCGAAATGATCGTCGTGCATACTTCCTCAACGTCATATCCTTCTAGAATTATGATAAAATCGTCTCCGCCGATATGGCCTACAAAGCTTTTTCCGGAACCCTCCTTTTCAACAGCCTGCATTAAGACACTGCATAGAAATTGAATGATCCGGTCCCCATTCTCAAAACCATAAACATCATTATAAGCCTTGAAGTTATCAATATCAATGTACAAAACCGTAAACGGCAAGTCGCTTAAGACGGTATCTGTCAGTCTTTGTTCAATCATCAAATTCCCCGGCAAGCCTGACAGCGGGTTAAGGTGTCTGGCATAATTGATTTCCAGTTCCGTAGTTTTCTCAAGCAGGTCCTTGACCGTAACGATTCCGTGATACTTTTCATCCTTGGTTACCATGATATAATCATAAAGATTTTCTTCGTTCCGCGTCATTGCCTGCTTGGATACCACGTCAATGGTAGTTTCATAATCAACCACCAGCGGCCTTTTGTCCATCAACAAGCTGATCGGTCTGTTCACATATAAGGCAAACCCGTATTGTGTCCCCAGCTTTGAGTAGAACTTATCCTTCATGACAAGGCCTACCAGGCGGTGATTCTCTACTACCGGTACACCCTGAATTGTCGTATTCTTGCTGAACAATTCCAATACATTAGCTCCTGAGCTGAATGGACTGATAGTGATACTCTTTCTGCAGATATCTCCTACCAATGCAGCAGATACCTTGTTTGAATAGATTTCACGCTTTTTTCGATTTCTCTGCTTGATATGTAAAATAAGGTTATTATCAATTCTCTCAACATCTGCAGCCGGTCTTTGAATAAAATATCCTTGTCCGTAATCAATCCCAATATCAATCAATGCATTCAGCTCATTTTCAGTCTCGATACCCTCTGCGATAATCTTGATATCCGCCGTTTGGCAAAAATCATGAAAAGTCTTGATCAATGCATGCTTGATCCCATCTTTATCGATGTCGCGGATGAGGGTCATATCCAATTTTAAATAATGGGGGTGAATTTCTGTGATCAGTTTCAAGCCTGAATAGCCGGACCCGGTGTCATCGATTGCTATCTTATAGCCCTGATCCTTGTAATTGTCGATTGTCTTTTTGAAGCTCTGAAAATCGGATACAGAGTTCTTTTCGGTGATCTCAAAAACAATATTTTCCGGGTTGATATCAAAGCCTTTTAAAAACTCCTTGGTGAAGCCTCTTTTAAACTTCTCATCATTAATGGTATTGGGGTCTACATTCAGAAAGATATAAAAGTCGGGGTTGCACTTCGAGATATTCTCCAATGCCTTGATTCTGCATAGGAACTCAAGCTCCCATAGTCTTCCGTACACCCTGGCAAACTCAAAAAGCTTTTCCGGATTTTCAAAAAACGTTTCCTTCGGGCCCCTGCTCAACGCCTCATAGCCTAGTAAGTTTCCATCTTTCAAGGAAACGATCGGTTGAAACATCGTTGAGACTGTACCATTTTTCAGTATTTCCATAAACTCTTCACCCAGATTTTTGTCTTTGATGGCTCTATAGTTGGATTGAGCATGCTCGCTCAATTTTTCCGTCTCATTCAGGTATTTAAAAGTATAATCTAAGATTGCGTCCATCGCTGCTCTCCCGTTCTGATAGTATAATGCAAGTGCCATCTTTCGACATAATTCTATTTGTTCCACGTTACCCGAAGTTTAATTGGCGATTAAGTTTGTGTTAAATGTATCCAATTTGGGGCACACTTCTCAAAAGCAAGATGACCAATATATTGGATAAGAATATTCTTCATTCATTTTTAATTTTGTAGAATTTATTACTTCCTTTCCCGTAATTTTCTCCCAAATTAACAGAAATTTAGCTTTTTCTTAACAAATGTTCTTTTGTGTTGGTATATAATATTCCAAAAGGGCACAACTGGGAGATTTAATCATGAAATTTGCTGCTATTGGAGACATTCATAGCAATTTATACGCTTTGGAAAGTGTTTTGGCCGACATAGCGAAGAAAGACGTCGATTTCATAATATGTACCGGGGATTCATTGGGTTATTCCCCTTTCCCCAATGAGGTTCTTCATCTATTGCGGAAGAATCATGTCCTTTCAATTCAAGGGAATTATGAGAAAGCCGTTGGAAACTTTGAAATGATTTGCGGCTGCGATTATAAAGAACCGAGACTGATTGAACTGGCAGCCCTGTCCATGGAATTTACCAATAAGCACATTAGTGATGAAAACAGAAACTATATAAAAAATCTTCCTAAACACATTCGACTGCACAGCGAAGCCTTTGACATCCTTGTGGTGCATGGAAGTCCCAGGAGAATCAACGAACCGTTGTACGAGGGGTCTGGTGAGTTAAAGGAAGTTCTTGAAAACATGAACGAAAATGTGCTGGTTTGCGGCCATACCCATGAAGCTTTTTATCAGCAGATCAACGGAAAGCACGTCATCAATTGCGGTACTGTTGGAAAACCGGTTAATGGTTCAATTGATGCAACCTATACCTTGATCGATATTATTGGCAGCACAATCAGTGTTCAGTTGGAACGTATCTCATATGATGTTGAGAAAGCTGCAAAAGCGATCGAAGAAAACGACGAGTTACCTGATGACTTTGCTCAAATGCTTCGTCAGGGAACGCTTTAGAAAGATTATCTTTTGTAATTGAGGTTATTGAGGTTAAGAAATGGAAAAGAAGCATTCAGAATATCTCCAGCATATTGACCAAATGGTGTCGGATGTACAAATTGAAGAAAACGCTACAAAGATTACCCCGTTCGGCAAGTTCAAACTAAATCCTTGTAATCTGTGGCTCCCGGTATCTTATCCGGGATTTACTTTGATCACTCCTACCTTTGAACATGATAAAGAAAACAATGTACCTTTCTTACGTCTTTGTGAAGCTCAAAGATTTTTGAAGCTTTTCAATTCAATGAAGTTGGCACCTGCCCCTACATCTGCGTTTCACATGACCATCGCCAGATTAATTTCAGGAGATGAATACAAGAATAAGCTGACGGTTAGGAAAGAAGCCTTATTTCTGGATACCTTCCATAAGCTTTTTAATCACTCCGCCTTTTCCGGAACTCTCACCATGGAGATCAAAGGACTTTCGGTCTTTCCTCAAGGTGTAATCGCGGCCATGGTTTCACCTACAAGTGAAGAAACTTATTCGAGATTGCAGCATTTCAGAAATTTCATATACGGGAATGAGGTTTTAGTGTCTTTGGGTGTTGAAAGGAAACGGAGTTTTTCAGGGCATATCACTTTAGCGTATATCGAAGATGATTTATCTTCGGATGAAAAGACCGTTTTGGCTGATTTGGTCACAAAAATAAACAAGATTTGTTTTTCCAAGCCGCTAAGATATATCATTAACCAGGCAGAGATTAGGAAATTCAATGACTTCTCAAGGTTTTACCGGGATGAACATTGGCCGGTCTATTTATTTAGCAGACATCGCAAAAGCTAGTACTTTTTAACTTTTAAATTTCCAGTTAATTCGAAATATTAAAAATGCACTTCATTGGTTGTCGCGTCCCGCTTCTAGAACCGAATTCTGTCGCGGAGCACTTGTTTCCCACCTACCATAGCCCCCCTTACAACCGGGAGCTGCCCCGGTCGATGGTGAACCATGATGATATCCCCTTCCTTACCGGGTTCTAGTGAACCTAGTCTATCAGACAATCCAACTGCTTTGGCGGGATGAATCGTTGCATAAGACGCTGCTTCCGGAAGTTCCATTCCCTCTTCGAAAAGTATAAAAATTGAAGGTAATAGAGAAAGGTAATAATAGTCTGAGCAAAGAATGTTCGCCAAACGGTTTTTGATGGCATACCGCGCCGAAAGGTTCTCCGCATGGGATTTGTTTCTGAAAAGGTTTGGCGCTCCAACGATGGAATACATTTCACTTTCCATCGCGTATCTTGCTGTACTTTCATTCAAGGGGAATTCACTGATGGAGATGCCTTTTAATCTATAATTTTCAACCCTATGAACCGAATCGTCATCATGAGATGCAATCACAACCCCATGCCGTTTTGCAAGTGCAATCATTTCATTTTCAATTTCTGCATTTGAAGCTTCATTCCGTTCCCACTGTTCTTTCGCATATTTCTCAAGCATTTGTCCAGATAAGGTACTGTTCTTCTCAACATAGGCTTTATACTGGCCAAAATCTTTGAATCTCGAATATTTTGCGGAATGATCCATCACGGAGAATAGGTCCACCAAATCCTCTTCAAAGATTTTCCGAATGGTTTCACGCCCTGTTTCGTTATAAATCTCGTAACGCACATGCGTAAAATGGCGTATACATGAGGCATTTCCTTTTCTGAATTTTCCGATTTCACCTGCGATCTGATGTGCCATCTCGTTGGATCTCAGCCCTGGTTCACCCGACAAGGCTATGGCATGGAACATGGAAGTAATCCCTGCTGACAGGAATTGTACTTGAACAGCTTGAAGCGCAAGCTCTATCGGGAAGAACACCTTCTTTCTCGGCTGGATGGTCTGTTCCAGTGCATCACAGTGCAAATCCACTAACCCCGGCATTATATATAGTCCATCAGCCTCAATGATTTCAAGCTCCCCAGTTTGTTGAGCGTATCTTGAAGGAAGATCATCTCCTTCAAGAATTTCCATGATGATCCCATCCTCAATGATCAGGGACCCATTCAACACCTTATCTGGCGTTACAATTCTTCCGTTTTTAATTAGTGTTCTCATAATTGCTCCTTACGGTGATCTCTTTTTTCTTTCCAGAAGCGCATCCACACTTTCAATATCCAATTCCTTACAGCCCAACTCTGTTGGCCGCTCTCCATAAAACCCGTGGAAATCAGAACCTCCGGTAACAATCAAGTTGAACCGTTCGGCATATTCCCAGGCATTCTCGATCTCTTCCTCACTATGGCTATCATGAAATGCCTCAATGCCCTCCAATCCCAGTTGAACCCATTCTTCTATAGCATCATAATTATCCAACTGTCCCGGATGGGCCAAAACAGCAATCCCTCCAGCCTCTCGAACTGCTTTGATTGCTTTTTTCGCATCGATATACTCAATAGGCAAAAATGCAATTCCCTGAGTATCTGGACGATCTCCCCTTCTGAAAAGCTTTTTATAAAGGTCTCCATAGATCGAATGACAATAGCCCTTTTCCAGCAGCGCATGCATGATGTGCTGCTTATAGACACCTGTTCCGCCTTCGGCGAACTTTTCGACAGTCTCCCATTGAATGTTATATCCGGCTTCAATAATCCTCCGCACCATTTCATAAGAGGCTTGACATCTGGCATCTACCAAAGGTTTGCAAAGGCTTTCCAGCGCCGGATGTCCGGGTTCAATACAAAGCCCCAAAATATGGGTTCTTTTGTTTCTTCTATAGTCATAGGCCGATATTTCAATCCCAGGAATTACATGAACTCCCAATTCCTTTCCCAGGTTCACTGCTTCCTTCAACCCCATGGTAGTATCATGGTCTGTGATCGCAACATGGGTGATACCCTTTACTTTAGCCATCTTCAGTGTTTCAAGAGCAGTAAGGGAGCTATCCGATATTTTTGTATGAACATGCAAATCGATCATCGTAACCTCCATGTCCCCGTTATTCATAGTGTAAATATGCAATTACTTTCCGACTTCAATGGCAAAGCTGATTCCGTGCTGTTCAAAGCCTAGTTCTTCGTAAAACTTGTGTGCCCGGACCCGCTTTTTATTGCTGGACAGCATGAGTTTATAGCACTTTTCTCCCTTTGCTCTTTCCATTGCAGCCTCCATCATTTGTTTTCCAATCCCCTGGCTTCTGAATTCCGAATGGACGACGACACTTTCAACTACCGCCAGTTTTGAGCCATGATGACCAAGGTTATCGAGAATCATCAAGCTGAAGGTTCCGACAATCCGTCCTTCCTCCTCAGCAACCATCAGTTTGTAATATGGATATTTCTTAATGGCGCTCCATATATTCAGAGATTGATCCATATCCTGATCGCTCTCCCCATCGATTTGCTTTAAAAGCTCAAGTACTGCCGTCAAATCTTTATCTGTGGCCTCCCTTATTAACATACGTTTTCCACTCCCTCTTTCTTTAGAATTGTGAAATCGGATTGGTATACAATTTTTCCTCCAACCATTGTCTTTCGTACAATCGGATATCCCTCGTAGAGTTCAACAATGAGCAAGTCTGCCATCTTCCCATTTTCTACGGAACCCGTTTCCTTATCTATCCCCAAAGCTTTTGCCGGATTCAGGGTAACCATCCTCACTGCCTCGTAAAGTTCGAGTCCTTCCTTCGGGAGGCTGAAGACAGCCGGCAGCATGGATGCAGGAAGATAGTCTGAACAAATAATGTCCGCTGCATCGTTTTTGATGGCATCCATCGCTCTCATGTTGTTGCTGTGAGACTTTCCGCGGACAACATTGGGCGATCCCACACAGACATGAAGGCCTTTAGATTTTGCATACCTGGCCGTCTCCAGGTTAATAGGAAATTCACTGACCGTGCCTTCGCATTCTAAGAGTGTATGGATTTTTTCGTTGGTGTCATCATCATGAGATGCAAGTCTGATTCCATTTGCTCGCGCCTGTTTGGCGAGTTCGATAAGGCCGGGCCAGTCAATCATTGCCTGACATTCCTTCGATTTATTGAAAAGTGCCTCTACCTCCTTTTCTTTAGCTCCATAGGACTTCATGGTAAACTCCTTCAGGGCTTCAGGATCCTTGAATTGTCCCTGGCCCGGGGTATGATCCATATAGGACATGAAGTCGATGCTCTTGCTTTCAATCAGCTTCTCAAGCGTCTTCAGCCCATGAAGGAAAGTGATCTCATACCTCAGGTGCACCTTGTGATGGACCATGAACCTCTCTTGCTTAAGGCGCTGAATGCTGTGGATGATGTCCACCACCATGGCATCATTTCTAACTCCCCAGTCATCACTGAGGCTCAGGGAATGATACATGGTAGTAATACCGCTGGCCGCAAGCTTTTTTTCGAGCTCAAAAAAGGCCATGTTTACAGGAAACAGCGTGTTGGGTCTTGGTTGAATCTCCTTCTCAATGGCATCGCTGTGAATATCGATCAACCCCGGCATCACATAGCCGCCATCGGCATCAATCACTTTTACTTCTCCCTGGCAGTGATGTTTTGGGGAAATCCCGGGCATCACCTTTGAGATTTTCCTGCCTTCTATCAAAATACATCCCCGCAAAACTTTATCAGGTAGAATGATATTCGCATTACAAATTAATGTTCTATTCACTCTCATAACGGTATACCTCTACTCATATTTCTCTATAAACTGTTTCAAATCCAATAAATCATGGAACCGCTCTTTGAGGGTTTTCCGATCCCAATTCCACCACTCGGATTTCATGAGCTTCTCTATGACCTCTTCGGAAAACCGTTTGCGAATTGGTTTTGCAGGGACACCTGCAACAATCTGATAAGGTTCTGCATCTTTTGTTACCACCGCGCCGGACCCGATAACAGCTCCGGTGCCAACTTTCACTCCCGGCATGATGACCGCACTATGGCCGATCCACACGTCATGTCCGATAACACACGGATGTGCTCTTCTCCAATTGAAAATCCCCTCGTCATCCGATGTATCAAATCCGTATTGCACCCGCCTATACGTGGAATGGTGCTGAGTAACTCTTTCCATAGGGTGGTTGCTCGGATTAATCCTCACGTGGGAAGCAATGGAGCAGAACTTACCGATTTCCGAGTAAATGATGGAGACATCTCCTGCTGCATAGCTATAGTCGTCAAAAGTCGTTTCTATCAATGTGCAGTTCTCCATAAGCTCTGTCCATGACCCAATCCTGGAATTATAAATTTTACAGGAAGGATGAATGGTTGGCTGCTCGCTGAGCAGTTTTTTCTCTTCCCTGGCGAGTTCAGGAAAATATAATACTTCATACAACATATTTCAATACTCCTCATTTTTTACTTTACATTGTTGATAAGGTAGGTATTCATACGCATAGCTCCTTGGTTTTTTCAAGCTTCAGATCATATTGCTTGTCTGCCAGCCTGATCATGGTATCATGGTCATGGAATACGCCAATCATTGCAGTTCCTTCTTTTTTTAGCTCAAGAATCAAGGAAACAACTTCGTTCTTTGTGTTTGGGTCCAGGGAAGCCGTCGGCTCATCCAGCAAAAGCATTCTTGGTTTGCTGATGATAGCATGGATGATATTGAGTCTCTGTTTCTCCCCGCCGCTGAAGGTCGAAGGAAACATCTCCCACAAGGAGGTGGGAATTCCAACTCTCGACAGATACTCTTTTGCTCTCTCTTCGCTTTCTTTCCTGTCAAAGCCTTTTTCAACCAAAGCCCCAGTAATGACATCCATCGCGGAAACACGGGGAATGACATGAAGAAACTGTGATATATATCCGATCTCGTATTTTCTTAATCTTAATATTTCATGCTCATTCGCAGTTACAAGATTTACCCTGTCTCCCATGCTGTCGGTGTACCATATGTCTCCTGAAGTCGGGACATAGGTTCGATAAATGCACTTCAGAAGTGAAGACTTACCGATACCGCTAGGGCCTGTGAGCCCTAGAAATTCACCTTTCTTTACTTCAAAGCTGACATCCATCAAACTCAAAATGGTTTTTCCGCCCCGGATATGCATATGAAACTCTTTTGAAAGGTTCTGAATTTCCATCATAAACATCACCAGCTTTCATAAAATTAACTCTCCCTCAGTACAGTTCCCCCCCCCGATATTACAGCATCGAGTGCACCAATAACTGGGTATAGTTGTGCTGAGGGTCTTCCAATATCTGATCGGTCAAGCCCCGCTCTACAATTCTTCCGTTTTTCAGCACCATGGTCCGGTTGGTCAAAAGCCGGATAACCCCCAAATCATGAGAGACCACGAGCATGGAAATATTCAATTCCTGCTGCAGGCATTTGATGAGGTCCAATACCTTCGCTTGTACCGATACATCCAATCCGGTCGTCACCTCATCCAGCAGCAATATCGGCGGGTTATTTGCCAGCGCCTTGGCAATCTGCACCCTCTGCTGCATCCCGCCGCTGAATCTTTTGGGCTTCTCATCCATGTAGTATTCAGGAATTTCCGTCCTTGTCAGCAGCTCTTTTCCTCTTTCCCGGATGGTCTCATAGTGATATATATCCGCCGTCAAAAGCTTTTCAGCGATATTTCCGCCGCTGGTAAAGCCCAATCTCAATCCCAGAAGCGGATTCTGGTACACCATCCCCATCAGGTGATTTCTGATATAGCGCTTCTTGCTTTGGGGAAGCTGGAATATATTTTCCTCACCATCATTATAATAAGAAAGATACCCTTCCCCGGAAGTTGCCTGCTGATCAAAGTACAGGCATTGAACCAGGCTGCTTTTCCCCGAGCCGCTTTCTCCCACAACCCCCAGGATCTCTCCCTGGTAAAGGTCAAAAGAAACATGATGCAAGGCCACTACACTATTGCATTTAGGGCAAACATTGCTTCCGAACTCCGGCCCGGTAAGTTTCTCACAGTGAGGACACCCTCTCCCGAATTTTTTGCTCAGGTTTCTAACCTGCAGTACACATCCGTGATCCATATTGATATTATTCATCCTTATTCTCCATTCTCCAGTCGCAATACCCCGTATCAGAGCAAACATGATATTTCTCACCGGTTTCCTCGTCATAGATTTCATCCAGGAAGGAATCTGTGGCTCCACAGCGTATACAGTACAACCCATCGAACCTTTCAACACTGAATGGCTTATCCTCGAACTGCAGCGGCTCAACATCCGTGTATGGCGGAATCGCATAGATTCTCTTTTCTCGCCCGGCGCCAAAGAGATACAGGCATTCCGCCTGGTTCAACTTATAGTTATCCCATTTGGGTATAGGGGACGGAGACATGATATAATGCCCGTTGACTTTGCAGGGATAGCCTGCACCAATGGAGATGGACCCCCAGTTTGCAATATCCTCATAGAGCGTCACCCACATGAGTCCATAGTCGGACTCCGCATGCATTCTCCTGGTTTCCACTTCACTTGGCTCCACGTGTCTCAAAGGCTCGGGCAAGGGAACCTGAAAAACCAGAACCTGGCCTTCCTTCAGAGGAATCTCCGGAATGCGGTGTCTTGTCTGGATGACGGTAGCCTGGGTAGTATCAAACGTTGTTTTAACCCCGGTTGTCTTTACCATCAGCTTTCGTAAATTGATAGCATTGACACTTCCGTCACAGCCCTGGTCGATAATTTTCAACGTATCCTCCGGGCCGATCACCGCCATTGTCACCTGAAGTCCTCCGGTTCCCCACCCTCTTGCGATAGGAAGCTCCCTGGAGGCGAAAGGAACCTGGTGTCCTGGAATGGCAATGGCTTTCAGCAGCTTTCGCCGGATTTCCTTTTTTGCTCCTTCATCAATAAATGCAAAATTATAATTAAACTTTTCCGCTTTGGGTATCAATTCTTCAATCATCCCGTTAACCTCCATGTGCCCAATGTGCCAATTGAATTGTTTCATTGGGCACATTGGGGTTAATCTTTCTTAATGCACCTGCCTGTTTTTCCTTAAAAAACAGGCAGATGTGCATAGTGTTCAAAAGTCTTTTCACGCTAACGTTCCTTCCCCGTCTTTGTTTGTTCTTTGTGTTCCTGAGTCTTCCTGAGGTTGCTGAGGTCGGACTGGAAGGTAATGTAATGAGGCAGCTTAAAGTGTGCACAGAAACCGGAAGACTCGATACCATCGATATGCATGAGAACAAACTCCTGATCCTCCGCCGGTGATTTCGCTTCTGTTGCCTTCATGGTTCTATCCAGAACTGCCATCGAAATGGACTTTACTTCATTGGAACCGAAGCAGATTCCATAACCCAGGGTAAAATAGGGTTTCTCGTCGGCGTGGTCCGCTCCGAACTTTGCGACGATTTCCGTTTCTGTTACCTGAATGGAACCGATATGATAATTCTCATTCTTTCTGTAGGGATGAGGAATCGTCGCCGGTACAAAACCCACTCTTAATTCGGCAATGGTAGGGTGAATGCTGCCATACCCCCTCATGCTGCTGTAAGCCATGGCAAGAATGCCACCGGTCTCGCTTCTTGCCATGGTCTGCAGTCTTGCAGAACGATGAGCGGGGAAGTTGATGGATTCCTTTGTGATATCCGCAGCGGGTTCTGTTTCTTTTCCTTCAACCAGCCGGACCAAATCCTGCTCTCGCAGGATTTCAACCACTTTTTTGAAGTTTACGCCGGATAAATCCTCACCTGCTTCCGCGCTTCCATCTGCATCATATTTCTCAAGAATCTCTTCCATCTTGCTTTCATCCTCATCCATGAGTGAAAAATCCAGCATTCTCTGACGATAATCCGAGGTGTACCCCAAGATCTGGCCGCCGGGAATATCTTTAAAAGCGGAAGAGATCCTTCTGACTACCCGCATTTCTTCCATCTCCAAAGGATAGGTATCACAGACCCTGCATAATGTTGAACGGTAAGCGCGGATGTAGAAGGATGCTTCCAATGGATCCCCTTCTGATTGCTTGATTGCGAGCGCTGCATGAAGCGGTGAATAAAGACCGCCTTCCCCCATGACACGGTCCACCAGAAGTCTTAACTGGTCTTGAATCTGCCGAATACGGATTGGTGCGCTTTTACCTTTCAACCGGATATAGTCTGCCAGCTGCTCCGAGTTTTCGATGGCAGTAACTCCGCCCTGAACTGCAACATAACCCATGTTTATTTCACCTCCGCTTTTGTCGTTCTGCTCATGCAGGTGATATGCCCGATCCTGTCAACAAAAATCGCATCGATGCCAACAGGGAAATTTTCATTCATCTGCAAAATACTTGTTACATACTTTTTATCAAGCCCTGCGATCCCTACACTGTTTACATCTTTAATACCAGGCCCTGACATGTATAGAATCGCCAGTTCCTTATAATCCTTGTTTAGCAAATTCTCAGCAATAAGATCCACAGTGATCACCGCTGTGGAACTGTCTTCAGGAAACTCTAAGGATCCCGGATGGATCGATGAGAAGCAATCCGTGAAGGTTTTTCCGTCAAGAATCGCATAATCGGCATGCACTGCTTCTTCTGAAGTCATTCCGGTGTTGATTTCAATATACTTCTTCCATTCCTCATTTCCATTGCCGACCAATGAATAGGTCACATTGTTGTCACCGAGGGTTTTCAACACCACCAGTACCCAGGGGTTAAAGCCTGCAGGAAACTTGTCAAAATCGTGTTCATGCAGCTTGAAGACTTTTCCCGGCCTGCTCATTCCATCCATCAGGACCCGGAAATTTTTTTGAGAATCGAACACCTCGTTAAACGTGCTCTCTTTGATTGCATAATGAACCATGGTATTATCCCTTCTTCACGTCAAAGTTTACTTTCGTTTTGGATATCTGTCGGCTTTCCCTGGTCCATTGATCTTTAATGAACCGGGCTTCCTCTTCAATCATGGGGTTGACGCTGGGCGCCATCCTGTTTTTATTGCCGAGGACGGCATCAATAATCGCTCCAAATACTGCTCTTTCAGGTTCGTCTCCCAATACGCATCCATATCCCATGCAGCCGTCGACCTCCGCTTCACACTGGGTTACAAAAGCTTCCCCCAAATAAAACGGCGTCTTTTCAAGAGGATCAGTATGTTTGACCATGACCATCCCCGGAGAGGGATTAGAAATGATTCTGCAGGGTACGTGATTGACGATGGTATCAGCGATATCCCTTAATTTTTCTATTCTTCCTTCTGCGATCACTTGCGAATAATGCATGTTAACCTCCATCTATAAGTTACTTAAATCGATCTTTACTTTAACCATATCCGATCTGAACTTTGAAATGCTCTGTTCCACCGGTGTGCCATTCTGGTCTACTGCGACACTGGTCACTTTCAGAAGCGAAACTCCTCCAAGGACCGCCAGCTGTTTTGATTCGAAATTGTCCGACAGACAAGCTTCACATACCGAGCTTACTCTTGTGGGAATCACCCCGTAATTCTGATTCAATATTTTATAAAGGGAACGTTCTTTCATAAAATGAATGTTCAAGTCGGGAAAGCGGTTATAGGAGAGGTACATTCTACTGAGTGCATATGGAATCGTGTTATAATACCTGAGAATATAAATGGACCAGACCATGTTTCCCTTTTCCAGCTTGAACAGGTCTGCCAGTTCAGGGGTCACCTCTTGAGTCTCCAGACCGAGCACCTCTATGCGGGGCGTCATATTGTGATCCAGCATGTTCTGGGTATAACTGGTCTTTTTGTGAATGTGGATGTCGATCTCATCGGTTTTGACAAAATAACCTTTTCTTCTAACGGTATACACCAGGCCATCATCAATGAGCTTCTTAATCGCTCTTCTTACCGTAAATCGGTTTACGCTGAATTGTTCTGAAAGCAATCTCTCGGAAGGCAGCTGTTCACCATTATAAAAAGTATGGTTCTCAATATTGCCCTTCAGCATTTTATACACCTGATAATAACAGGGCATCGGACTATTCCGGTTTACTAATTCCATCTGTATAGCACTCCTTTTTGCCTGGTATAGGTTTGTATACCAGGTACATCTTAATGCTATCCTTTATACTTTATTTGGGTATTACAGGCAGGTAAATAATGATTATGTTTTTGTTAAAAGAAGGTTAAGATGAGCACCAGATTTTTTGCCTGAAAAAAGGAACCGTTTTTTCGATTCCCCCTCTTTGACTCAGACGATATTCCTATATACCTTCATCGTCTCCTTGTTTTGCAGCTTCCTTGTACCGATCCCAGAATACCGGATTCCCGCCTTGAAGGCTTCTTCAACGGACAGGATGTTCCTGGTGTCTATGATGACAGGTGTCCGCATCCTGTAATAAACGCTTTTCAGGTCCATCTTTTTAAACTCATCCCACTCTGTCATGATAATAAGGCAATCGGACCCTTTCGCTGCTTCATCTGCTGATTTGGAAAAGGTAACTTGAGGATTCAGTACATCCTCCAATTGTTTTACTACCGGATCATACACCACAATCTCATAATTCTTTTCAATAAGTTTCTCAATCAATCTGATGGCCGGAGAATTTCTGGTATCATTGGTTCCTGCCTTGAAACTCAGCCCAAGCACAGAAACCTTTTTTGCATCCATCTCCGCCAGTTCATGTTCTACGGTATGCATAATGTTCATTATTTGAACATCGTTTCTTCCCATAACGGATTTCAACAGGTTGACATTGGCGTTGGCTTTTACCCCGGTATTGATCAGGGATTTGATATCTTTTGAGAGGCATGGACCTCCAAATCCGGGGCCAGGACTTAAATACAAGCCGCCAATCCTTTTATCCAGCTTCATTCCGTCCAACACAGCATGAATATCGGCATTCACTTTTTCACAGATTTCAGCGATTTCATTGATAAAGGAAATGCGTGTTGCAAGATAGGAATTACAGGCATACTTGATCATTTCAGCGCTTTTTGTATCCGTTACGATAATAGGGGTATCAAAGCTGCTATAGAGCTTTTTCATCATATCTGCAGCCTTTTTGCTGTCCGCCCCCACGATGATCCTTTCAGGTGATAAGAAATCTTGAACAGCGCTGCCTACCCTCAGGAATTCCGGGTTGGATACCACATCAAAGGAACAGGAATGGTTTTTCAAGTTACTTTGAAGAAACTTTCTGGCCATTTCATTGGTCCCGACAGGTACCGTGCTCTTAATTGCGATAAGCTTGTATGTATTCATATTATTTGCAATGGACTTCAACGCCCGTACCAATTGGGATATGTCCGTCTCCCCGTTTTTCCCTTCCGGTGTGCCAACAGATACAAATATAATATCAGAAGCTTCCACGGCAGCACTGATATTGGATGTAAAATGAATCTTTTTCCGGGCTTTCACTTCCGAGAGCAGGTCTGACAACCCCTCTTCATAGATGGGTAATATTCCATTGTTCAGGCCGTTTATTTTTGTTTCATTGATATCTGCGCAAATAACTTGATGATTATGCGCTGCAAGACCTACCCCCGTGACAAGTCCTACATATCCGGTTCCTCCGATGATTGCAACATTCATTCTCCTACCTCCTTAAGCCGTATCTCCCATTCTTTTATAAACTTCATCCAGTACACTTTTATAGTCCAAGAGCAGCTGGTCAAATATTCTGTTCCATGATTTTGCGAGTGTGTACTGACGGGCATTTTGAGACATTCCGGCAATCAAGCTTTGATTGTCCAGGAACTTTACAATTGCTTCTGAAAAGCTCTCCGCATCCCTTGGCTTGCAAAGAAAACCGTTAAATCCATTGCGGACACTATCCTTCACGCCTCCGGAGTCTACCGTAATCACCGGGAGGCCTGAAGCCATCGCTTCCAGCACAACATTGCCGAAGGTTTCTGTTGTAGAAGGGAATACAAAAGCATCACAGGAGGCATACAAAGCAGATAAGGGCTGGCCTTTCAAATAGCCTGTAAATATTACATCCTCCGATAGTGTCTTTTTCATTTCCTCTGCATAAGGGCCGTCTCCCGCGATTATAAATTGGGCTTTACCCGGGTGCGCATTGCTCACTCTTTGTATGCTGTCCACCAGAATATCCAGGTCCTTTTCAGCGGCCAATCTTCCCACATAAAGGAACATTACTTTATTTTGCGGATTCATTCCGGCTCGTAAACTTAAGTCTTTATGACTGGGACAAAAAGCCGTCGTGTCAATTCCTCGCGACCACAGTTTTACATTTTCAATACCATTGGATTTCAAAATCTCCATGGTATCTTTCGAGGGACAGAAATTTGCGCTGCTGTGGCTGTGAAACCATTTGAAAAAATTCCAAATGGCATTTTCAATGAATTCCAGATTATAATATTTCAGATAAGCGTCAAAGTTGGTATGATAGGACATCACAATGGGCAGCCCGCGTTCACGGGCATACCGGAGTCCGGCAAACCCGATTCCCAAAGGAGTAACCAGATGTACAAGATCAGGCCTGAAACGGTCCGCAAGCCGGGAAATGTTGGCATAAAGCGGAATGGATAATCTGCATTCAGGATAGAGAGGAAAGCTTACGCTTCTAAATCTTCTCACATTTCTTCTGTTTTTGCTTTTGATGTCCCTGGGAAAGCTGGGTGCGAAGAACATATGTTGTATATTGCTGCTTTTAAGGTAGGTCTCCAGTCTATCCAGAGTGTTTGTTACACCATTGATCTGAGGGTGAAACGTATCTGTAAAATATGCAATCCTCATCGTGGATTCTCCCGTATAATTGATGCAATCGAATGCTTTTACTAACTTCATAGTATTTTAAAAATAATAATAAGGAATTAAACTCAGGTAAATTTTGGGTTAATCCAACTAATTATTGGTCATTAAAAGTTCAATCACGTTTTCGGCATTAATCAGAATTTAAATCAGAATTAATTCTTGAATAACATTCAAGTGGTAAGATATAACTGTGATTGCGGTACACAAGACCTGTTTTTCATAAGGATTTCAGGATGGATGTTCAAAAAAATTCTGAAGAATTGGTGGTTGTATTATGATCAAGCAAGTTTATCCAAGGACCATTTACACTAAAAGAGACAAAGCTTTACTTCACAGCAGCCTGACGCACTCTCTTTCAAAAAATTCAAACGAAAATAATCTCTATAGAGAACAATATTCCGAGTACCCTCCTTCTATCTCAGCCAATACCATAAACAATGTTGAGGTAATAAACGAATATAATAAAAACTGTAAGAATATCATTCCGGAGCTATATATGGTCCCTTCCGGAATACATGGCGTCTGTCACGCTAAAAGAGTTCTGTTTCTTTGCCTTACTTTGTCCAGCCGTATTCAATTAGGCAAAGCAGGAAGGAATATTCTTGTAGAAGCAGCCAAATTCCATGATATTGGCAGATTTAACGACGAGGACTGTGAAATTCACGGGTGTCTGAGCTTTAAAAGGATGTTAGATCTGAAGCTGGCCAATTGTATGGACACCGAGGATCTTCAAGTCTTGAAATATGTCATTGAAAACCACTGCATCGAGGATGAAATTGCCCTCAAGCGATTAATCGGCTATAGGATCAGGGAAAAAGAAAAGGCCTGCAGACTGCTGAAAATATTCAAGGATGCGGATGCCCTCGACAGAGTAAGGACCAACGACTTGGAAGTTTCCTACCTCCGCCATGATGAATCAAAAAAGCTGCTGGATCTTTCGTGGCATTTACTTCATCAGCTGCACTAAAAATCAAAACAGCCAGGCGCTTCTTTGATTGCTCCTGGCTGCTTTTTTAATTCCTGATTTCATTGATGCCGATCCCTTTGGTACGGGAGATATGGGCCCAGGATTAATTGTTCCTTATCATGTCTCTTATTGACAATCCTATTTTAAGCTTTTAATGTAAGGGCCATCTTAATAAAAGGTAATTTGTAATTAAATAACATATAAATCTTCAACTTATTTATTTCACGATCTATAACTTTTTCCAGCGCCCGTACTACGCCTTCATTCTGCGCTTGATTGCAGTAAACATGATTTCCAGACAATAAGCAAAAACAAAAACCATCAGGATGGAAATCCCTGCGCGCCCGAAGTTATACCCGGTCACACTTGCAGCAATGGAATAGCCTATACCTCCGCCGCCTACCATTCCCAGAATCGTAGACTCCGAGAAGTTGATCTCAAACCTCATTGCACTCCAGGCAATCAAGGCGGTCATGGATGCGGGTAATACAGCACTGAAAAATATCTGAATCCGATTGGCTCCTGTAGCCTGAAGTGCCTCAATGGTCGCTTGCGGAACCTCTTCAAAAGCCTGTGAGAAGGCTCTTGCGAAGAAAGCAGTGGCATGGAAGGAAAGTCCGATGATTCCCGGCGCCGGTCCAAAGCCAAGGCAGGCAATAATAAGCAGAACCCAAATGGGAGTAGGTACAGCACGGATAAAAGAATTGTAGGAAGACAAAACTCCCGCAAGCTTCTTGCTGGGGGTAATATTTCTTGCCATAAAGGCTCCCATCAAAAGGCCTCCTACGAGACTGTACAACGTAGCAAGCAGCGTTACTGTCACCGATTCCATGAAGGCCACGGCAACCAGATCAAAATTGGTAAAATTGAATTGAGACAATTCAATAAATACACCGGCAAGTTCTCCGACTCTGGAGAAAAGCATAATCCAGTCGATGTTCAGCATGAAGATCGATATAATGGACAGGATCACTGCAGTTCCAATAAATATATTGATCGGACGGTCATTATCCGGGTTGTTGATCCTGATCTTCCGGCTTTTCATTTCTTTCCCCTGCAAAAAGCCCCCTTGCTCCACCAAAACGTCCGACATAAAATAATCTTTCATTAGACAAGCACCCTCTTTCTCAGCCAATTCGTAGTCAAATCCACCAGAATTACCACCGCCGCAATTGCCAGAATAATCGCTCCGGCAACATGGTATTTAAAGGACTTGATATATATCATCAACACCAGTCCTACCCCTCCACCGCCAACCATACCGACAATGGTGGAAGACCGGATGTTCACTTCAATGCAGTATAAGAACCAGGAAATATACCCTGGTATTGCAGCCGGAATCACACATTGAGCAAGCTTCTGAAAATAATCGGCTCCACATGCGTTTAATGCTTCCAGGCTTTCACTGCCTACTTCATCAATCGTTTCGATAAATGCCCTCAGCAGGAATCCAAAGGTTTCAACGGTTAAGGCAATCAAGCCCACGGAGGTTCCAATGCCAAACGCCATTACCAGGATAAAAGACCAGACCAGCGCCGGGATGTTTCTTGTAAAAGAGCCCACTGCGCGAATGATTTTCGACAGCCAGGGATAGGGCGCCGTAGTTCCTGATCCTAAAAAGGCGAAAACAAAGGCCAGACACGAAGCAATAAAAGTCGCTGCCAAAGCCATGCCAAGGGTCTGGAGCATAGCGCTCCAAAGTCCTTTTGCCTTGGCAATATCCGGAGGCAAAAAATCCTGAGTAATAAAGTTCCAAAAAGTACTTTGTTCTTTTAAGATTGTAAAAGGGTTGAATTGTGTATATGCAGTTGCTGCAGTAAACAACGCGAGCATCACAAAGAATGCGATGGTAACCATTTTTTTCTCGCCGCCGTCCACCAAAGGCAAGTGCTTTTGCTTATCAGCCAACAGCACGCACCTCCCCATTGATCATGAGGTTTTCCATAGACGTATTGTAGATTTCTTCAATCATGACATTGGTCAGCTCTGATGGGGGACCGTCAAAGACTAGTTTTCCCTGGCGGATTCCGATAATTCTTGTTGCATATTCCTTTGCTACATGGACCTGATGGAGGTTTACAATACAGGAAATATTCCATTCCTTTGTCAGCTCATAAATAAGGTCCATGATGACCTTGGAGCTGTTCGGGTCCAGCGAAGCAATCGGCTCATCGCAGAGCAGCAGAGAAGGTTCCTGCATCAATGCTCTGACGATTCCTACCCTTTGTTTCTGGCCGCCGGAAAGCTCACTGGCTCTCTTGTACATATATTCCAAAAGGCCTACTTTGTTCAGAAGTTTTAGTGCTTTTTCCTTGTCTTCTTCCTTATATCGGTTCAGAATTCCATCCATTGTCGACATGTATCCCAGTCTCCCATGCATGACATTTTGCATTACAGTCAGGCGGTAAACCAGATTATAATGCTGAAAGATCATACCGATACGTCTTCTGGCATCTCGGAGCTTCTTTCCTTGAACGTGGCTAATATCGTTTCCTTCAAACAGGATCCGTCCATCCGAGGGTTCAACCATGCGGTTGATGCACCTTAAGATGGTAGATTTCCCTGCACCGGAAGGACCGATTATTGCAACAAATTCTCCCTGCTTTACTTCAAAACTCACATCATCGACAGCCAGCGATCCCGGCCCATAGGATTTGGTCAAGTGTTCAACAATCAATGGCTTGCTCAATTTACTTCCTCCTCTATAGCACTACTTACTGTTCATAATATAAACATGTGAACACAGGCAAAGGAGTGCTCCTTTGCCTGATGTTCCAACTGAAATACGAACTGATTACAGACCAAATTTCTTTCTTAAATCATGGATTTCCTTATAAAAGTCATCATTTACTTCAATAAAGCGCAGTTTTTGTCCATCCTTCTGTCCGATAAACTTTTTGAAGTAGTCATCATTGTCATATTTGAGGTAGAAGTCTTTTACTGCCTTCTTGAGTTCTTCCGGCAGATCGCTGCGGATAGCAATGGGAGACTGCGGGATCATCGGAGATTTATGGATAATCTTGATATCGCTTTCATTGAATTTCTTAGCATTCAGTTCACGCTGGAATATGTCAGAAGCACAGGGAGCAGCATCGATATCCCCCTTCAATACAGCCTGAAGTCCATTCTGGTGTGCACCGGAAAAACTTACTGATTCAAAGAATTTACCATTGGTATGAAGGTCTTCAAAAGTGAGCTTGTCATCTTTGATTGCTTTGAGGATTTCATAGGAAGGAACAAGATTCCCTGAGGTAGAGTTGGCATCAACAAAGGCAAACTTTTTCCCCTTTAAATCCGCAATGGATTTGATTTTGTCATTCTTTGCGCTTGTAATGAGGTAGGAATAATATCCTGCCTTTGACTTGTCTCTGTCTTGAGCCGGTGCTACAAGGGGCTCTGCTTTAGCACGTTCATGGGCCTGTGAGTATGAAAGCGGTCCAAAGAAAGCCAAATCAGCTTTTCCTGTTCTCATGGCTTCAATGGTAGCGTTATAATCACTTGCAAGGAATTCCTTCACTTTGACACCCAAAGCCTTTTCCATATCTGCGGCTGCTCCCTTACGGGATTCGGACAAATCTTCCTTAGACTCATTAGGAAGATATGCGATCACCAAGGTATCTACCTTTGCTGGCTTTTTGTCACTTTCAACTGTTTTGTTTTCTGTCGTCTTAGTTTCTTTCTTCTCTTTATTTACTTCAGCGCTTGACTGAGAGCATGCAACCAGAGAAGCTATCATAGCTGCGGAAATTAAAAATGCAACAAGTTTCTTAATCATTTTCTCACTCCTATAAAAAGTATTATGCTAATAGACTAACCTACCTTTACTAAGCCAATATTTGTTAAATGTTAATTGTTGTAAAGTGTTTATTAAAAAAACAAGCTTGTGCACAAATTGATTATTCTAAGTTTAAGCTAAGCAGAATGAAGCTCTTGCAGTCATTACCCGCTAAACAAAATGATATCCTCAGTTAACAAATAAATCTTATTCCTCGAGGAATTCTGCATAGTTTCACTCATTTTGATCCAAAAAAAGAGCATTGGCATTGGCCAAAGCTCTAAAGTCTTTATCTATTCAAATCAGTTGCTCCCTATTTCGAAACCAAATTATACTTCCTTATAGCCTGCGAAATTCAAGTAGAGATAATCTTCATCAATCCTAAGACTGTGGAGATAATGAATAAACATTTGGTCCAGCAGACTTTCTTCACTGATTGCCTTTCTTCTGATCAGCTCGGACAGATAATTCTGTGTTTTCGTGGATAATGCACCATGAACCATATTTATCCCTCGCATTACTGTAAAAATTGGTGGCTGGCTATCATTCTATATCACACGCGTTAAAACCATATTGAATTTGTTTTACGCCTTTGTTAACTTTCAGAGCCTTTATCCTACCGGTGTTTTTCATCCCCTGATGATCAGAGGCGTTATATGCATACCCGGATGTCTGAAGTAATCCCTCCGTGGATATTTAAAATTCGGTTGGCTGCATTTCTCTGCAAAGTATTAAAACTGTTCATATTACTTTTTATAAAATCAACTTTCAGCTCTGTATGTTTTATTAAATCGGAATAGCTCATTCGCCCGGACTCATATTGCTTTATCAGAACCCCTATCACTTCAAGAGTTA
>JAOAAU010000101.1 GCA_026418695.1 Clostridia bacterium
TGGTCGGAGTGACGTGATTTGAACACGCGACCTCTTGCACCCCAAGCAAGCACTCTAGCCAAGCTGAGCCACACCCCGAAGAACATTAAATAGTATAGCAGATCTCAAGAGAATTGTAAAGAGTATAATTATGGTATAATGTGGCAATGAATAATGTAAGGAAATTTGAAGATAATGTTTAACTGTATACAAATTTCAACAAAAGATGACAATTCGCATGGCCATATAAACCTCAAACCTAGTTGAAACCATGCTGCATTGGTTATCTTGAGAAAACAGGAGGGCATATTATGTCAGACTATGAGGCTCCGACGGAAATCCAGCCTCAATTGAAATTAAGAAAGGAACACAGAAGAAAGGAAATAAACCGATATTTTTGGGTCATTTGTATATTGTTTGTGGTGATCGTGATGTTATGTGCCAATAACATCGTATTATTCAGGGCGTATCAAAGCTTTTACAATCAGTTTCATTCAGCCTACAACAGCATGAAATCCATTTCAGCGGATAAAAGCGTACTGATCACGGAAAAGGAGAAACTTTCCAAAGAAGTGGAGCAGATACGAAAGGAGAATGAAAGCTTAAAAGCGGAGAATGGAAAAATTGTTGCTCAAAATCAGGAAATCCTTCGTCAGATGCAGGAAATAAAAATTTTCAATGATGAGCTTGCTAAGAAAAACAAGGAACTGATCGATGACAACATTGCGCTGCAGAACTCGTTGAAGAAAGCGGCGTCGGTAGGCATTAAGCCTCAGAATTTTACCAGCTTTGACGGCATCGGTTCACGGGGAGAGCTCAACAGAGGAAAGTATGTCGGAAAGTTTCTTGGAACTGCCTATACCCCAAGCTCCGACGAATGCGGCAACAATCATGGCATCACCAATTCAGGGAAACCTATCATCCCCGGTGTATCTGTGGCCGTAGACAATAAATACTGGCCATTTGGAACCGTGTTTTATATCAAAGGTCTCGGCTATGCGGTAGCGATGGATACCGGAAGTGCCATCAAAGGAAAACACCGGTTTGACTTTGCCGTATTTGACAAGAATTTCGCAAAGACCCTGGGATCAAAGCACTGGGAGGTATATCTGGTCAAGCTTGGAAATGGTACGGTAAAAGAAGAAAAGCTATAATAGAATTGAAATATATAAATCATATCGAAGCGAGACACCGAAGACGATTACAAGGTGTCTCCTTTTTATGCTGCAGAAACCCAACCCTTAAAGAACCATAAGTAAAATTTCCGGGAGATATAAAAGGTAATAAACAAGGTAATCCAGGTCCAATACCAGGACCAATGGCTGTATCTTATGAGAGCTGTATAGATCTCAAGTACAACTTCAATGACCGTGATTCCTGAGCAGAAAACGGCATAATGAAGAAATTTCTTCAAGATGCTCTTTTCCGTAGGAAAATAAAGATTGAATAATACACAAAGTGACGGATAAACAACATATTCAAAAGCTACGCTTGTTCGGGTTGCATTAGCCAGCATTCGTACAGGATACTCGATTAATTCGTACTGAACTACCCAAAGTCCCAAAAGCCAGGTGGTAGTTTGCTTAAACAAAAAAATCAACCATGCTTCGCGACATCTATTTTTAGGTACGAAAATCACAAGTAATAGAATTGAAAACAAACATGCGGATATTTCGATGATTCGTTCTACAGACATTTTAACCTATTTCCTTTCAGCGCTTTTATTTGACTTCAGGAAATCTTATTCTCATATTTACCAATTCCAAGAGCATTGTGGACTTCCAGCAGGTGCATCACGCTATCAGCCTTTAATGGATCACAGTTTACAAGAAGGATCACATCAGCATTCGGATGTTTTGGATGGCTTCCGGGAAAATTGCTTCCACCCTTGTAAAAGATGTGATACAGGTAACCCAGGAGCGCGCCTGAAAAAAATCCGATCAGTCCCCAAAGTATAGGGCCCCAGGCCAGGATATATCCGTAAATGACACCAAACAACATCAGAATAGTGGCAAAAATAGCAGAAAGATCAATGGGGGTGATTCCATCCGAATGCGTCAGTTGTTCGAGTTTTTTAGAATTTCTCCCGAGAGGTTTCAATGGAATAGAAAGCATCCTGAAGTTGTCAATGCCTTCCTGTTCAAGGGCAGTAATCGCCATTTCAAGGTGCAGTGAATAATTAAAAACGGACACGATATACATCGAAATATCATTCCTTTTAATAAAAAATTATATAGGCATTTTAAAATCTTTGCTCTGATAAAAGCTTTCTAAAAATAATTGCTGTTCCATTTCAAATAGCTTATTTAATTCAACAGCGCCTGCATAAGCATTCCAAATGTTGAACCCGTACATTGAGGGAATAAAAAGCAGCCATTGAATATTTAATACTCGAATACTCTCGGATAAAAGTCCTACAAAGCAAAGCTGAATAGCTGTGAGGATATTGGACATATACACGACGGCTATCCAGGCCACAAGAATAATAAAGCCGGAAGGAATCTTCTGATTATAAAGCTGTCCCATCCCTGGCGTTAATGCGGACCAGAAAGCTGCCAACCAGGGGGTCCTTCTATCGAGGAAACTTATGGAAAGGGTACTGGCACTAAAGGGTGTAACCATGGTATTTGCTCTGATGGACAGTATATAGAATTTATTGAGGTCGATCGTTGTACGGTAAGTGTCCCAAATGGTATAAATGTAGACCGGAATATAAAGAAATACCCATCTTTTATTCAGCACGTTTCTTGCTAGATCGAAATCGCCGGTAAAAGAATAAAAAATGGCCAGATTAATATTGGCCTCTAAATTAATATAGAATTCCCAGGCCATCAAAAGAAACCCTTTGACATAAATGCACATGGCAATATGACCAAATCCGGGAAAAGCAGCCGACCACCAGGCATTGACTACCGGATTCCGATAGGAAAGAAAATTCGGGGTATACGATGAAAAAGTTCCCAAAGGTCTGCGTTGTTTTCTTTTTGTTTGCTTCAAACGAACCATAGAATCCTTCCTTTTTAACATTCCTACCTAGTATCTGACAGTTTGACGCTGAATATGCCTCCTCCTTCAAGCGATAATTCCTGAATATTTGAAACTGCAATCAACCATAATAAACTTGAATATCCAAAGGCTTTAAAGGAGGGAATTTATTGGTTAACTACATAAAGAATCTGAAGAGTCTGATATTTTTTGAAGAACCTGAAAAGATTGAAGAATTTATATTGAAAGAAAGCAATGATGAGGGTAAAGCGGAAATCAAAGAAGCACAGAAAGATTCAGATAGAACCCCTGAACTGAAGAAACGGGATCGAAGTATCATCAAAAAACCAATGAGCGCAGCTTCAGGAAACGACTCCGGTGAAGAGCAGGGCGAAAACAAAGAGAAAGACAGTAATAATAAGCATCAGCCTTCCGCAGTGAAGCCAAGAGAAAATATAAGCACCAGTGTGGAAGAAAACCTGAGATATATGAAAGATATCTTTACTGTTCCAGACAATGGGGATATTGTCATCCGTGAATTTGAGATTACCTTCAAGGGGAAGCCGGTAAAGGCTTTTATCATTTTGATTGACGGAATGACAGACAGGACGGTGATAAATTCGAACATCCTGCATCCACTGATGATTCTATCCGATAAAGACTTCAAGACAGGAGAGGATGATATCGGAGAATTTGTGAAGAGCCGACTGCTCCCTCATAACCAAATGAAGGTAACAGAAAAGTATCAGGAGGTTATCGATGAAATTAATTTTGGGGGATGCGGCTTATTTGTTGATGGATCCAAGGTTGCTTTCGCAGCCGATGTCAAGGGCTGGCTTGCCAGAGGAATTGAAAGGCCCAATACCGAGCTTGTCTTACGCGGGCCTCAGGAAGGTTTCAATGAAATCCTTCGTGCCAACACCGCCCTGGTTCGTAAGATTCTGAAGGATGAAGATCTGATTGTTGAAAATGCAAAAGTGGGGAAGCGTAGTAAAACTCCCTGTTCTATCCTGTATATCAAGGATATTGCCAATGAAAGCCTTGTGGAAGAAGTAAAGCGAAGGGTTAACAGCATTAAGCTGGATTATATTATTGATTCCGGGCATCTGGAGCAGTTGTTGGAAGATGATCCTTACATGCTGGCCCCGCAGATTATTGCGACAGAAAGGCCGGACCGGGTGGCGGCAGCACTCACAGATGGGAAAATCGCCATTATTATGCACGGAAGTCCCTTCGCCCTGGTATTGCCAACGACCAATAATGACCTTATTCATGCAGCTGAGGACTCTTATATAAGATTTCCCTATGCGAATCTATTACGTTGTGTCCGAATCCTGGGAGTATTTATGTCTCTGCTCCTGCCAGGGTTATATGTGGCAATTACCAACTATCACCAGGAGATGATTCCTACAGATCTGTTGCTGGCCATTGTATCTGCTCGAGAGAAAGTACCTTTTCCTACAGTAGTCGAAATACTTATTATGGAGGTTGCCTTCGAACTGATCCGTGAGGCCGGTATCCGAATCCCAGGCCCTATCGGCCCAACTTTGGGCATCATTGGCGCTTTGATATTGGGGCAGGCAGCTGTTGCAGCCAATATCGTCAGCCCAATTCTGATCATTATTGTCGCCGTTACTGGGATTGGCTCCTTTGCGATACCGAATTTCTCACTGGCTTATGCCTTTAGAATCTTAAGATTTGCTTATATTCTCCTTGGAGCATCCGCAGGGTTTCTCGGCATTACTACAGGACTTTTCCTGCAGGGAGTGTGGCTTACTGCAGCAAAGTCCTTCGGTGTACCCTTTATGGCTCCTTTTGCACCCAAGACTTCAGGCGGCTTCAGTGATGAATTCCTGCGGCCGCCTTTCTGGAAGCAGGAGACCCGTCCGGATTACGTAAATCCGAGAGATACCCGGAAACAGCCAAAAATTAGTAGGGTATGGACCCAAAATAATTCGGAGGGTGATGCAAATGAATAATAAAGTCACTTTTGGCCGGTGGGAAACCATTACCGTACTCTTAAACTCAATGGGAATTCCGATTCTGCTGGGTTTTCCTCGAGGGATGGTTGAATTGGGAGGGACAGCAGGCTGGCTGATTTGTATTTACATTACAGTGCTTGCGTTGGCTTTGTTCTATATAATATCCCGATTGTACAAGCCTTTTGAGGGGATGGACCCCTTAGACCTTGGGGAAAGAATTGCAGGCAATGCCGGGCGGATTATTGTAGGACTGATTTTCTTTACCCACAGTACATTTATCGTTTCAATGATTCTGAGAGAGTTCGGTGAAGATATGAAAGTCATTGCCCTGACAGTTTCTCCTATCAGTTTTGTACAGCTTTTCTTTATCACGGGAATGATTGTAGGAGCTTACAAAGGGATCGAGGCAGTTGTCAGAATGCATTCCGTGGTTGTAGTATTGATTTCTGCCGGGGTACTCATTCTGGTCATTTTTGTAATGCCGTTTTTTAAATTTGGCAACATCTATCCTATCCTTGGGAATGGTCCTGAAAAGATTTTTGGAACGGGCTTTTTCCGCGTTTCTTCCTTTTCTGCATTAATTATTATTTACATGGTGTTTCCTTTTATTAAGTCCCACGAGCAGTTCAGAACAGCCGGATTTTGGGGGATCGGGCTGACCGGCTTTTTCATGACGCTGGTAACCCTTACTTTCATTGGCGTGTTACCCTATCCCATCTCCCTGGAGCAGTTTCTTCCGGTTTATCAATTATCAAGGATCATCAACGTAGGACGGTTTTTTGAGCGGATTGAATCGGTCTTTATGCTGCTTTGGGCTTCTGCGGCGCTGCTCTACCTTAGTTTTGCATTTATCATCATCCTCAGGATCTTTCAAAAGGCCTTCAAGCTGCCCTACTACCGGCCGTTGATCCTTCCCTTTGCTGTCATTCTTTTCACTCTGAGCCTCCTGCCACCCAATGTGATGACTGCATTGAATCTGGAAGCCATATTCTTTCGTTCCTATGCGTGGCTAACCACCTTTTTGTTTATGATCATCCTTTTAATTACGGCTCGATTTGTCAGTAAGAAGGAAAAAGGGAGAATAAAAACATGAAAAAGTTGATGATAGTTTTACTGATAGCTTCATTACTAACAAGTCTCCTGACCGGATGCTTTGACCGCCGGGAAGTAGACGAACTGGCCTATGTTATGGCGATTGGTTTTGACAAAGGAAAAACGAATATATTAAAAATTACCTTTCAGATTGCCATTCCAAAGGGTATGGGAGGAGGCGGCGGTGAAGAAGGAGGCGGCGGAGGTGGAGGCGATAAAAATTCCATGGTTTTATCCATTGAAGCACCGACATTATATTCTGCGATTAATATGGCCAATACCACCGTTAGCCGGCAGCTCAATACCTCTCATGCAAAAGCCGTGGTTTTTTCAAAGGAAATGGCTCAGCAAGGCATAGATCGATATATTCATACTTTGATACGCAGCAGGGAATTCAGGCCCAATATGTATATGGTCGTTTCAAGAACGTCGGCAGAGGAATTCATCAAGAGTGTACAGCCCAAGCTGGAAGGCAATCCGGCCAAATACTACGAACTGACTTTGAATAGTTATAACTATACGGCATTCATCGGAAACACTCAGCTCATCAATTTTTACAATGCCGCCAGTGCCTTTTATTCGAATCCTGTGGCTACATTGGGTGGAGTCAATGCCTTCAAGTCGTCAAAAGACTTTAATCTAAATGATTCCACATACACCGAAAAGAGGGAAAAGTATCCTCAAGAGGGTGATTTCAGAGCTGGCGGTATCACCAAATACGGTGAATTAAAAACTGAATTTATGGGGCTTGCTGTATTTGATGGCACTAAAATGGTGGGAGAATTGGATGGACAGGAGACTAGCTATTATCTTATGGCAACAGGTCAATACAATTATGCGTACTGGTCCATCCCCGACCCAAAAGTGGAGGGCTACTTCATTCTGCTGAACGTTAAACAAAGCCGGAAACCCGAGCGCAAGGTTCAAATGGTGGACGGAAAGCCGAATATTCACCTGAAGATCAGATTGGAAGCCGATATCCTGAATATTCAAAGCGGGGTTAACTACGAAGATTTGAAACAGCTGCCGGTACTGGAAAAGAGCGCAGAAGACTATATTAAGCAAGGACTGCAGGATATGCTGAATAAAACATCAAAACAGTACCATACCGATATCTGCGGCTTCGGGGCAGAGGAGAAGAGAAAATTTCTCACCTGGGAGGAATGGGAAAAATTCAACTGGTTATCCAGATACAAGGACTCAACCTTTAATGTGGATGTAGATCTTAAGGTTCGCCGTCCTGGACTGCTAATCCGGACAATCCCGTCACCAACCTCAGAAGGTAATATGGAGGTGCAAAATCAATGAACTTGGGGAGAATCATTCTTATACTGATTTTAATATGGATTTTTGTTTATACTTGCAGCTATGGCGTATGGACGTGGAAAAGGAAAAACAAGCTGGGTGCAGTCATGGTGATTCTTGTTGCCGCAACTTCCTTGATACTACCGATCTATGCAGTCTTTTTCAGGGAAGGTTAAAGGAGGGAGAACGTGCAGGAAAAAATCAAGTTTGGAAGCTGGGAGGCCATCTGCCTTCTGGTCGCCATGATGGGAACAAAGGTTATACTGAATTACCCGAGGGTTGCAGCAGAGCTTGCAGGAACAGCCGGTTGGATCCAGACACTTTATATTGTATTGCTTGCAACGGTCGCTTTTTTCTTTATTGCAAAATTGTACAGCCGATTTGAAGGAAAGGATCTGATCGATATCAGTCAATATCTCGGGGGAAGTATCCTGAGAATAATCATTGGAGTATTCGTAATCGCCTTTTTGCTGTTTATCACGGTTTCACTCTTACGGCTTTTTGGCGAGCAAATGAAGACCTTGGCCTATGTAGCTTCACCAATCAGTTATATCCTTGTTTTCTTTCTGGCAGGTATGATTGTTGTAGGATATTTTGGTCTCGAGCCGCTGGTGCGATTTATGGCAATACTGGTTCCTGTGAGCATTGGCGCTTTTCTTATCTATCTTGTTTTACTGGCACCGTTTTACCGTGCCGGAAATCTTTTTCCTGCATTCGGCAATGGACTCGATAAAATTTTTATTGCAGGGATTCCAAGAATCTCGGAGGTTTCCGAGCTGCTCTTTCTATTTTTGATTCCTCCCTTTATCGGGTCCCAAAAGAATTTTAAATCTGTAGGGTACATTTCACTGGGAATGACTGCGTTTTTCCTAACAAGCCTGACGATGGCCTATATCTGTGTGGTTCCTTACCCTGCCGCTCTTGAGAGCTCTCTTCCTGCATATGATATTGGGCGGATCATCAATTACGGAAGGTTCTTTCAGAGGATAGAACCTCTTTTCATTATCACCTGGGCAACCATGGCTTTTATGTACTTAAGCGCAGCCTTTTACTTTACTATTTATACCTTTCAGAAGACTTTCAAGCTGGAACACCGTCAGCCTCTTGTATTAGCCTTTGCAGTTTTGACGATGACCATTTGCCTTTTGCCTCGGAGTTTAATGGAAAATATAGATTTACTTGTAAATAATTTTAGGTTCTATTCCGGGCTTATGACATTTGGAGTGACAATCCTTTTATTACTCGCTGCAAATATGAAGAAACGGAGAGCAGAACCTCGGAAATGCTAAATGGATAGGTTTATGACCTGCTAATATATAAAGTGAACAAAAAATATATAAAAAATTGTGAATTTTTATGGAAATCTTTCATGGAAATGATATAATAAAAGATGTGGCAATCATAGACATATAAATATAGAGAGAATACGGGGGGAACATATGGCTGATTTCTGCTTGACTTGTTGTAAGGAGCGGCATACGGAGCTAAAGTATGTAGCCGAGAGAAGATTCGTGATCAGCAAGTATACTTCAATGTGCAGCGGTTGTGGACAATTAAAACCGATAACATTAGGAATTAAGCCAAAGAGAAAGTTAAACCTAAGTATAAGCAATCCCATAAGACATCTCAACTGAGATGTCTTTTTGTTTGTGTATAAATTTTATATCATGATAAAATTACATATATTTACAATATGCGTTTTAGACTATAATATATTTGTAAGCATCCGCGGGCTAAACCCTCACGGCTGCTATCTGCAAACCCGGCTAAAGCCGGCTGCATTTAGAGGGAAGGATAAGTGATGAAGCGGTCGTATTGTGAGATATATATTCATTGTGTATGGACAACAAAATATAAAGAAGCAATGATAAAAGAAAGTATTTTTGAATATATTCATAAAATTATCATGGAAAAGTGTAAAAAATATAGTCTTGAACTAATTGCTTTAGGTGGTACAGAAGATCATATCCATGTACTACTATCAATAAACCCACAAATAAAAATTTCAGAAGTTATTGCAGAGATTAAAGGAACAGCATCATATTTTATCAATCACAACACAAAGGATACACTATATTGGCAAGATGGATATGGTGTTATCAGTATAAGTAAGCCGGCTTTAGAAAAAGTGAAACATTATGTTCTTACTCAAAAAGAGCATCATAGTGAAAAAAATGGTACAAGACTTGAGCTGGAAAAAACTCATACTGAATAGCCTCATTCATGAGGGTTGCCTTTATAATAGCCGCGAGGGTTTAGCCCGCGGCTTTCACTATATTGTATCCTATTAGCCTATCAGTAATAGGGAGGTAAAAAATAATTCACTTATACAGGTTGACCTTTCGTACGATATTCAATATGAAGCTATTTCGTCAAAACTAAAACTATTATCTACCCAATAGTCACTATTCCATAATTACAGTGGAATCTAGGGGGGACAGCCGGTGGACAAATCAAAGCTCATCTTCGGTAACAAAATTGCTGCAAAGGTTGTAAAAAAGGCTGAAAAGGTAAAGAAGAAATATATCCGGAAGTTTGGGGATGATTCCAACCGGATTTATAAACTTGGCAGCTGTGAAAACAATACCCTAGGCCCTATTTTAGGTATCCAAAATATCACCCTCGGAGATGGGAATGAGCAAATTGATAGGGAAAAAGGAATTGTCATCGGGTGTATCCGAATGGGGTACGGGCATTATCGAATTGCCTTGGCGATGGCATCGGCTGCAAGATCCATGGGATATGTCCCTTATTGGTTTGATCTGCACGCCTATCAAGAGACCACCGGCGGGAAAGTCATCACTTACATCAACAAGCTGTATTCCTTTGGATCGAAACTCTCCCAAAGATTTAAAATCTTCAACAAGCTTTTCTGGGAAACTCTGAATAGAGGGGAATTCATTAGGTTGTCCTGCAATGCAGTGGATCAGAAGGTTTCTGAACTGATGACTACGGTTTACAAGGGACTTCCCGAAGATATTCCTTTTATCGCAACCCATGTGTGGCCTTCGCAGGCGGCAATCCATGCAGGCTTGAAAAAAGTAGTCAATGCCATTCCAGATAATTTTCCCATGGCGCTTCACCTGTCCGAAGGTGCCATTCATACGGTCCAGACACCGTCAGCCTTTTTAGGATACAAAATGCTGGTGGGCATGGATGGTGATAACCTGCTGCGGCCGATCCCGGAGGGAGAAATCTACGAAGTCGGTCATTATGTGGATCATGAAATCGTCGCCAACATTGAAATGGATTGTAACAAAAGACTTGAGCGTATCAAAAATAAAGAGGCACGAAGGATTCTATTAACCATTGGCGGTGCAGGGGCACAGAAAGACATTTTTGTGAAAATCATCCGGGAAATCATGCCATTTATTAAAGAAAACAAGGCCGTTTTATTCATCAATATCGGTGACCATAAGGATGTATGGAATGAAATGTGCAAAGAAATTGAGGGCTTTGAGGATACCATTGATAAACACTTCGATGACTGGACAGATACGGTCGCCTTTGCCGAAGAAGCTTTAGACAAACCACAAAAGGGGATCCATGTATTCAAAACAAAAGACATATTTGCCGCGGTTTATACCACAAACCTTTTGATGCGGGCAGCGGATATCATGATAACCAAACCCAGCGAACTTGCCTTTTATCCCGTTCCAAAACTGCTGATCCGGAGAATCGGCGGACATGAAGCCTGGGGTGCCATCACAGCAGCAGAAATCGGAGACGGTACCATCGAGCTTGATTCAGTGGATAGAGCGTTCCAAATGCTCCGCCTGATGATTGAAAAGGATGAAATCCTCACCATGTTCTGTAATAAAATCATGAAAGCCAATCAGGCTGGGATCTACAATGGCGCTTACAAGGCAGTAAAGCTTGCCGTTGAGGGGAAAATATAAATAGTAGCGGATGATTAGGTTATTCATTTAAGAATGAGTGATTGTAATATTTCTAGGCTTTTTAAACTCAAAAATATTATTTGTGAAGAATTTTGCATTGATTTAGATTCAGACTTAATGGCAGGGCGGTTTTGATTTTTATAAAAAGGATCACTCCTGCCGTGAACCTGTTTAGTTAAATTTCATATGGAAAATCTGTTATATTTATGTTAATTTTTATGTAACTGTTCTTTTGGACGTATTTAAATGATATAATTTGACTTAAATCAACATCTGCTTAAGGAACCATTCAACTTTGAATATTGGAAGTGAAGAAAAAAGTATTCTTAACTCAGAGTCTCCTTAAATTAAAATATGAATATTCAGAGATTCAGATTTATACAAAGGACAAGGGGGAAAGTGTTTTGAATAGATACAATTATGAAACCGTTGCCGCAATCGATGTCGGTTCAAATACAATCCGGATGCTGATTGCACAGGTGCTGCAGGATGGAAGGATTGTTCCTTTGGAAGACTTGTACAAGCCCACCAATATCGGCAGGGATACTTTTGCCACCGGAAGGATTCAAGTTTCCTCCATCCATGAACTTTGCGAAACCCTTGCCGGTTTTTATAAGACCATGAAGCAATACCGGGTAAGACGGTATAGAGCCGGAAGTACCAGCGGCATTCGTGAAGCGGAAAACAAGGAATATGTACTGGAACAGATCCGGACAAGAGCGGGACTGGAAGTAGAAGTCATCAACAATGCCCAGGACAGATACCTGATGTACAAAACCATTCGCGGATTGATCAAGGATGCAAAAACCAACAAGGGAAAAAATACGCTGATTGTCGATATCGGCTCCGGTGGGGTTGAGATGTCGGTCTACAGCACGGAAGGCCTGAAATATACGGAGTATATAAAAGTTGGGTCCCTCCGGTTAAGAGAGATGCTGGCGGATTTGGAAAGGAAGACCCTGGATTTTCCGCAGGTCATGGAAGAATTTATTGAAAGCAGGATTGATTACTTCAAGCCGCTGCTTTCAGAGATGAACATCAATAATTTTGTAGGGCTCGGGGGAGAACTCAAATCCATCATCAGTCTCAGCAGTTCCTTTGAAAACGAGCAGGAAGGCAATTTTATCAGCCGGGAGGCTTTAGGCAAGATATACAATAAGGTGTACAGGCTCACCACCTCTCAGATCATCCAGGAGCTGGGACTTGAAAGAAACCAGGCCGAGATCCTGCTTCCTTCGGTTATCCTGTTTTATAGTTTCTTGAAAATGACCAAAGCCAAAGGTATCTATGCCCCCATGAGTTCGCTGCGGCATGGGCTTCTTACGGATATGGTGGATGAAATGCTGGATACTCCTGAAAGACGGGAATCCCTTGAAGATATTATCAACTCAGTTTGGTATATCGCAAAAAAGTATTCCGTAGATATGGAACACAGCAAATATATAGAAAAAATCTCACTCTCCATCTTTGATCAGATGAAAAGACTGCACAAGCTGGGGGAAAAAGAGAGAATCTATCTTAGGGCAGCGGCTATTTTGCATGATATCGGAAAATATATCAATATGAACAGCCATGATATCCATTCTTTCAATATCATAAGGTACCAGGACATCATGGGTTTCTCCGAAAGAGAACTGAACATGATTGCCAATATTGCAAGGTATCACAGCTTTGATATTCCCAAATACACAGACCGGAAT
>JAOAAU010000103.1 GCA_026418695.1 Clostridia bacterium
TCACCTTGAAAATCTCATCGATAACACCCTTATTAAGAATGTCCGGAACAAACCCGGCACCAATTCCCTGGATTTTGTGGGCTCCAGGATTTCCACCGGAAAGAACGGGTGAATCATTCGGTTCTACTGCAATGATCTTAACATTCGGATTTTTCTGTTTTAACACTTCGCCAACCCCTGTGATGGTTCCACCGGTTCCAACACCTCCAACGAAGATGTCCACCTGTCCGTCCGTATCTCTCCAGATCTCTTCTGCAGTAGTCTTTCTATGGATTTCAGGGTTCGCAGGATTTTTAAACTGCTGTGGAATAAAGGAGTTCGGTGTTTCTGCCGCAAGTTCTTCCGCTTTTTTGATGGCGCCCTTCATTCCTTCAGGTCCCGGAGTCAGAACCAGTTCTGCGCCGAGCGCTTTCAAAAGATTTCTTCTTTCAATACTCATGGTTTCAGGCATTGTAAGTATGAGCTTATATCCTTTGGCAGCCGCAACAAACGCAAGGCCAATCCCGGTATTTCCGCTTGTAGGCTCAATAATGATAGAGTCTTTATTTAGTACGCCTCTCTCTTCCGCATCCTTGATCATTGCATATCCGATTCTGTCCTTCACACTGCCGGCCGGATTGAAATATTCAAGCTTTGCAATCACTTTTGCGTCCAGGTTGTTGCTCTTGTTATAATTGGATAGCTCCAACAAAGGTGTATTTCCTATAAGATCTGTTAAATTTTTTGCTACTTTAGCCATTTGACTTACCTCCATATATTATAAATTTAATTCCAAGTATTCTTATATGTTTTATTGGTTATTTTCATTGTAATCGTTAAAGAAATATTTGTCAATAGCTTCATAAAATATTTTTATCATTTCCTATAGGTTTAGTAGGTATTGTTTTTATATCCATCATAAGGAACTCTATTCCTTAGTATGTTCCCATGGGCCACAAGTTATTACTACCCCAAAGACAAGTCTATCAAACCTTTTGATAATGTAAAACCAGGGATGGTTCTTTACTTTACATTCATGTAAAGTAAAGAACCATCCCCGGTTTATCAACAAGTTCTATTCACTCAAAGCACTTTCAAAATCACTGATTAAATCATCGATGTCTTCCAATCCTACGGAAACCCGGATGAGCGTATCCGTTATTCCCAGACGCTCTCGCTCATTTTTCGGGATCGAAGCATGAGACATTTTTACAGGATAGGATACGATCGTCTCCACTCCGCCAAGACTTACCGCAACAGCAGCCATCTTTACTTTCTTCATAAATCTTTTTGCCGTATCCACATCTTTGGTTTTGAATGAAAGCACACAGCCTGCTCCCTCTGCCTGGGAGAAGTGAATTTCCCTTCCTGGATGACTTGCAAGTCCCGGGTAGAACACCCTTTCAACCTTGTCATTGATATCCAGCCATTCAGCAAGCTTTTGGGCATTTTCCTGCTGGGAATCCATCCTCACCTTCAAGGTTTTCAATCCTCTCAAAAGAAGCCAGCTGTCCTGCGGTCCAAGCACTGCACCGAAACCGTTCTGTACAGCGTATATTCTTTTCGCCAACTGCTCCTCCTTTGTAACGATCACTCCTCCGATCACATCGCTATGACCGCCAATGAATTTGGTAGCGCTGTGGATCACAATGTCCACACCCAGTTCAATGGGCCTTTGCAAATACGGAGACATGAAGGTATTGTCAATGAGTACCAGAAGGTCATATTCCTTTGCAATGCCGATTGCACCTTTCAAATCAGTAATTTTCAGCAGCGGATTGGAAGGAGTTTCAAGAAAGATTGCTTTCGTATTGCTCCTGATGTTCCTTCGGATATCCTCAAGTTTTGCCGCATCAATAAAGGTCACTTCCAAACCGAACCGGTTAAAGAAGGTGGTGCTAATACGATAAGTCCCTCCGTAAACATCCTCACATACGATGATATGGTCCCCGGCAGAGAAAATGGATAGCGCCGATGAAGTCGCTGCCATTCCTGAAGCAAAGGCAAATCCTCTATTACCACCTTCCAGAGCAGCTATGGTTTGTTCCAGCGCTTTTCTGGTTGGGTTTCCTGACCGGGAATAATCATATTCTCCGGGACGATCCATATCAAACTGATGGTAGGTAGAGGTCTGGTAGATAGGGATACTCAGGGCCCCTGTATGCGGATCAATATCATTTCCATTATGTATCAACTTTGTACCAAATTTCACTTTATATCACCCCAAATTTTTGAGAGTTGAAATTTTGCATTCTTCATTCTTAACTCTTCATTGCCTTATTTGAGCGCTTGTTCAAGATCTGCAATCAAATCCTCTGCAGCTTCTATCCCTACGGAAAGTCTTAGCAATTTGTCATTTACACCGATTCTCTCTCTCATTTCCTCCGGGATCGCCGCATGGGTTTGCACCATGGGATACGTAATCAAACTTTCTACCCCTCCGAGGCTTTCCGCAAAAATGACCACCTGCACCCTTTCAAGGACTTGTTCTACCAGTGCAGCATCCTTCACAGCAAAAGAAATCATGGACCCGAATCCTGAGGCCTGCTTCTTTGAAAGCTCATAAGCCTCGTGATCCGGCAGTCCAACGTAGTAAACCTTATCAACCTTGGGATGGCTATTCAGCCATTCTGCAATCCGAATGGCATTCTGCTGCTGCTTTTCAACTCTCAGTCCCAGAGTTTTTATTCCCCGAAGAATCAACCAGCTGTCAAACGGAGCCAGAACTGCACCTTCCGACTTTTGCACAAGTTTGATTCGTTCTGCGAGATCGTCATCATTCACAACGATAAATCCCGCCAGTGTATCATTATGCCCTCCCAGGTATTTAGTCCCGCTGTGAAGAACAATATCTGCTCCCAACTCAAGTGGTCTCTGGTAATAGGGTGTTAGAAATGTGTTATCAATAATGGTTAAAGCACCTCTGGACCCAGCCAGTTCTGTAATTGCAGCAATATCCGAAACCTTCATGGTTGGGTTCGAAGGTGTCTCGATAAACACTGCCGCTGTATTGTCTTTAAAGCACTGCTCAACCTCTTTGATCCTGCTTGAATCTACATAACTGAATTCCAAGCCATACCGTTTATAAATTTCTTCGAATATCCTGTAAGTCCCACCGTACAAGTCATCGGATACAATCAGATGCTGTCCGGGTGAAAACAGAGAAAGAACAGTGGACACTGCTGCCATACCGCTTGAAAAGGCAAAACCGTGTTTTCCGTTTTCAAGATTGGCCAGTGTATTCTCCAGTTCTTCACGTGTCGGGTTCTGCAGACGCGAATAATCATATCCTGTCGTCTGATGAAGCCCCGGATGCCTGAAAGTAGCGCTCTGATAAATAGGAAAGCTTACAGCTCCCGTTGTCGGATCATAGCCTTTACAGCCATGAACCACCTTTGTTTCCATCCTTAGTTGTTTAACATCCCCAAGCAGATCACTCCTTGTTATTCTTTTATTGAAGATCGTTTTCTGAAAATATTAACATCAAAAATACCCATTTATGTTTTCAGGAGGAATGAACGCTTCATTCCTCCTGAATCTTCAGCGGATTAAAACCCGCAGATGGCTTTAATCAAACCGATAGAAACCGGCTAAAACACTGATTCCATGCTCTTTGTCAGTTATTACGGACTTGGTTGTTCATAAGCATCGGAATTAACTCGTGCAGACATATTATATTTATTACACCAAGTATAGTTTGGACATATTCCTTGTTATTATCCCACTGCCTTTTTGAGCGCCTGATCCAAATCATAAATCAAGTCCTCAATATCCTCAATACCAACGGAAATTCTGATCATATCCGGTGTAACACCCGCTGACTTTTGATCTTCTTCGGACAGCTGCGCGTGTGTTGTGCTGGCAGGATGTATCACCAGAGATTTTGCATCTGCTACATTTGCCAGCAGTGAGAAAATCTCAAGGCTGTCAATGAACTTTTTCCCTGCTTCTACACCGCCTTTGATTCCAAAGGTAAAGATTGCGCCGGAGCCCTTTGGCAGGTATTTTTGTGCCAATTCATGATATTTGTTGCCTTTCAGGCTCGGATAGTTTACCCAGGAAACCAACGGATGGTTCTGTAAGAACTCAGCGATTTTCTTTGCATTGGACACATGCCGCTCAACTCTCAGAGACAAGGTTTCCAACCCCTGGAGCAGCAGGAATGAGTTGAATGGGCTGATGGCTGCACCGGTATCTCTAAGCAGCTGTACTCTTGCTTTTGCAATATATGCAGCTTTTCCAAGCGCTTCGACGTATCTCACACCATGATAGCTTGGATCTGGTTCAGTCAACCCGGGGAACCTACCGCTTCCTGCCCAATCAAAATTACCTGAGTCAACAATAACACCACCGATGGAGGTTCCATGTCCGCCCATGAATTTTGTAGCAGAATGAACAACGATATCGGCTCCGTACTCAATCGGACGGATGAGGTATGGAGTGCCAAAGGTATTGTCAATGATCAGAGGAACGCCGTTTTCATGAGCAATCTTAGCCACTGCTTCGATGTCCACAAGGTTTGTTCCGGGGTTACCAATGGTCTCAATATAAACAGCTTTTGTTTTTTCGTTGATGGCTTTTCTGAAATTTTCTGCATCATCAGGGTCTACAAAATTAGTTTTGATCCCCAGTTTCGGGAGGGTAGCTGCAAATAAATTATAGGTTCCTCCATATAAGGTGCTTGCAGATACGATTTCATCTCCAGCGCCAGCAATATTCAATATGGCATAAGTAATGGCGGCAGAACCTGAAGCTACAGCCAAAGCCCCAACACCACCCTCAAGAGCAGCAACCCTCTGTTCGAAAACATCGCTTGTGGGGTTCATGATTCTTGTATAGATATTTCCTGATTCTTTCAATGCAAATAAGTTTGCAGCGTGATCTGCATTATTGAAAACATAAGAAGTTGTCTGATAAATCGGAACCGCCCTGGAACCTGTTGTAGGGTCAGGCTGCTGCCCTGCATGAACCTGTAAGGTATCAAATTTCAATTTTCTCTCACTCATCTTAATCGCTCCTTTTTATTGAATTATTCCTATATGTTTAATTGGATTTTAGGTATAAGAATTAGATATAGAACATCAGCATCTCGCCGTGATTTGCCTTTTTGTATTCATTCACCAGGTCTTCCAATGTAATTGTATCGACAACATCATTGATACCCCGATGGATCTTATCCCAAACATGAACCTTTATGCAGTTCTGAAGGCTCTTTGGGTCAGAAACACCAGTCTCTATCTCATCTGCAGAAAAAAGCTCGCCCTCCAAAGCTCTAAGAATTGTCCCAACCTTGATATTTGAAGGTTTACCCGACAATGCATATCCCCCCTGAGCTCCCTTAACACTCTTGACTATTCCGGCTTTTCTCAAGGTTGAAAAAACCTGTTCCATATAATTTTCTGATATATTCTGCCGTTCAGCGATAGTATTCAAGGCAACATAGTCACCGGAAGAGTGCAGCGCCAGATCCACCATCGCCCGAAGGCCGTATCTTCCTTTAGTAGAAATTTTCATTTAAAACACCTCAAAATTCCCAGTAATCCTATATGTTTTATTCTATAGTTAATAGTAAGTTTTGTCAAATACTATTTATATCTTTGTCTATTCAATGAATATTATCCTCTTATGCAATTAAACCTCTGATAATCAATCCTATCTATGTACAAGAATTCTACCACATTAACCTTCTCAAATCCATGAATTTGTATTCAAGTACCGATATTCCAACTCACAAGTTAACATAATTTATCATTTTGTGATTGACATGACGCAAACCCTGTGCTAAGATAATAAAAAGTTTACTATACATATAAGTTTACTCAGAATTATCTTATCTAGAGCGGTGGAGGGACTGGCCCTATGAAACCCGGCAACCAACACAAGATGTTCGGTGCCAATTCCTGCGACATATTTACTGTGTCGGGAGATGAGAGAGGATTATTTAGAATCTCTTTCGTCCTGCGAAGAGATTTTTTTATTGCATAAAAATCAGGTTCTGATTTGCAGGTTGATGGGTTCTTCGAACTATATTATGGTTCTTGATTCGCCGGACGAGAGACCCCTATTTATTATTCTGTCATAGAGGTGTGAAAAAATGATCGAAATCAGAAATCTCAATAAAAGCTATATAACGCAGCATGCCAGGGTTGAGGCGCTGCGAAACATCAACCTCACCATTCAAAAAGGCGAGATATTCGGTATTATCGGTTTAAGCGGCGCCGGTAAATCCTCCTTGGTTCGCTGCATCAACCTGCTTGAAACTCCGACTTCTGGAGAAATTGTCATTGACGGCAAAGATCTTACTCAGCTAAAACAGGCTCAATTAAGAGAAGTAAGAAGAAAAATCGGAATGATCTTTCAGCACTTTAATCTTTTAATGAACTCAACGGTATTTGATAATATTGCCTTTCCCTTAAGGATTGCAAAAACTCCCGAAACCGAGGTTCAAAAAAGAGTACACGAACTTCTGGAGATTGTTGATCTTATTGAAAAAAAGAATGTATACCCTTCCCAGCTCTCCGGGGGGCAAAAGCAAAGGGTCGGTATTGCCAGGGCATTAGCCAATCACCCTGATATTATTCTTTCAGATGAAGCAACCTCTGCATTGGACCCAACAACCACAGAATCCATTCTGAACCTTTTGAAAGATATCAATACAAGGTTTGGTATTACCATCATTGTAATCACTCACGAAATGCCGGTTGTGAAAAAGCTGTGTCACAAAGTCGCGATTCTTGAGAATGGAATTATTGTTGAACAAGGAAGTGTCATCGATATCTTTTCCGACCCAGGAACCTCAACGTCAAAAAAGTTCTTGAAAGATATGATTGCCGAACTTCCTGACCATATCCTTCTGGATGATGATAATCATCACGAGGAGATTATCCGGGCTGCCTTCATTGGGAAGAGTGCTGAAGAACCTATTATTTCTCACATGTTAAAATGCATTGATGTGGATGCGAATATCCTTACGGGAAGCATTGAATCTATCCAGGGATACCAGATCGGCAATCTGTTAATCAAGCTTTCAGGCAGCCGGGAAAGTATTCTTTCAGCCATTCGGTTTCTCGATCAAAGCGGTGTAAGAACTGAGGTGTTAAAAAACAATGTTGAATAATCTATTGAATTTATGGGAGTTAATATTTCCCTCTCTATTAGAAACTTTATATATGGTCTTGTTTTCAACGTTATTCTCGGTAATACTGGGATTTATCCTAGGCATCATCCTGGTCATTACCGATAAGGGGCATATCTGGGAAAAGCCCCATTTGAATAAAGTCCTTGGCTCTATCATCAATGTAGCCAGGTCTGTCCCATTTATTATCCTTATTATTGCGATCTTTCCATTATCGAGGCTGATCGTAGGAACCACCATAGGCTCAACAGCATCCATCGTCCCTCTGTCCATCGCTGCAGCCCCCTTTGTGGCCAGGGTCATCGAAGCATCGCTAAAGGAGGTGAATTGGGGAGTCATCGAAGCTTCTATCTCGGTAGGCGCAACGATACCACAAATCATATTTAAAGTTATGATTCCCGAAGCACTACCTTCACTCATTCTTGGGATCACCCTGACCGTCATCAATATCCTTGGATATTCGGCCATGGCTGGCGCCATTGGTGGAGGCGGCCTTGGAGATCTAGCAATAAGATATGGCTACCAGAGGTTTCAGACTGAAGTATTAATCGCCACCATCGTCGTTTTAGTAGTTCTTGTAGAGTTCATTCAAATTGTTGGAAATTTACTGGCAAAGAAATTTAATAAAAGATAATCTTCAGGAGGTTCATTTTATGAAAAAATCAAAAATACTTATATCCGTATTATTCATACTTATTAGTGCTTTAATGGCTGGCTGCGGTTCTGCTGCACCTAAAGCTGATGAATCCAAAGTATCCGCTACAGCTGCTGAGACTAAGGATATTATAAAAACAACAGATGATCAGACGGCTAAGAAAACAGTAAAACTGGTTGTGGGTGCAACGCCTGTTCCCCACGCCGAGATTCTCAGTGTTGTAAAACCTGCTTTAAAGGAAAAAGGAATCGAACTGGAAGTCAAAGAATTTACAGATTACGTTACGCCCAACACAGCACTGAATGACAAACAGCTAGATGCAAACTTCTTCCAGCACGTTCCCTATATGGAAGACTTCGCTTCCAAGAAAAACATTCAGCTGGTATCCGCTGTTAAAGTTCATGTTGAACCAATGGGTGCCTATTCTCAAAAGATAAAATCAAAGGATGAACTGAAGGATGGTGCAATCATTGCAATTCCCAATGACGCTACAAACGAAGGCAGAGCATTGCTATTGCTCCAGAAGCAGGGCTTGATCAAACTTAAAGATGAAAAGGCGCTGGCCCAGACCCCAAAAGACATTGTAGAAAACAACAAAAAGCTTAAATTCAAGGAGCTTGAAGCTGCTCAACTTCCGAGAGTTCTTCAGGATATCGATCTTGCCGTCATTAATACCAACTTTGCTCTGGAAGGAAAGCTGAATCCTACAAAGGATGCTTTATTTATTGAAGATAAAGATTCTCCCTATGCGAATATTTTGACCGTAAGACCCGACAATCAGAAGGACGAAGCCATCCAGGAGCTTGTGAAAGCGTTAAATTCCGAGGAAGTGAAGAGATTCCTCGAAGACAAATACAAGGGTGCCATTGTACCTGCATTTTAATAGAATCAACTTTCGCAGCAAAGCCATAGGAAAAATCCTATGGCTTTATTTTTTTAGTTTGTTACCCTGTCATACCCCTCGGGCGGTTCCTTATCGGAACATGAAAAAGAAGGCTTTTCAGCCTTCTTATGTATGAATGGGGCAATGGTTTTATTGTTAAGACTACTCTCTGCCACAACCGTAGCCTATTCCGCCAAAGAATCCGGGGCAGAACAGGAATAAAACGATCAATATGATAATAATCCACCAAATCCAATCATTACCGTAACCACAGCCGAACCCGATACCGCAACCTCTGTCATCTGCCATGATAATCGCTCCTTTCTTATTCAATCAAAAACTAATTCTTGTAACCAGCACCTGTACCGCAGCCATATCCGCCATAGCCATAGAAGAGGAGTAAGAAAAGGATAATAAACCACAGAATCGTATCATTGTCAAAAACTCCGCCTAAAAACCCTGTTCTTTCTGCCATTGAACTCTCCTTTCGGTATGTACATCAGGTTTGATCAAACCTATAGTGGTATATTATTCAAAAGCTAGTGATTGTGTTACACCTTTGAATGAAAAATTGATTTGTAATGAAAAAATGAGGTCCGGAAACCGAACCTCACCTGTTGGAGTGATCTTTTGCCTATTCCTTATTTACAGCCATAAAATCCATTATTGAAGAACAGGAACAGGAATACAAGAATGAACCAAAGAATTACATCGTTGTCATATCCGCCATAACATCTGTCAGACATAATACACACACCTTTCTTATAGATCCATCGTTATGTTCTCTTTGACCTATTACATACTATTCAAGGTGCTTGTATGTTGTTACTTGACGTAAAATTCACCAAAAAAAAACGCTCTTTCTGTTTTCGATTATTCATCACAAAAGCCCATATTCGGAACTTCAACCGAATATGAGCTTTTATTAAGAAAATTCACTTACTCATTAAATGATTTCACAACGATTTAAGTTTCCGTTCATATACTAAAAAATAATAATCATAAGGGTTTTTTTCATCCTTGTCCCCTTTTACCTTCGAGGTCAGGACCCATTCGTCCATATTGAATTCCGGAAAGTGGGTATCGCCCTCAAAGCTTTCATCAATTTCCGTAATATATAGTTTATCTGCATGAGGAAGGAATTTGGAATAAATCTCCGCACCTCCGATGATGAAAACCTCTTGTTTTTCCGCTAATCGGCATGCCTCCTCTACTGAATGAAGGATCTCACATCCTTCTATTGAAAGATCTTTATTCCGGGTAATGATCACATTTTTTCTTCCCGGCAAAGGCCTGCCAAGGGATTCAAAAGTTTTTCTTCCCATAATTACCGGATGCCCTGTTGTGATTCTTTTGAAGTTTGCCAAATCTGCCGGCAATCGCCATGGAAGCTGGTTATCTCTCCCGATCAGCCGGTTTTTACCCATCGCCCAAATCATTGAGATCATACCGCCACTGCCCCCTTGATGGTAGGATGCGGATTATAGCCTTCGATTTCAATATCCTTTACATCAAAATCAAAAACTGACTTTATATTGGGATTCAATTTCAAAATAGGCAGTTCTCTTGGTTCACGGGCTAATTGCGTTTTAATCTGCTCTATATGGTTCAGATAAATATGAGCATCCCCCATAGTATGAACAAATTCACCTACCCCCAATCCGCATTCTTGTGCAATCATGTGGGTTAATAAAGCATAGCTGGCAATATTGAACGGCACACCGAGAAAAATATCCGCGCTTCTCTGATAAAGCTGACAGGATAATTTATTGTCAGCAACATAGAACTGATAAAACGTATGGCATGGCGGCAAAGCCATGGTCGGCACATCTTCCGGGTTCCATGCAGAAACAAGCAGCCTTCTGGAATCCGGGTTTTTCTTGATCAATTCTATGGTGTCCTTCAACTGGTCAATGGTTTCACCCTTCGTGGTCTTCCATTTTCTCCACTGCTTCCCGTAGACATTCCCCAGACCCCCGAATTCCTTTGCGAATTCGTCCTCCTCCAATACCCGCTTCTTGAATATTTCCATCTGCTCTTCATACTGCTTGTTGAACTCTTCATCCTGCTGAGAGCGTAAACCGAAGTTTGTCATATCCGGTCCTTGATACTTCGGACTTTCCACCCATTTCTTAAAGGCCCATTCGTTCCAGATGTTATTGTTATGCTGTAAGAGGAATCGGATATTCGTGTCTCCTTTGATGAACCAGATCAATTCGCTGGAGATGATTCGAAAAGGTACCCTTTTGGTTGTAATCAGCGGAAATCCTTCATTCAAATCAAACCGCATCTGGTAGCCAAAAACAGAAATCGTTCCGGTTCCTGTCCGATCTTCCTTTTTGATTCCGTTTTCCAGAACATGCTTCAACAAATTCAAATATTGATTTTCATTTTTACTCATATGTAAATGACCTCCGCTTGATATAACCGTTCTTTCTGTAATATAATTTTATAATCTTTACAGACATCATCTTACCATAAATCCGATCGTATCGGAACAACAAAAATAGACAGGCAATGGCTGCCTGTCTATTCCCAGTTTCATTTATTTTGCCTTCGTCTGGATCTCTTCTTCAATCTTTTTAACAAACTCATCGATCGGCATTGCACCCAAATCGCCGTCTTTTCTTGATCTTACGGCCACTGCACGGTTTTCCATTTCCTTGTCGCCGATAACAATCATGTAAGGCACTTTCTGCATCTGAGCTTCTCTGATCTTGTAGCCGATCTTTTCATTTCGGATATCAATTTCAGTCCGGATTCCTTTGTCCTCGAGTATTTTTTGCAATTCCAGAACATAAGGATGATGCTTTTCAACAATGCTCAGGATCTTTACCTGAACAGGAGCCAGCCAGGTTGGGAATGCACCCGCAAAGTGCTCTGTCAGGATGGCAATAAATCTTTCAATACTACCGAAGATGGTTCTGTGAACCATAACCGGTCTGTGCTTTTCTCCATCTGCTCCTACATATGTCAAATCAAAGCGTTCCGGCAGGTTCATATCCAACTGGATGGTTCCGCACTGCCAGGTACGGCCGATGGAATCTTCAAGATGGAAGTCGATCTTCGGTCCATAGAAGGCACCATCACCCTCATTCAGCTTGTATTCGATCTTAAGGTCTTCCAACGCTTCTCTTAAAGCGGTTGTTGCAGTTTCCCAATGCTCATCTGTTCCAATGGATACTTCAGGTCTTGTAGACAGTTCTACGCGATACTTGAAGCCAAACACCTTATAGAAGCTGTCCACCAGGTTGATTACCCCGATGACCTCTTCTTTAATCTGCTCAAACGTCATAAAGATATGAGCATCATCCTGAGTAAAACAGCGAACCCTCATCAATCCGTGCAAGGCGCCGGACAATTCATGTCTGTGTACAAGTCCAAGTTCCCCCATCCTCTGAGGAAGATCTCTATAAGAATGAAGCTTTCTCTTGTATACCAGTATTCCGCCAGGACAGTTCATGGGTTTGATGGCAAAATCAGATTCATCAATCTCAACGGTATACATGTTCTCCTTGTAAGTATCCCAGTGGCCGGAACGCAGCCACAGTTCCTTGTTCAAGATGACCGGAGTTTTGATTTCCTGATAGCCGTACTTTTTGTGCTGTTCTCTCCAGAATTCTTCGAGCAAGTTACGCAACATCATCCCTTTAGGCATAAAGAACGGGAATCCGGGTCCTTCATCGTAAATATCAAACAGGTCGAGTTCTCTTCCCAATTTTCTGTGGTCACGCTTCTTAGCTTCTTCAAGCCTGAAGAGGTATTCATCCAGTTCACTCTTCTTGGCAAAGGATGTACCATAGATTCTCTGAAGCATTTTATTCTTTTCATTTCCTCTCCAATAAGCGCCGGCTACGGAAAGAAGCTTGAATGCCTTGATTTTTCCTGTAGAAGGAACATGCGGGCCTGCACACAGATCCACAAATTCTCCCTGCTTATAGAAGGATATGATTTCTCCTTCGGGAAGATCTCTGATAAGTTCAACCTTATAGGATTCACCCTTTTCTTCCATAAACTTGATGGCTTCATCTCTTGGAAGTGTGAACCTTTCCAGAGCCAAATCCTCTTTCACGATCTTTTCCATTTCTTTTTCGATTGTTTCCAATTCTTCAATGGAAAAAGGCTTTTCTTTGTCAAAATCGTAGTAGAATCCGGTATCAATGGACGGACCGATCGCAAGCTTGATATCCGGGTATAGTCTCTTTACAGCCTGAGCCATAATATGGGAAGTCGTATGCCTGTAAGCATGCTTTCCGCCTTCGCTGTCAAAGGTCAGCAGATTCAGTGTACAATCCTTTTCAAGCTTAAAATTCAGATCCTTTACGATTCCATCGACTTCTCCAGCAAGAGCAACCCTTGCCAAGCCAGCGCTGATGCTTTCAGCAACTTCTTTCACTGTAATTCCGGTATCGTATTCCTTAACACTGCCGTCCTTTAAAGTAATTTTAATCATTTTCCTTACTCCCTCCATCTATCTAATTATTTCTTATAGATCATCGTAACAAAGAATTTTCCTTAGCTAATGAGCATTTTGAAAGTGCAGGCTGACGACGTCAGACGATGCTTTTCACAATTTTCAAATAAAAAACTCTCGTCTCTTACACTCCTGTAAGGGACGAGAGTAATCTCCCGTGGTTCCACCCAAATTTCTTCTCATTAGGACGATAACGCAGTCAGCGGTTCAGCTCGGAGGTGGTCTTCAATCTGCTTTCTCTGAAAACACTTTCAGCCGGGGTGTTTTCTCTCTTAAGAGAATTGTCGGATTTACTCTTCTCGTCACAGCCGATTACTATATTAATATAGTTAATTATAGTCATAGTATGCATTAAAGTCAACAGGGTGCAATTTTTCTTCTTTATAGAGTTGCCGCAGT
>JAOAAU010000109.1 GCA_026418695.1 Clostridia bacterium
AGACAGAGGTTGGGCTATGAGGTATATGCGAGTACTTTGAATTACAAAAACTTAAATAAAGTAAACTGCCTGACATTGGGGCAATCAAGATATTTGCTTGTGGAATTTCCCTTCAGTGAGTTTCCGGAGCACGGATGTGAAATGCTATATGAGCTATATTTAAGGGGGATCGTCCCAATAATCTCACATCCGGAAAGATGTCATCTTTTTAGGGACAACTTCCAGCTTATAGATAGCCTTCTTGAGAGCGGCTGCCTCCTTCAAGTGGATGCAGCAAGCATCATCGGTGTATATGGCTGGGGGACGAAGAATTTTGCAAAAAAGCTTATCAAGGAAAATAAGGTTCATTTTGTTGCATCCAATGCTCATTTTTCAGAGGATTACAGGGAATGGTTTTTACAAGCAAGAAAGAAGATCATCCATATAGCAGGTGTTGAACAGGCTAACCTATTATTTAACGGAAATGCGGATAGAATCTTAAAAGTGGAAGTAGTTCCCACTATGGATATCAATAACGGATAGGGGTTAAAATGAATAAATTACAGCATGCTGTAGAAGAATTTATTGATGATAGAGCTTTATACCAAAACGTATCAAAATCCTACCTCGTTTCTAAAAGAGCTTTTGATATTGCAGCGTCTTTAGCAGGTATCCTTGTTCTTTCCCCCTTTTTTCTGATTATAGCAGCCATTATAAAGCTGGACTCTCCCGGACCTGTACTCTTTAGTCAGGATAGAGTGGGATATAAGGGAAAAGTCTTTGCGATGTATAAATTCCGTTCAATGGTGAGTAATGCAGAACAGCTTTTCAGCGAGGTTGAGAAGAAAAACCAGGTAAGCGGCTTTATGTTCAAAGTTAAGGATGATCCAAGGGTTACAAGGTTTGGACACTTTATCAGAAGGACAAGCATCGATGAACTTCCGCAGCTTTTTAATGTACTAAAGGGGGAAATGAGCCTAGTCGGACCAAGGCCTCCGCTTATAAGAGAAGTCAATAAATATGATAACTGGCATACACTTCGAATGTCTGTGATACCGGGGATTACTGGACTATGGCAGATTAGGGGCAGGAATAAGGTAGGATTTGAAGAAATGGTTCGTCTTGACTTAAAGTATATCAGAGAACGAAATTTCTTTTATGATCTAAAAATCATTTTCAAAACGATACCAGTACTTGTTGGAGATAGTAAAGCTTTTTAACAACTTAAATTGTTTCATTACAACCCAAAAAGAGGATGAAGAGTTTGAAGATTTTATTAGTAAGAGGGTCATCACAGCCTGTAAACTCAAGCTTTTACAATCTGCAGGAAATTGGTCTGGCGAGAGCTCTGGCCAAAAAAAATATAAAATGTGATATCGTCTATATCAATTCTGAAAAATCAATGAAAAAGGAAACTGTGTATACCTTTAAAGATGTTTCCGTGGACATTTACTGGGTACCAGGTCTTAGAATTTTTAAGGATGCTATTTATGTAAATCTGTTCTTAAAAGGATTTTTTCATGATTATGATATTATTCAGTCAGCAGAGTATAACAGCATTATGACGTTACTGATAAGCTTATTGTATAGGAATAAGCTTATTGTTTATCATGGACCTTATGATGAAGGACGGCATAAAAAGATTTATAAACTGTTTGATATTCTATTCCTGAATCTGATTCGAAAGAATACAAAATTTATATTTACAAAGTCAATACTCGCGGAAGAATACTTACGGCAAAAAGGATTTAAGAATATCGAGACAATCGGCGTCGGGCTGGATATAGAGAACCTGCGGGATAAAAATAACGAAAGTGATGAAGTCTTGTTTAACAAAGACAACTTTAAATACATTCTTTATGCAGGAGTTCTCGAAGATCGAAGAAATATTCTTTTTATCCTTGAGGTACTTCAGATAATTCTCAAGAAAAAAGAGAACGTTAAACTGATAATAATCGGAAAAGGCGAAGAAGATTATGTGAAGAAAGCGTTTGATTATGCGGAAGCATTGGGAGTAGGGAATAGCATAATCCACCATGAAAAAACACCACAAAAAGAAATGTATAAGTATTATATGACTGCAGATGTTTTTATCTTTCCCAGCAAGATGGAGATTTTCGGGATGGTGTTATTAGAAAGCATGTTTTACGGGGTTCCCACAGTCTCCAGTTATAATGGTGGTGCATGCACCCTTATAGAGCATGAGAGCAACGGATATATTCATAAGGATTTCAATAAAAAGGAATGGGCTTCAAGAATCATAGAGATACTTGATAATGAAAATATCGAGAAACTGAAACAAAAATCAAAAGAAACAATTCTGGCGAAATATACCTGGGACACTATTGCGGACCGTTTTATTGAAAAGTATCGATTTTTAGCGAGCCACAATATCAATGTACGAAAGGATAAATCAAATTGACCAGAAAAGGTACTCGAATATTAATATATAGCATGTTTTGGATTATAGTTTCTCTTATATTCTTAGCAATGATATTCTCGTTTTCCAGTCAGAACGGTTCAGAATCAAATAAAATTACTACAAAAATTACGAAGAAAATACTGGGAAGAGATGACTCCGGCTTAAAAGATATCTATTTAAAGCTTGTTAAACAAGGAAATACGTTTTCCGGATGGCATTCCTTGGATGGATATATTTGGGAAAAAGCACCTAAACAAATACAAGTAAAACTAAGAAATCCTTATTATGTAGGTCTCGCGGTTACGTCTCGAAATGCAGGGGTAGTTTCCACAGCTGTTTTTGATAATCTTAAGATCGATACTACAGACAATACCTTTGCTCAGCAATCATGGAAAGGTGCTGATATTGGGAAAGTTGGTACTGCGGGAGACTTTCAAATCGACAAGGAGATCATTACGATTCGCGGTTCGGGAGACAACATCTTCCAAGCCCCTTATGGGTTTCAGTATGTATATAAGAGTATCAGTGGAGACTTCTCCATGATTGTAAAATTGAATTCCTTTGAAGCGGCTCAAAGTTGGGCTAAAACTGGGATAGTCATAAGGCAGTCCTTAGAGCCAAAGAGTGATTTTATTGATCTTGTTGCAACACCCGCAGAGTATGCACAAATGGAATGGAAGAATGGAAATGAAGCAAAAGCGATCAATATGAATCTGTGGGAAACGAAAAACAAGATTTTCCGAAAGTGTATTCACTTTATTTCATACTTTACACTGACGTTATTGGTATACGCAATATTCAGTTTTTTCAATGTTTGTGGAAGAAAAAAATATATTTTCAGTATTATTACTATTATAATAATTGCGTCCTTGGATGAATTCCATCAAAGCTTTGTACCATCAAGAGGAGCTTCCGCTTTAGATGTATTGATCGATACTGCGGGCTCAAATTTGGCTTTGTTTATTCTTTGGACGGGTTCAAAATACAAAGAAAAATTCATGCTGCGCAGGTAGAAAGTCTCTCGGTAAAACTAAGGAAATCTAGGTCACATGCCTTCGATATCTGGCAAGGGCATGAGATGAACTATGTACGAACTCACTTTGAGATATAATTAAATATTGTCGTTTAGGGGGAAAGGCAATGCTGCAAAGAATAAAGAGTTATTTGTCTACGAAAAATCGTAAAAAGAAATTTGGCTTGGCAATGACATATATAAAACCTGGAGATGAAATAATTGATATCGGAGTTGATCCATGCATCAACGGAAATGTAAATTATTTTGAAAAGTGGTTTCAAGGTCCAAACAAGTTAACCTGCTTGGGATTAAATAAGGATTTCAGCAGTTTTAAAGCCGCATTTCCTCATGTAGATTTGATTTTGTTTGATGGTATGGATTTTTCCCAAATAACAAACAGATTTGATTTTGCTATTTCAAATGCGGTTATTGAACATGTAGGGGACTATGAAAAACAAAAAAGATGGCTTCAGGAAATAAGTAAAATTACTAAATTATTATTTATTACAACGCCGAATAAATATTCTCCGGTGGATGCCCATACTTCTACTTTTTTCATCCATTGGCTTCCGGATAATGCTAGAGATTTTATATATAGGAAGCTTGGGCTGGAATGGGCTGCGAAAGATTACATGTGGTTGCTTTCCCAAGGAAAGTTCAGAAAAATACTTGAAGAGGCGAATTTTGAAATATTAAAAATTGTAAAAAATAAATTCCTATTTTTCACGATTGACTCTGTTATTATTGCGAAATCAAGATATATCGAGAAAGAATAGTAATCCTGATTTTTAAATGATTCCATATCCTTTGACAGAGGTGATGCAAAATGAATAAAGTAGCGGTAATTGGTACGGGCTACGTGGGGTTGGTTACAGGTACATGTCTATCTGATTTTGGAATAGAAGTAGTCTGTGTAGATAATGATGAAAAGAAAATTAATAAGCTGAAGGATGGCATTCTTCCCATTTACGAGCCTGGATTGCAGGAAATCGTAGAAAGAAATGCAAGCAATGGCCGCCTAATGTTCACAACTGATATTAAAGATGCCGTACTGCGATCAGACGTGATTTTCATCTGTGTCGGAACGCCTCCGATGGGAGATGGGAATGCGGACCTTAAGTATGTCCGGTCGGTCGCAAAGGACGTTGGCAAGTACATGAACGGATATAAGGTAATTGTTAATAAAAGTACAGTTCCTATCGGCACAGGCAAACTAGTCCATTCAATCATTAAAGAAGAGCTAAAAGAAAGAGAGGCAGACTTCGATTTTGATATTGTTTCAAATCCGGAGTTTTTAAGAGAGGGTTCTGCCATTGAGGATTTTTGCCGACCGGATCGAATTGTTTTCGGATGCGCAAGTGAGAGATCCAGAAAGGTTTTAAAGGATGTTTATAGGGTACTCCCTATCGAGGAAAGTATCTTTGTTGATACGGATATTGAGACTGCAGAGATGATAAAATATGCGTCAAACGCTTTCTTGGCATTGAAAATAACATATATCAATGAAATCGCAAACCTATGCGAAAAGGTTGGAGCTAATGTACTGGATGTAGCAAAAGCAATGGGGAGGGACGAAAGAATAGGACCGAAGTTTCTAAATGCAGGACCTGGCTTTGGCGGCAGCTGTTTCCCCAAAGACGGACAAGCGCTCTTGGCTGCAGGAGAAAAATACAAAGTAGAATTATCTTTGGTCAAAGCGACGGTTACAGCGAACGAGAATCAAAAGAGTTTGATGGTTAAAAAAATTGAGGACGCGCTTGGAAACTTAGAAGGTAAAATAATCGCAGTTTTAGGTTTGGCATTTAAACCTAATACGGACGATATGCGTGAAGCTCCGTCTGTTATAATTATTAATGGAATTGCAAGTAAAGGGGCGAAAGTGAAAGTATACGACCCGGTTGCTATGGAAGAAGCAAAGCAGCGGTTATCGAATATTCAATCAAGTATTATATTCTGCAAAAATGAATATGAAGCGGTAGCTGATTCAAATGCAGTCGTTATTTTAACTGAATGGGATCAATTTAAACAGTTAGATCTTATCAAAGTAAAAGACCTCGTGAAGGAAAAGAATTTGTTTGATCTGAGGAATATTTTTAGCAGAAAAGATATTCAAGAACTTGGATTCAAGTATTATGCCGTTGGACAATAAAAGAATTAATATACAAATGATGTTGAATTAAGTTTGTCTATTGAGTGTACTATTACTGTAGATATAGATTGAGAAAAGTGCAAAATCTAAATTTGAAACTAAGGAAGTTGGAGAATTTCAAGTACTAACAACTTCCTTAGTCATCGTAAGCAATTTACCTATATTAAAATATCAATACTATCATTCCCCCATCCCCCATCCCCAAAAAAAAGGAAAAACCACATTTTTGTCGAATAAATATATATACGTCGCGCTTCAATCATCACACTAAAGAAATGGAGTCTTTCTCAATGAATCAGGACGTCATTTTCTCTTCGGAGCACATCATCATCACCAACCGACCGGACGGATACTATATAGAATCCTTTAAAAACGGCATGTCCATTGAGCAGTTTAACAAACTCATGAGCGAGCATCCGGAGATCAGGATTACCAGCTTCATGGCTATTAAAACGGCACTCATGTCAGCACCAAAGCCTGCAACAAAGTTTGGAGAAACCAAAGAAAGAGTCACTGTCGAGGTCTCAGCGGATGAACTGAGGGCTTATATTACGCTGTCTGTGATGGAATCGGAATTCGCTGAAGATAAAAAGGTTTTATTGGTACGCGAAATTTTACAGAAGCTGACGGACAAGGGAATTATTTTCGGTATCAAAAAGGATGTATTGATCAATAACCTGTGCAACGCAAAACAGCTCCTGGTCGCAGAAGGTATCCCCCCGGAAAGCGGACAGGATTCAGTAATAAAGCTTTATGAACTGAAGGAAGTAAAGCCTGAAGTGAAAGAGGACGGAAATGTTGATCATTATGAACTCAATCTGATCAACAAGGTAGAAGCTGGAGATTGGCTGGGAGAGAGGTCGGACCCTACAGAAGGGATCCCCGGCAAGTCAGTAAAGGGCAATACGATTCTACCGATGGCAGGGAAGAAATATCCGCTGTTTTATGACAAGAACTCCGTCAAAGAGGTAGCTGAGGAAGGAAAAACAACCCTGTATGCAACAAGAACCGGTGCGGTACATTTTGATGGAGACAGAATCGGAGTATCGAATCACCTCGAGATTACAGGGAATATAGATTTTAGAACCGGAAATGTCGATTTTGACGGATACTTGACGGTAAAAGGGACGGTTGAAGACAACTTTTCTGTTGCCGCCAACAAGGATGTTGAAATCCTTGGGGACTATGGTGTAGGAAGTATCCGTGAGATCATCAGCAAAGAAGGAAGCATTTATATAAAAGGCGGGATCGCCGGCAAAAGCAAGGCTATAGTGAAGTCAAAGAAAGATATCTATACCAAGTTTGTTTCCGATGCAACCATCATCTGTGAGGGAAGCGTCCATATCGGGTTTTACTGCCTGAACAGCAATATCATTGCAAAAGAAGTAATCCTGGATTCAAGCAAGGGTCAGATTATCGGCGGGAACATTCAGGCGGAAATCAGGGTGGTCTCTTCTGTTTTTGGCTCTGCCAGTGAGAAACGGACACTAGTGATCGTGAAGGGCTTTGATCGAAAGGTTTTAAAAGCCAGGCTGGAAAAGGTAATCCTGTCTGTTGAGGAATTCAGAAACAACCTGGCCCGGACGAAACAAGAAATTTCGATATATGCGAATACTCCGGACCTTACAAGAGAACAGAAAAATGCCTATGAAATCGTCCGTGAGAAGTACTCTCTCATCAGAGAGGAATTAAAGGACCTCGAAGATGAGAAGAAAGCGCTGGTAAGCTATCTGAGAGCTCACGGAGAAGGAGAGGTATGTATCCTAAAGAAAGCATACCCCGGTACCGCCATAGAAATCAAAAAGATTACGAAAGAATTCGATAAACCCATTATTGGAACAACCTATTACGTTCAGGATGGCCAACTGTTAGAATTATAGAGAATATAGGAGCGTGTGCTGCATGAATTATGATTCAATTTTAAAAACAATCGAAGAGCAAAAGAAAAGCGAAGACCTTTCGGCAAAGCTTTTCCGGTATACTGGACTCATACAGGCCATCGAGTTCTTTTCACAGAAACTGAACTTTGAGCAAATCATTGATGCAGCCTTTGACTTCGTAAATGAGCTGCTGACGCTGGATAAGTCTGCAATTTTTGTACTGCAGGGAAGCAATTATGTGTTGAAAAAGTCAAAAGGCTATGATTGCGGGAACATTCATATTAAAAACAATGAAGGCTTTAATGAAATCGCGGTATTTCACGGGACACTCATTCATGATCAGGAAAAGCTGTCCAAGTTTTTCCCGAAAGAAGTTTTGGACGAGTATGCAGTTACAACAGTGATTCCGCTGATTATTGAGAATAATCTCTATGGTTTTGTCTTCATATCCCATAAAGCAGCAGGAGACCTGAATGGGGATGATTATATCATTTCCGAAGCGTTGATGAAGCTGTTCAACAACGCACTGGAAAACTACAAACGTTACGAAGAACTGCAGAAGGCCAATAGAGAACTGGATGAGAAAATCTTTAACCTTTTTGCGATCAACCATTCGTCCAAAGCGCTTCTCAGCGAGTTGAACCTGGATATCCTGTACAACCTTTCTGTAGACGTTTTTTCTGAACTGACCCAAAGTTCGGTAACCGGCTTTGTTTTATACGATGAGAAAAGTGAAAATTATAGGGTGAAAGCGTGCAAGGATATTTACAACAATGATGACAAACGTCAGATCGCATTGAACATCAACAAGCTGGCAATACCGGACATGAATAAAGTCATCATTGATACCGCAAACCCTTCGGATGAAAGATACTTCAATAGCATCTTTGCAGAGGGGCTGCAAACGATATCCCCCCTCAAACCATCCTATATTGTGTTGTTATTGAAGAATGGCAAAATATTAGGGTTTGTAACCTTAGGGCAGACGGTTACGGGGTACGCCTACAAGCGAAGCATTTTTGAACTCATTGAGAGCCTTGCTTCCTCTACCTATATAGCGGTTTCCAACGCACAATTATTCAAACAGGTGAATGAGCAAAAGAAAATCATCCAGGGGAAATTGGAAAAGCTGACGCAGCTGAATAATCTGATGAAGAACATTAACAGTTCTGCGAATATGGATACCCTGCTGGAGATTACCCTTAAGACCCTTGAAGTATCTTTTGACGTGGATAAAGCCCTCATTGCCTTATATGATAAGGAAAAACAGGTCTTCAACATATCTCATAAGCTCAATGTTGATACCAGGAAAAGAGAGATAAAGACAAATGCCAACTGGAATAAGGTCGTAGAAGGGGAAATTGTATTCGAGGCCAGGGAGGAGGGTGTCTCCAACTATATCGGAAAAGGCCTGTTGGAGGACCTTGGGCATGTCCCGGGGGTAGTGATTGCACCCATTCATATTGACAGAGTCGAAACAGAGATTCTTGGAGTGATCATAATCTTTAAGTACAGAAAGCTTCTGATCAGTGACGAAGAAAACCTGCTGACCATTGAAACCATTGCCAACCATATATCTCCTGTGTTGAGCAACCTGTTTGTGATTGAGGAACAGAAGAGATTCTCGCTCCCCAACTATATTGAACTGTTTAAAAGGGATCTCAAGGAAGCGATCAACGAAGCGAAGGAATGTGCGATCCCGCTGGAAGTGGTGCAGGTTACAGATTGCAGAGACTTTATATTTAAGAACAGTCATATTATTGATAAACTTAGAAACAATTTTGAAAGGGTCTATCCCTTCTCCTATAATAATATCTTTATCATCAGCAACGATAAGAAGAAGGACATCAGTAAGCGGATTAAGAAAGCTGCCGGGATCGATGAGGTAAAGGTAAGGGAATTGGTATTGGGAAAGGACTTTGATACCTTCCAGGAATTTTTCAATTTGTTTTAGCCTGCCGGGTGCGGTTTATTGACAAAACGATGGATAAAATCTAAGATGAATATGGAAGAGATCGTTATCTATAAGAAGGTGTAACGTTGTCAATATTTTGCGGAACAGATATCATTGAAATACATAGAATTGAGAAGTCTTTTTTGACCAGTGGCGAGTCATTCCGAGATAAGCTGTTCACCCAAAGGGAAATCGCTTACTGTGAAAGCAAGAAAGCAGTCAAATATAAGAGCTATGCAGTGCGGTTTGCCGCTAAGGAGGCTGTTTCCAAAGCTTTTGGCACCGGGATCAGTGAGGGGATTGGCTGGAAGGACATCGAGATCATCAATGATGAACGGGGCTGCCCCAATGTGGTCTTGTGGGGAAATGCAAAGAAACTGTATGAAGACAGAAAAGGAAAAAGTCTCTCTGTAAGCCTGTCTCATTGTGAGAATTATGCAGTGGCGTATGTGGTGCTGGAAACAGGAAATTAATGTTTTGTAAGCGATAGCGGGTGATGCCCGCTATTTATGTATAATAATTTTGGGGGGAGTGATCGTTTTTGAGGTTCCTGCACTGTGCAGATATTCATCTGGATATGCCGTTTTGCTCACCCGGAATGTCTTTTGAGATGTCTTCCGAGAGAAGGGACGACCTAAAGGAGACCTTTAGAACCATTATCCAAACTGCGAAAAAAGAAAATGTGGATGCGGTTTTGATCAGCGGAGACTTGTATGAGCACGATTATGTAAAAAAGTCCACCCTGACATTTGTGAATGAATGCTTTAAGGAGATTCCAGAGATCAGGGTTTTCATTGTGCCCGGAAATCATGATCCGAACACGGTAAACTCGTTTTATAATAATTTCAAGTGGGCAGAGAACGTCTCAATTCTGACCAATGAAAATCCGTATGTAGTTTTAGAGGATTTAAAAACCTGTATTTATGGAGTAGGATTCAGGAATTTCTACGAGGAAAAGTCCCTGATCTATGAGCTGAAGCCCGGTAAGCAGGAATATGTCAATATCCTGATGGCCCATGGCACTGTGGACATGAACATCAAAAAAAGCATGTATAACCCTATGGACAGCAGCAACCTGATCTGTCTCGGAATGGATTATATTGCACTGGGGCACTTTCACAACAGGATTGAGAATATGGGGGGCTACGGTATCATTTATAACCCGGGCAGCCCTGAACCTTTAGGCTTTGATGAACCAGGGGACCACGGAATCTTCCTGGGAGAGATCATTAGAACCGAATCCGGCGATAAAAAACTGAACCTGTCCTTTGTTAAAACCAACCGCAAGAGTTATGAGAATATAGAAGTGAACATTGATGGTGCCGGTTCCGATCAACAGGTGGTAGAGAACCTTCGAAAAACCATAAAACCGGAAGAATTCCGGGACAAGCTTGTTTGTATTACCTTAAAAGGGTATGTGAATCCTGATTATAAGGTGTCTGCTTATCGAGTTTTATCCAATTTGAGGGATGAGTGCTTTTATATGAAGCTGAAGGATGAAACAAAGCCTGACTACGACTTTGACAGGATTATGAACGAGCCTGGAATTAAAGGCGTATTTACACGAAAGCTGGTGGATCTGATGGAAAAAACCAGTGATGAATATGAAAAGAAGATGCTGCAGAAAGCCCTTTACTACGGAATAGAAGCCCTTGAGCATGGCAGTGTCAGGATAACAGAGGGGTAGGCAGGTGATGTTATGAGGATAGAAAAACTTGAGATCAAAAGTTTCGGAAAGCTAAAGGGTTTGGAACTAAAGCTTTCTGATGGAATCAATATAGTGTTTGGGAATAATGAATCCGGGAAAACATCGGTGCAGACCTTCATCAAAGGCATGCTTTATGGTCTCAAGGGAGGACGGACCCTGAAGGACGGATCTCTGCCCACGATTAAAAAGTATAAGCCCTGGAACGGGGAAGAGTACAACGGAGTGATGGAATACCGCCTTGACAATGGAGAGACCTATAGAATCGAAAGAGACTTTTCCAATAATGCTGTCAGGGTTTATGACAGCTTGTTTAACGATATATCCGGCAGCTTTGAGATGACAAAAGACCGGGGACCTTTATTCGCAGACAAGCATCTGGGAATCAATGAAACCTGCTTTGAAAAAACGGTTTTTATCAAACAGATGGAATCAAGGATCGATGAGGACGCCGGGCGGGAGTTGTTCAACAGGCTCTTGAACGTAAGTCAGACAGGTTTTGAGGACATATCTTTACTTAAGGCGCAGGAGGCTTTGAAGGAAGCTCAGAAAAACTATGTAGGAACCGATAAAACTTCAACACGCCCGTTGGATCGGATTGTTGCACGGCTGGAAGAATTAAAAACGGCAAGGAATAAAGCCATTGAAAAAAGAGACACGTCCTTCAGAATAGAAAAAGATCTTCAAGAACAGCAGGAAATAAAAAAAAGCTTGGAGGATCGTAGAAATTTTCTGGATTCAGTCAGGGAAGTATTTAATCTGAAGAAGGAAATTGATTTCAAAAAAAAGCAGACCCTTGGACTGAAAGATATTCTGGAAAGCATCCAACATGTTGGGGAGGAACGTGAAACAGTTTTAAAGCGTCTTCATGAAATGGAGGCCGTCCGCCAACAGCTTGAAAAGTACTCGTCCTACAGCAGTGAAGATCTGGATAACCTCAGCATCGGTCACCACAATATGACCTCTCTTGAAAATGAAAACAGAAAGCTGGTCATTGAAAAAAACAGGAAAGACCAGCAGCTTTTGATATATAAGAACCGAAGGGAAGAATTAAAAGCTTTTGAACAGCTGAATACAGACGAAGAAAATAAAGTTTTGACAATCTCCAAGGAATTGGAACACTTGAAGAGCGAAAGGGAAAGGAATAACATCAATGTTTTGGATGAAAAGATCAAGACGGCCATGCACAAGGCCCAGCGTGCGGGGATTAATCTGACCTTGTCTTTGATTCTGCTGCTTTGCGGTGCGGGTGCGTGGTTTTTTAACCCGGTGATTGCTTATGTTGCAGTTCCTGTTTTCATGGTGCTGAGTGTCGGGTTTGCCCTGGCAAAGACAAACAGTTCCAAGGAGCTGGGGGATATCCAGAACGTGAAAAAGGTTGCCTTCGTGTTTTCCAACGGGATTTTGGAAGAGATCGAGAAAAAACAGAAGTACCTCGATGAAATTCTTAGAAAAACGAAAACAAGCGGGGTTGAGGAGTTCTTCAAACTCAAGGCAGAGTATGACAGCATTGCAAAACAGCTGGAGCAGCTGGAACAGGAAACGAGCTGCCTCGCTGAAGATATTGCATCCAATTCAAAAACGCTTTCGGATATTAAGTCAGCCATCACGGAAATGCTTTTGCATACAGGGATTATTCAGATAGAAACTGAAGAGATCAAAGAAGAGCATATCAGTGAGTTTAAAAATTGTGTACGAAGATTTTTAGGGTTTGAGCCAAGTGTCAACTATGTCCTGCAAAGGGTAAAGGACCTTGAGGAAAGCCTGAATGAGCTCTATCGCAGAGCCTCGGACATATGCAGCGCGGATTGCAGAGGCAGCGAGCATATCAGAGAGTCCTTGGAAACGCTTACATCAAAACTGAATTCACTCGTATCAAACTTTCAGGTGAAATTGCAGGAAGTAGAGAAGGGCGTCAGTGAGATGAATATTGCCATTGAAGGATTAGAGAACTTAAGCAGTCAGATTGAAGATATGGGTTTCAATGAGCTGGAAAGCCTTGTAAACTTTCACTATAACAGTTTCTGTGAAGATCTGAATAGTACTCAACTCAGGATAAAGGAGTATGAAACGCTCTTAAAAGGCCTTGACTCCGAAGAGAATGAGATTCAGGAGATGGACAGGGAAATTGAAGAGCTGGATGCAAGAAAAAATGAACTTGTGGATATCAGTGTGAGCCTGAAGACGGCGCTGGATTTGCTTACAGAGGCTGGAATGGAGATCCAGCGGGACTTTGCGCCGGCGCTGAATCAAAAAATGAGCAAGATCATCCGGGCGATTACTTCAGACCGTTACAAAGATCTGAGAGCAGACGACAGACTGATACTGAAAGCGATAACTCCGGAATCGGGGGATGTTGTGCCTGCCTCCTCACTTAGCGGGGGGACCATAGACCAGGTGTATCTATCCTTGAGAATGGCGATGGCAGAATTGATTTCAACGGATGGAGAAAAGCTCCCGCTGATTATGGATGAAATTTTCGCTCAGTATGATGACCTCAGGACCAGAGAGACTTTAAAGTATTTTAATGATATCAAGGACGGACGGCAGGTTGTATTTTTTACCTGTAAGAAAAGAGAAATCGCGATTGCCAGAGAAGTTCTCGGCGGCAGCGTTCATGTGATAGAGTTGGATTAACAGTTCAGTAAGAAGGTTTGAGGGCAATGGGTATGAAAAAAGCTTATCTGTTAATTATGCTTGCGTTTCTACAAATTCCTTTGAGCGGATGTGGAGGAGGAAGCGCTAAAACCAGCGCTGAAACAGGGAAAGACCCGGGCAGCGTGCAATCAGACAGCGGTGAAACCGCTGCAAAGCCTCACGAGAAAAAACAGGATATGAATAAGAATATTGGGGTCATCATCGATACCGTCGCAGATGTTTTCAAGGAGCCCAGTGTTCAAAGTGAGCGGGTGACACAAGCAATCTTCAATCAGTCTGTAACAATTTTGAACATAAAAGAGGATTGGATACAGGTTAAAGTCTTAGACGGATATACAGGTTGGGTCAAATCAAAGTTTATCGAAAAGGATTTATCGGGGGTAAATGAGGAGGGTTACGAATACAGACTGGTTGTAACCACAAAGACAAAAAGTGTTTACTCCATGCCCAAAGGAGGAGTCATTCTAAAACAAGTGGTCATGGGAACAGAGTTTTCCGTTATGGATAAGAGAGATAACTGGTATCAGGTTGCTCTTCCCGGGAAAACCTCCGGTTGGGTAAATGAAAGCGGCACGATTCAGGTTGCAGCGAAAGAACACATCCCTAAAACCACCGCAGCTGATTTTGTTGCAACGGCATCCAAACTAAAGGGATCCGTATATCTTTGGGGCGGTATCAGTTCCATGGGAATTGACTATTCCGGGTTAACCTATATATGCAGCAGAATCAATGGAGTCGATTTGCCCAGGGATGCGGATATGCAGTATACCGTCGGAGAAGAGATCGAAAAGAATACAGATTTAATGAAGCCCGGGGACCTGGTATTCTTTAGTGCAAAAGAGGATTTGAAGGGCATCTCCCATGTCGGCATTTATACCGGAAACAGTCAGTTTATTCATGCCACCAAGTCCAAGGGGGCGGTCGCGATCGGAACACTGGGTGATGAATACTATAGACAGCGTTTTGTCGGGGTTCGACGGATATTTAAAGAGTAGTCTTTACACCTGATATCCATTTCTATAAAATAGGAAATGTGATGTCAGGTTTTTTATTGGTCCTGAATATTTATGGAGAGAATGCGTCTAAGTATCTATTAGAAGCCAAACTCTCCAAAAGGCATAAAATATCTTTAGTGGCAGCAGGTTTAGAAAGTTTTCCTGCTGCTTTTTTCATGCGCTGGAGGGTGGAGGGGTGATCCAGCAAATGAGTAAGTACCTGATCCAGATGAACGGTATTATCGACCCGAATAGCAGCTCCCTGCCGGGTTAAAAAGCCAGCATTTCCTTCTTCATGTCCCGGGATTGGAGAAATGATCAGTGTGGGGAGTTCTTTTACAAGCGCTTCTGAAATGGTCATGCCCCCGGGCTTGGTGATCAAAAGGTCGGAAACATCCATATAATCACTAACACGATGAGTATACCCTAATATCCTGATTGTTTTATCAGAACATGCGGCCTGAAACTCAAGCTTCTGCTTTATTTTTGAGTTATCTCCCGTAAGAATTATGATTTGAAGTTCTCTGTCAACCGCCAGCAGTGCGTTGAAAGCATTCTCGATTTCACCAAGGCCAAGACTTCCACCCATCACGAGGATGGTTGTTTTATTTTCCAAATTCAGTTCCTGAAGTAAAGTCTGCTTGCTCTTCTTTTTTTGAAAATGACTTGATACAGGTATTCCATAAGGATAGACCACTTTTTCGGAGATACCTCTTTTTATCAATTCAAGTTTCATACCTTCATGAGCAACGATATAGGCGTCAATACTTTCATGTACCCAAAAATTATGAGAGACATAATCCGTGAGGATGGCTGCCACAGGGGTATCGATCATGCCCTTCTTTTTCAGGATGGATAGCATCTGAAGAGGAAAAGGGTGGGTGCACACAACCACGGAGGGGTTAGTCTGACTGATCAGAGACCGGATCTTATGGGAAAAAAGGTTGTTAATGGCTTTACTGAAAAGATAAAAGTGATCATTTAGTTCGGATATTTCATAGATTTTTTTGTAAATATAGGGGTTTGCCTTAACAGTAGTCAAATAGCTCCCGACAACAAGCTTATCCACCACGGGGTTGATGTACTTTAGAGAATCAATGATTAAATTCTGTGAAAGCGGATACTTGTTTTCAACAGCTTCCCTTAACGCTTCTGCGGCCTTGAAATGGCCTTTTCCTGTTGAAACGGACAGAAACAATGCGTTCATGGCCTACCTCTGAATTTCTCATTCTAAAAACATTATCTAAATTTTGTCTCCGCAGTTACAGCTTTATACATGGCTGTGAATATTTTTACTGCAAAGAACAAAAAATAAACCTCGTCAGAAAACATGGGTGTCTAAAGGAAGGAGGGAAATTCACGTGAAAAAACTCAAACGAATCATCCTTCTCGTCATAATACTTTCTCTGAGCATTACGGTTTTTAATGATGGATCGTTTTTCGTAACAAGCATATCGCCGGGACTTGGTCTGAACAGTGCAGGCAAGGATGTGGAGGAACTGCAGCAAAGGCTGAAAAACTGGGGGTATTATCATGGAGATATTGACGGGTTTTACGGATGGGATACATTCCTTGCCGTAAGAGATTTTCAAAAGCGCTACACAATTGGTGAGGATGGGATCGCCAGTAAAGATACCTTGCTTGCCATGGGACTTACTAAAATTGCAGAGAAGGGTTCTGCATACGCTGCGCCACACAAAGGAGCCGGAAATGAACAGCTGCTGGCAAGAGCAATCAACGGTGAAGCAAGGGGAGAACCCTATGTCGGACAGGTTGCTGTCGGGGCAGTCATCCTGAACAGAACCAGGGATCCGAAATTTCCCAAGACGATTGCAGGTGTCATCTATCAACCGCGTGCTTTTACAGCAGTTGCCGATGGACAGATTAATGTGCCCATTGATCCAAAGTCTACGGTGGTTAAAGCTGCAAGAGATGCATTAAACGGTTGGGATCCTACCAATGGGTGTATCTATTATTGGAATCCTGCAACAGCCACCAGTAAATGGATATGGAGCAGAAAGATCATCAAAAAAATCGGAAAACATAATTTTGGAAAATAGGAGGTGGAATTTTGAGTTTCAGAGAAAAGCTTCTTGATTTAAAAAGACGGCTTTCGGATAGGAAGATGTACAGCATTGTCATTGCAGTCATCGGAGCTATTTCTATCTGGGGCTTGTATCAATACAAACATGCAGCAAACCTAAGGCAGGAACTGGATAACCAATACAACAGATCCTTCTATGACATGGTTGGATATGTAAATAATGTAGAAACACTTCTCACAAAAGCACTGATTACTTCATCCCCTACAAAAACGGCATCGATTTTGCAGGAAGCATGGAGACAGGCGAATCTGGCACAGACCAATTTGGGGCAGCTGCCGGTTTCCCAGCCGGTATTGGCAAATACGTCAAAGTTCCTGACACAGGTAGGAGATTTGGCATATTCCCTGAATAATCAGAATATGCAGGGAAAACCCCTGACCTCGCAGGAATATAAGACGGTTCAACAGCTTCAAGGATTTGCGACCTCTTTGGGAAACAGCTTGAACGATCTTCAGAATCAACTGGCAGGGGGAAGACTCCGCTGGAATGAACTGGCGAACAAGGGAACTCCATTGTTCCAAAAAACGTCACAGCAGCTTCCTGGCAAGGAGTTCGAGAATATTGACAAGACATTTCAACAGTATCCGACCCTGATTTATGACGGACCTTTCTCGGATCATCTGGTAACGGCAGAACCAAGAGGTGTTACCGGAAATGAATTGAATTCGGAGCAGGCGAAACAAAGTGTAATTAACTTTCTTGGCGCCGATCGGATTAGGGCAATCACAGATACTAATAGAAATGATACCGGACCCATTAAGACCTATAGTTATTCGGTGACATTTAAGAACGCACCGGATGATCAAGTCGCGACAATGGATATCACACAGAAGGGCGGACATGTCTTCTGGATGCTGAACAACCGGCCGGTACCCAATGCAACCATGAATATCGACCAGGCAAAAGCGACCGGAAAGAAGTTTCTCGAGGACCATGGATATAAAGGAATGGTGGACACCTATTACCTGAAGGAAGATAACACAGCAACCATTAATTATGCTTACCAGCAGAACAATGTGACCATCTATCCCGATCTGATCAAGGTGAAGGTAGCATTGGATAATGGAGAGATTGTTGGGTTTGAGGCAAGGAGTTATCTATCCGCTCATACTACCAGAACCATACCCAAGCCAAAGATCACTGAGCAGCAAGCTCGGGCTAAAATTAATCCCAATATTCAAGTGGGTAGTTCCGGAATGGCGATAATTCCGACGGATTATAAGACAGAGATCTTTACTTATGAGTTCAAAGGCAGAATGAATGATCGGGATATCATCGTTTATATCAATGCAGAAAGCGGCAAAGAGGAAAATGTCCTTATGATCGTGAATACACCGAATGGTGTCCTGACCATGTAAAGCAGAGTAAAAAATACTTGAAATATTGCAAAGGCTGTTGGCTTCCAACAGCCTTCATGTTTTATATTCCCCGTTTTGCATAGGAGAAGAATTTTTGGTATTATTTAATAGATATTATGCCTCAGAGAAAGCGATGAGTTTTTTAAATGGATGGAGGACATCAACTTGAAAGAACAGTTTTTTTCTCAGCAGAATGAGATCGAACAGAATGTAGATTTGACCAGTGAAAGCGCCATTAGGAAGCCAACTCTACTGCAGGTGAGCCTGCTATTTTCCGTGAGTGTTCTGCTGTTGATATTCGTTGGCTCCAGAGTTCAGCATGCAGAGTTCTATTCAGGGATTCTGATTACTGAATTTATCCTGGTTCTGATTCCGGCGTTGGCGGTATTGTTTATATTCCGATATGACGTTAAAAAAGTTTTGCGGTTAAACAAACTGGATATTAAAAATATGCTTCTCATCGTCGGTATGCTGATCTGCGCGCTTCCGCTCGTAGGGATTGTTAACCTGGTAAACCTTGTTCTGATCAAGAGCATTTTCGGCAGGCTGATCATCAACCAGCCTCCGGTTGCAGAAACCGGGATCGGCCTGATCATCAGCATCCTGGTCATTGGGGGTTCAGCAGGTATCTGCGAGGAAGTTCTGTTCAGAGGAACGATTCAGCGAGGTTTTGAACGATTTGGGGCGGTAAAATCCGTTCTCATTACAGCCTTCCTTTTTTCATTGATGCATGTGGACTTTCAGAAGTTGTTGGGGATTTTTGCTTTAGGAGCCCTGATCGGCTTTATCGTCTACAGGACAAATTCCATCTATGGGGGAATGCTGGCCCACTTTACGAATAATACCCTTGCGGTTGTCTTATCTTTTGGAGCAAACAAACTATCCAAAATCATGGACGCAACCGGGGCCGGAAACAAAGGCGTTACAGGAACCGGAGATATTGACATGTCATTTTTCACAAGCCTGCCCAAAGAGCAGCAAATTGTGATCATCGTGGTATGGGTGATTATGGCGCTGGTTATTGTAGGTGTTTTCGGTGGACTGTTTACATTGTGTTTTGTCAAATTTCTGAAAAGAACGTCACGGATTAAACAGGATCGGGCAGAGGAAAATGAAAAGAAGTTCCTCGGGATGTGGCTCGGTCTTCTTCCCGGCGTTGCAGCTGTAGTTTTCATTTATTTTGCTCAGGGACTCAAGATGAGAGGGATTGTCTCTCCGGTGATGGATTATATCCTTCGAATTATTGGCCTCAAATAAGGTTAAACGAAAAAGCTTACCGGCCGGTAAGCTTTTTTAATGTTCGGATATCTTCTCCTACGAACCTGTAAATATCAAAGTTTCCTACAATACGGGATGCAACCCGGTCGGTGTAATATTCGTAAAGGTCTTTAATCCTCAAGTTGGAGGATATGATGGTTTTACGCTGCCGGTCAGAACTGCCTACCTGCCGTGCATTAAGGATGGACAGCAGTTCGGAGTATCTTGAAGCACTGGGCTTTTCCGTTCCCAAATCGTCTATGATCAGGAGATCCACATTCAGAATCAAGTTATACTTTTCATCACGATAGCTGCTTTCCGACGAATCCTCGTATTTATATTCCGCAATGGTATCAAACAACAGGGCTGCGGGTAGGTAAAGTACAGGGAGGCCCTTATTCAACAGCTCAAAGGCGATGCAGTTGGCCATATAAGTTTTGCCGACTCCTGCGGGACCGCTGAAGAACAGATTTTTAGTTTCCGGAGAGTGAAAGTTTTCTATAAAGTCCAGACATTTCTTCCTGATCTCCAGGATATTCTCACGGGGAGACTTCTTGATGGCATACTTCCTTTCGTCAATGACGTCCGGATAAAAGCTATCATCAAAACAGGAAAAGGATTCATTTTTTGAATAGCCCAAGTTTGATTGAAGATACAGGTGTTCGATGAGCTGCTGTTTGTAGCAGCTGCACATCTGGTGAACGTTATCCTCATAGTAAAAACCGGTATCGCAGCATTTTTCACAACTGTATTCAGGCTCCAGGTAGTTTAACGCATACCCGTTTCCTGTCAACAGCAGTTCTTTTTCCGACTGCAGTTCCTGAATCTTTTTGGTAAGCTCATTCATGGCTTCTTTTGACTGTTCCATATTCATCAGGATCAGTTTATTGTATTTTACACCTAGCAGCCGGATCTCATGTTCAATTTCTTCGAGCCGCGGGATTATTGAATATACCTCTGCTTTCTTATTCAAAAGATCATGATGGGTAGACAACTGCTTTTTCTCATATTCTCTTTTAATCACATTATGTATATTCATGGTGTTTCTCCTCAAGCTAATTTCCAAACGTTAACTTCTATTAAGTGTTAGAGTTTTCATACAGGTTATCATAATACTGGTCATCATATTTTCTTTGCTCATAGTTGCCATGCTGAGGAATCGCTGAAGCGCCGACAGCTTGCTTTACCGTACTCCTTCTGGTATTGTCATAGGCAAGAATTTCCTGGGTGCTCTTTAATCCGTTTTTAAACCAATCGCTTAATACACAATCAATATATCTAAAGACGGCATAAGGCTTACCAGCAGTTTTTTCAAGAGCAAGCTCGATGACTTCAACTCCATATTTGAACTGGGTAACCCATTTTTCGATATACTTGACTTCAAATTCCGTAAGCAGCGAAGTACGCTTGAGCTTCTTCATGATTCTGTCCTGAAGCTCTCTGAAGTTGTTGGTCCTCATATAATGCAGGATTTCATCCTTGGTCTTCAAGCCGGCTGAGAACCAGCTCGTAACAATGGAATCAATATACTTCAGGTTCGGACTGGTCTTCGAGGTTGTTTTTTCAAGGGCGATTTCAAGGATATCAATATCATACTTATACTGATTGAGCCATTTCTCGACCATATCACTCTCGTACTCAGTCAGGCTCCGGTTCAGCTTCAGCTTTTTAACGATCTTGCCCTTGAGTCCTTTGAATTTTTCCTGTTCTTCAAAGTACTGTTCCAGCTCAAAGAAGTTTTTGATTCCCCGTTTGCCCCAAGAGTCAGCAACTGCCTGTACATAATTTCTGCTGAGGGCGTTGTTGTCGTAGCAATATTTAAATAATGTATACATGACATCGTCGTCAAACCTGTAACGGTTATACCAATAATCGATTTCGTTGTACCAGGAAGGCGACATGAGCCCCTGGAAAAATTTATTGTTAATGGCGGACAAGGTATTGTTCCTTGCCTTGTTTCTGTCAAAATTCGAAGTTGCATCTTCCACAGAGGAGGTGGTTTTCAAGGTATAGAGCTTGTTGATCTCTTTTTCCTTCAAGTCTGCAATGATAATGGAGGTTCCTTTTTCATTGGTGGAAATCAGCCCGATTCCTGAAAGATAGGTGAGGGCCTGCTTTACTTTTTCCAAATCAATCAAAAGTTTCTTGGAGATATCTTTTACAGCGGCCTGCTTGTTGTATTTGTTTAAAAAAAGACAATATAAATAAACCTTCACACAGTCTCCATCCATGGTAGGGAGATACTCGTCTATAAAAATGTCGGGTATCTGTGTATCGGAATATAATATTGACTTGCAAGCTTCAAAGTACATAACGATTCCTCTCCGTATCCGAAATATGGTATATCACACAAAGTTTTCTTTGGTTGTATTCCTATTATTTGCTAGTTCTTTTGGGCAGTATCATTATATCATATAACATGGACCGATTACAGAAAGAATACTCCATAAATTACATATTATTGGTGGAAAACGTGAAAAACGGCAATTTTGTGAGATAACAGCAGGTATCCTCTTCAACAGAGTTTCTGGTATAATAACATGTGACAAAAGTGCAGATAGAAGGTAAGAAAGATGAACGGAAAAATTGGGTGCCTCCTCATACACGGCTTTGCAGGAGGAGTGCACGAAGTGGCTCCCTTGAGGGATTATCTTGAAGAAAGAGGTTTTGAGGTTGTATGTCCCGAACTGAAAGGGCATACAGGAAATCGAAAGGACTTAATCGGAACAAACTATAAAGAATGGATTGCTTCAGCAGAGGAAGTGTTGGTCCGTGCTTCTTCAGGTTGGGATAAAGTCGTGATCATTGGATTTTCGATGGGAGGACTTATAGGAATTAACCTGCTGACCAGGCATAAAGCTGCGGCTTTCATAAGTCTATGCATGCCGGTAGTTCATTGGGATATTAAAAGGGTCTTTCTTAACCTTCTGGAAGATTTCAAATCACGGACCTTTGAGAACCTCAGGCATTACATGAAGTCTGCGGTGATTCCGGTTCCCGCGCTGCTGAATTTCAAAGTGCTATTGGGAAAGACAAAGAAGCTGATGAAGGTGGTTTCTTGTCCTGTATTTATTGCACAAGCATTGAAGGACGATACTGTGCATCATAAAAGTGCGGAGTTCATATATTCGCAGATAGGTTCGCAAATGAAAGAAATCAAGTATTATAAAAATTCAGGACATGTGATCTGCCAGAGCCCGGATGGAGCGGAACTGTTCCGTGATGTAGAGGAGTTCATTCGTAAGGCAGTGGTCAAATAAAGGAGAATTGATTTTGGGAACTGTGAATTGCCAAAAATGCTTGCATTACTATATTACCTGGGACCCCAAATTTCCTTATGGGTGTAAATTGTTTGGAGTGAAGTCCCGGCAGGCGCCTTCGGTGATTGTGTACCAATCCCTGGGCAAAGCCTGTGAAAACTATAAAGAAAATGAGAAGAAGGCTTGAGAC
>JAOAAU010000113.1 GCA_026418695.1 Clostridia bacterium
CCCACACAGTCATCAACCTGGCTGATCTTGCTTGCGCCGATCAATGCAGAGGTAACACGTCCTCCGCGAAGCACCCAGGCAAGCGCCATTTGAGCAAGGGTTTGGCCTCTCTCCTTCGCTATTTCGTTCAACTTCTGAGCCTTGCTAACCCTATCCTCAGTAATATTATGCGCATTCAGGAACACGCTGTGACCAGCCGCGCGGGAATCCGCCGGAATTCCGGAAAGGTATTTATTGGTGAGCATTCCTTGGGCCAGAGGAGAAAATACAATGGAACCAATACCCTCTTTTTCAAGAAGGTCCAGAAGCCCGCCTTCAACCCAACGGTCAAACATATTATAGTTTGGTTGATGAATTACAACAGGTGTGCCCAGCTCTTTAAGTATCTTCACAGCTTCTTCCATCTGTGGAACTCTGTAATTGGAAAGGCCTATGTACAGAGCTTTTCCCTGACGCACTATCAGGTCAAGAGCGGACATCGTCTCATAAAGCGGTGTTTCCGGATCAGGGCGGTGATGATAGTAAATATCTACATATTCCAGTCCCATCCTTTTTAGGCTTTGATCCAAGCTGGAAACCAGATATTTCTTTGAACCCCAATCACCATAGGGTCCTTCCCACATCGTATACCCGGCTTTTGTTGAGATGATCATTTCATCACGATATGGGCTTAGATCTAATTTCATCATTTTCCCGAAGTTTTCTTCAGCAGATCCAGGAGGCGGTCCATAGTTATTCGCCAAATCAAAATGGGTGATTCCTAAATCAAAAGCTCTTCTGACAATGGCCCTTCCGTTTTCAAATACATCCAATCCGCCAAAATTCTGCCATAAACCTAATGAAATTGCCGGCAGCTTCAACCCGCTTTTCCCGCAGCGGTTATATTTCATTTCAGAGTATCTTGCACTATCTGCCAAGTACATAATGATATGTTCCTCCTGTTTATTGTAATTCTTTCAACTAATTTCACATAATTAATATAAACCTTGTTTCCATTTTAATGCTTCAAAGATTCAAAGCATATGACAACATGCATTCAAAATATGGTATAATGCTACATAAGTTTTAAATCATTATGAAGGCATGGTGTGTTGAAATGCTGAATTATCAATATAAATTTGAATCCCTGTCATCCGAATCCAATCTGGATTTAAAACTCTATTACTGCGGAACTGAAGCCTGTGCTCCCAATCATTGCTGGGGACCAGGTTTGAAAGACCATTATAAAATTCACTATATTTACAGCGGCAAGGGAACCTTTGAAACCAACGGCCAAACCTATCATCTGGAAAGCGGACAGGGTTTTCTCATCTATCCAAACAGCCTGGCAACCTATAAGGCTGATGACAAGAATCCCTGGACTTATTCATGGGTTGCTTTCAACGGGAGATATGCCGAGATGTATTTGAATCAGACAGGACTATCTCAGGAACATCCTGTTTTCTTCTGTGACAATGATGATTTGCTAAAAGATTGTTTCAATCAGATTTTTGACGCATGTAAGACACAGCAGACAAATGATTTGCGACTGATAAGCAGTCTGTATCTTTTTCTTGCCCTCATCAAGGAAGGTTCCGGCTTGGACAGCAGCAGGCAAAAGACTGTAAAACCCAGGGACTTCTATATTCAAAGAGCTTTGGAATTCATTCAGACAAATTATTCAAGGTCTCTATGTATTCATGAGATGGCAGAACACTTATCCCTCAACCGGAATTATATGACCAAAATCTTCAAGGAAGCCGTAGGAATGACTCCGCAGACATATCTTATCAACTATAGAATGGATAAGGCTTGCGAACTGATGAAGGATTCTTATTTGACCATCGGTGAAATATCAAATTCTGTTGGTTACAGTGATCAATTGCTGTTTTCAAGGATGTTCAAAAAATTCCTGGGGATATCCCCCAGGAATTATAGAAATCAAAACATTTAAACCATGAATTAAAGCCGTGAATAAATCGGGACCAAAGCCTCGTAGGCCTCATTGAACACCTCATAAAGCCTGTTATAGGTTTCACTGAATTCCGGTCTCGGCTCAATCACGGTTTTCACAGGATTGAATTTGTTGATGACCATGAAATCCTTAAAGACCCCGATACCAGCCCCGCCGCAGATGGCAGCCCCCATAGATGTTGCTTCTTCCAGATATTCAGGTACAAGAATTTTTCTCTGCCAAATGTCTGCCAGGATCCTCATCCACACCTTGCCTTTCGCTCCTCCGCCGATGACAATGACTTCATCCACCGGCTTGAATGAATTAAAGATATCAAGAATTACCTTAAGGTTAAAAGCAACTCCTTCCAGAACAGATCTGTAAATATCCGAATTTGTATGTGTCATCTTCAGCCCTACAAAGGCTCCTTTGGCGTCCGGATTCCACCGTGGACTGCGTTCACCCAGCAGATAAGGCAAAAACAGCAGGTTATTGGCTCCGGGTACGGATTCATTGATTTTTTCATCAATCAATACATAGGGATTGATACTTCTCTCTTTGGCAAGAAGAACCTCCAGTCCGCACAAGGTGTTTTTCAGCCAATTGAAGGAGTATCCGGCTGTTTGCATAGTTCCACAGGGAGAATACAATGCCGGATCCAGGTGAATCCAGTTGAAAGTCCTCATGCTTTCATCGAAAACCGGCATCTTCGAAGCAGTGGCAATCCAGGAAGAAGAACCAACTACATTATAAGTTTTACCTTCCTCCGATACTCCCGCACCTGCGGCTGCGCAGCATCCATCTCCCCCACCGATGACAACAGGGGTGCCTGCAAGAAGCCCTATCTCTCCAGCCGCTTCCTGCGTTATTCCTCCGGCGATATCCGTTGAAGGATGAACGTCAGGCAGCATCCCCCGCTCAATCCCAATGGAATCAATAATTTCATCGGACCACTCCTTCTTATTGATATCATACAGGTTCATGCCCGAAGCATCGCTGTAATCCGTAACCATTTTTCCGGTCAGCTTGAAGATAATATAATCCTTTGCATGCAAAACCTTGTAGATACGCTTGTAGTTTTCAGGTTCATTGTCTTTCACCCACAGCAGTTTCTCTACTGAATAGGAGGCGCTGACCCGGTGCCCTGTGATTCTGTAGACAGCCTCCATCCCTATACCTTTTTCCATTTGTTCAGCTTGTTTGACACTCCTTGTATCCGCCCATATAATGGTCTTCCTTAGCGGATTCCCCTGCTTGTCCACGGGTAGGCAGCCCATCATTTGAGCGCTAAAGGTTATACAGGAAATATCTTTCTTATTGATACCAGCCTTCTCGATGAGTTCTCTGGTAGACACGCATACTGCTTTCCACCAGTCTTCCGGATCTTGCTCCACACAATTCGGTCCGGGATAATAGGTGGGATACTCATAAACCGTACTTGAACGCAGTCTCCCTTCGAAATCGTACAAAGTCGCTTTGTTGCCGCTGGTTCCTAAATCGTGAGCTAAAATAAACATGCGGATTGCCCCTTTCCAGCTATATTTTTCGAATTATAAAATTCACTCTTTCCAGAGATCGTATGCAAGGTAGTTTAAAAGAAACGGAATTTGCATATTGAATATACTATAAAGGAAATCATCATGTTAAAAAGTGTTACCATATCTGAGAATACAATTCAGATCGTGTAATATTAATATCTTTTCATACGAAGGCATATGACAAAATGCAGTCTAAATATAGTATGATGCTATGCTTAGACTGCATGATTCATACAAACTTTCAGATTAGAATTTTATGATGATAATAAAAATATAAGCGTACGCAAAACTTAAGCAGTATATTCCTAATGGAGGATATACTGCTTAAGTCTTTATAATGCACACCCTGTGTATTATTCTATTCCCATCCTTTGAGATATTCCCTGATATTGTTCAGCATGGCGTCAAAGAGTATTTTGGCGTCCTTCAAACTAAGATTTCCTGTTAGGGGATCGTTTACAAAGGCTCTGAAAGCCATTTCTTTGTTTTTGCTCATGGCTGCTTCCAGGATGGTTTCCTGATTGTATACATGCCTTACGACAAGATTTTGCACCGCTTTCGGCAGCGTTCCTGCCAATACGGGTTTAATTCCGTCCCGGGTAAAACATGCATTGGTTTCAACCACTGCATTCATTGGCAGCTCCGGCATTTGTCCCTGATTAGGCAGGTTGACATTGGTTACAAAATCCCCCAGTCCTAAAAGTGCTTTCATCTGTTTTACGCCCTCTTCCCCAGTTGCCGAGATCACAAATGACTCTGACCCGTTTTTCAGTCTCTGAGCCTTTTCCTCCAACTCAGCCTTATTCTGGATTCTCCAGTTGACGGGAGTCAAAGTAAACTTCCACTCCTTTACTGTCTCAGGATCCTTTAAGTACCAGGGAGGACAGAATTCTGCCAGATGCCTGTCTCCTGCCGCAGCAATAATCTCATATCTTCTGAAGAGATCGAATTTCACTCTCTGTGCTGAAGTAAAATAACTGTTCATCCAATTTTCCTTGATTCCATATTCATATCCGGTTTCATAATATTTATCAACAAAATCCTTATATAAGGGGATTAAGTTCATTCCCTTGTAGGTAGCTTTGTCAATCCAAGTAAAATGATTGATACCAAGGACATTGATCTTGATTTCATCCCTGGAAACGTCCTTGATGCCAAGCATATCCTCCAGCATTTCGGCTAGAAGCTGCTGAGTCCCGAAGACCTCATGGCAGCAGCCAAAAGCCTTAATCTCCGGAAATACTTGATACAGGGTTCTGGTGCATAATGTCATCGGGTTTGTGTAATTGATCACCCATGCGTTGGGTGAGAATCGCTTGATTGCTTGCGCAATTTCAACATAGATCGGAATCGTTCTCAGTGCTCTCATCAGTCCGCCGGGTCCTACCGTATCCCCTACGGGCTGGTAAATACCGAATTTTTCAGGCTCATGAACATCCGAAGCCATTTCTTTGAAGGTTCCCGGAAGGATCGAAATCACAACGAAATCAGCGCCTGTCAACGCATCCTCCAATGTCCTTACCGCTTTGTAATTCCATTTACCCTTAACGCCTTCAATATCTGACATTCTGTTTCCAATGATCTCGTTGTTACAAGCTGCTTCATAATCAATATCGTACAGCTTCACCGTTCCCGATAAAGACTCTTCAAGTGCAAGGTCACTCATCAATCCCCAGGCCCAGCCTTTGGACCCTCCACCTATATATGCGATGTTCAAATCCCAAACCCTGTCTTCGTAGAACTTCATACGCGATCCCCCGCTATCCTCTTTCTATTGGTACTTCAATACTTCGTACCTTCCATGGTTTCATCTTACAGCAATAATATTAGAATTTCCGTACATATTTTGCTGATTTTCCTCGTTTTCTACAAATCTTGTTGTGGTTTTATATGGAAAGTTATAGAATAAGTATGATAGCTGGCATTTTAAAATATTCTCTTGCTGCTCCGTTAGGACAGCAGTTTTCTTCAGAGTTTTTGAATTTTCGGGGTGTTTTATGGAAGTGAACAATAGGATCTATGATCGGTTTGAAGTCCCTTTTTTCATTGAAAGGCAAAGAACAACCAGCAATTTCAACATGCCTGGCAATCATTATCATAACGCTTATGAAATCTATTACCTGCTGGAAGGGGAGCGGCTTTACTTTATTAAAGATAAAACCTACCATGTCAGGAAAGGCGATCTGGTGGTCATCGATGCCTATGAGCTGCATAAGACCATTGATGCAGGCGTTCCTGCCGTAGACAGGATTTTGATCAATTTCAAGCGCGAATCTCTGGGATTCCTTCTGCCTCATACCCAGGATGCAGACCTGCTTTCATGCTTTCATAAGAAAGTAAATATACTGAAGCTTGATGTTGATGAACAAAATTTCATACAAGCCTTACTCTCAAAAATGTTAGCTGAAAATCAGCTAAATTCCATAGAGTCCGGCTTGTATACCAAACTCCTGCTGGCAGAGCTGCTGATCTTCCTGCGCCGTCATATGGAACGAAATGTGGAAATTCAGCATGAATTTCTGAATCCTCAGCACAAAAAGATATCCGAAATGGTGGAATATATCAATCTGAACTATTCGAACAGGTTAACGCTTGCTTCTCTTTCGGAGCATTTCTATTTGAGCAGTTTCCATCTTAGCAGGATTTTTAAAAAGTTGACAGGCTTTTCATTGATTGAATACCTGAACCACGTTCGGACTCAGCAGGCCTGCAAATTGTTGACCGGTACGCGAATGAGCATTACGGATATCGCTGAGAAAGTAGGGTTTGAAAGCATCACTCATTTTGGCAGGACTTTTAAATCCATTGTTGGGTTGACTCCCTTATCCTATAGAAAAAAGTATTTGCAAAAGGATTAACACTCTCTTTCCTCCAATTAGCTCCTTCATGAAAATTGACGGATTGCAACTCTGTAAAATAATATATCCATTCAGTTACTTTATACATTTCGTTCTCTTCCAAGCAGTATTATAATGTCGTTAAGCTGTTCCACACAGCACTGCACTACATTTCTCAGCAAGCCTGGTACAAAAAATATTTACAAATATATCCCATTACCGATCTTATCACTTAGGAGGAAGTTGTATGTACAAACCATCGCAGCTCTCACATGTACCTATGGAAATCGATTTTAACAGGACAACCACCAGCAGATGGTTAAACAAACCTGTTCTGGCGTCTGTTTTGCTTGATGATATGGAAGCTGAAGCCTCCTGGCAGCATCTGGGTGTCGGAGAAATGAGTTTTACTCAAGAAAGGTGCGTTGACGGCAAACAGTCCCTGCGATTGACTTCAAAGACCAAGAGGAAGACAGATGTAAAACCCGATGACATGGAGAATTACGGAAGACCCTTTGGGGAAGCTGTCTGCAGGAGGGTTTTCAAGGGAGAGGATTGGGGTGAATACAATCGCCTTTCTGTGTGGATTTATCCTACGCTTCCCGGCTTCAGAGTGATTTCCATGTATATGAAGCTGCACAATGATGGAGCGGCAAAACTTCCTGATGCTTATGAAAGAGAAGGCTTGAACTTTTTTCTCCTGAAACCCGACCAATGGAACCATGTTGTATGGGAAATTCCAAGCCTCGCCAGAGATAAGGTGACAGGTGTTGATATTATCTACCGCATGCAGGGAAACGAACCGGAAGCTACAGATACCGTATGCTTTGATATAGACAAACTTGAACTGCAGAAGGTGGAAGCAGACCACTATGAAGGCTGGAATGTTGCTCCCGGAACGATCTCCTTCAGCCATACAGGGTATCAGACAGGAGCCGTGAAAACTGTGATAGCCAATGGTATCGACGCGAAAGAGTTTTCTGTCATCAATATGGATAAGGCTGAAGTTGTTTTAATCAAATCTATTGAGGTAATAAACAGCTATATTGGAGAATTCCAGCTCATGGATTTTTCCGAAGTGCAAGAAGAAGGAAACTATATTCTCGCTGCAGGAAATTTAAAAACTCAGACTTTCCGCATAGACCAAAACCTATGGCGCGGAACCATATGGAAAACCATGAACTTCTTTTTCTGTGAACGCTGCGGCTTCGAAGTCCCTGGAATTCATGGCATATGCCACCGTGACTGGCAGTGTGAACACGAAGGTAAAA
>JAOAAU010000115.1 GCA_026418695.1 Clostridia bacterium
CAGTTCCGCCACGACCGCATTTCCCTAACGGCAAAATCAATTATACTAGCATCGGGGTATTGTGTCAATACTTTTTAGGATAAAAATTTTGGAAGTTGAATAAGCTGTAAAGCGTTGGTAAAATAATACTATATTGATGGATATATAGCTTTTTATAGGGCTTATATTTCCTAAACGCACAATCGTGAAAATCAAACTTATCAAGGAATAATCAGTATCTTAACAAATCATATAGTTAAGTCATTAGGAGGAATTTATGGACCGTGGATTGATTCAGGTTTATACAGGCGAAGGCAAAGGAAAGACAACAGCTGCAATTGGCCAGGGAATCAGGGCTTGCGGCAGGGGCAACAGGGTATTCATGGTCCAGTTCCTCAAAAGCGGGCAGACCGGAGAGCTTGAGACAATCAAGAAACTGGAACCGGACTTTCAAATCTTCCGATTTGAAAAACCTAAGGGTTTTGTATGGAATCTAAATCAGAGCGAGATTGAAGAGTTAAAAAAGGAAATCAGACAAGCCTTCGAGTTTTCCGTAAATGCAATGGAGAGCGAGGAATGTGATCTGTTGATTCTGGATGAGATTATGGGAGTTTTGAGCAATGAGCTTCTGGATGTTCAGGAAGTTGTTGAGATGATCAAAAACAAGCCTGTCCCCGTCGAATTGATTTTGACAGGAAGAAACGTTCCTAAAGAAATCGAAGAAATTGCAGACTATGTTTCGGAAATCAAATGCATCAAACATCCTTTCCAGAAAGGGATTCCTGCGAGGGAAGGAATTGAGTTTTAAAAAAATTTATAGGGGGTCATTGAATTGGATCTAGTTACTTACGGTACGCTGTGTCAGGATAACATCATTCAGGTCAATAAATTTCCCATCAAGGGAGATTATGAACCTATTCTTCATGACAGTACGTCTGTGGCCGGTGAAGCGGTTACACCTGCATTATTCCTGTCCAAATGGGGAAAACAGGTTAGAATTATAGGAAATATACTTGGAAAAGACCCGGAAGGGGATTTTGTAATCAGAGAATTGGCGAAACGTCCTGGAATTGACTGTTCTTACTTTGTTCAATCAGACAGCATTCGTACACCCTATGCCAGAATCCTGGCGGAAAAAGACGGGGACAGAACCATTATCGGGTATTTTGATCATATGGAAATGCTGCCGCTTCGGGAGGAACATATCAAAGATTGCATGTTCCTGTCCATTGACGAATACCATGGTCAGGATTCTATCAATGCTTTCCGTAAAGGGAAGGAAAATGGAATGACTGTGATTACAGCGGATGCGGTCAATGAAGAAAATCCGGTCTCCTTTTCCGATGTAAACATCATATCCTCCTTTTATCTTCAATGTAATTATAAAGATATTGACCCCGTAGAAAAGATCCGGTCCTTACATAAAACTACAAAAAACATTATCATTTTGACCGATGGTGCTGACAAACTCCATGTCATTGACCGGGAAGCCAATTGTTATGAAATGAATCCTTTTAAAATCGAAAATGTAGTCGATACGACTGGGGCTGGGGATTCTTTTAAATCAGGGCTTATGCTGGGATTGATCAACCAATGGGACTTGGAAAAGTGTATTGTCTTCGCGTCGGCCGTTGCAGGTCTGAACTGCACAAAGCCCGGAGCTGCCGGGAATATTCTGGAGGTTGAAGAATACCTTGATTTTATTAAAAAGAATGATTCAAAAATCGGGCTAAAAAAGATCTGATAGGATGTCATGCTGACGATACATCATTACTGACAAAAGAATAATTCTTAAAAAAGGTTCCTTCACTATATTTTATGGAACCTTTTTTTAATTCTTTAGTCTAATTAAAAGGAATCAAGCAGAATGAAAATAACATATTCGTTCTGGCAAGCCGGTCATAAACAATCAATTTTGAATACGTTGGAGGATATTATGAAGAAAACAGTGATCACAATGATTTTAGCATCTACTATGGCATTAAACACAGTTTCCGTTTTTGCAACCGGAATTACGGCACAAAGAATAAAGTATATGGATATCAATGGACATTGGGCAGAAGCAGCGATGAACAAGTATGCCGGTACCAATATTTTTTCCGTGAAGGATGGAAAGGTCTTTCCGGATAAGACCATCACAAGAATGGAATTTGTTCAAATGCTTCATCAAGCGCTGGACATTAAGATCAAGTATTTTAAAGCTCCGGATATAAAAGAGTTTTATAGCGATGTAATCAATGAGGATGCCGGTGCAATGGCGCTGTATGACCTTGTAGTTTCAGATACTATCGATGCAAAAGGAGTTTTTAAGCCTCATCAAGAACTCCCACGGGATGAGATGGTACACTATATCATCAATGCCCTTAAGAACGTGACAGGCGGAAACTATGCGCTGATTAAAATGATGCCGGCACCCTTTGACGATGATGACAAGATCACTTCTATTTATAAAAACGATATCGTTGAAGCCGTGCTGTTAAAAATCGTGAACGGAAAAAACGGAAACATGTTCTATCCGCTGAATGGCAGTACCCGCGCTGAAGCAGCTGTTGTGATCGAGAGGCTGATGACTGTCCTTGAAAAACTGAACGCAGAGGTAGTGGTTAAACCTTCGGCTGAAATAAAAGAAAACAGTTTGGAGCTGAAATTGACAATTACCAACCTCTCTAAAGAGCCTGTCGTAATTCAACATACTTCCGGACAGAAATATGATTTTGCATTATTGGACGCGGACAGAAATGTAATTTATCGTTGGTCGGCAGACAAATTGTTTTTAATGGCTGAGACAACGACTTTAATTGAGGCTGAGAAGACGGTTGAATTTACAGAAACACTGAACGAAGAGCTTTATGCGGGAATTAAAGATCATTTAAAATATATGACAGCCTATATCGTCGGTGATTCTGATTCATTTAAAAATAATTCCTTAGGGTATGAATTGATCATCCAATAGTCTTTTAACAAACAGGCCCCTTGAACAAAGGTGCCTGTTTATTATGACAAGATATTTAAAAACTCTTGGTTTTCGCTTTTTTGTGATGTAAAATATAAAAGTCATTAAACACTGGGGGTCAATTTATGGCAAAGTTATATTTTAGATACTCGGCAATGAATGCCGGAAAAACAACCCAATTACTTCAAGTAAAATTCAACTATGAAGAAAGAGGGCAGAACATCCTTTTAATCAAGCCGGCCATTGATGTAAGAGAAGGGATGGGAATTGTAAAATCAAGAGTAGGCTTGGAGGCTGAGGCAACGCTTATTCATAGTGATACGGACTTATTCGAACTGGTAAATACCGAATCAAAGAATCAAAAAATAGATTGCCTGCTAGTGGATGAAGCACAATTTTTGACCTCTGATCAGGCAAAACAGCTTTGTCTGATCGTTGATGATTTAAATATCCCGGTCATTGCCTATGGACTTCGAAGTGATTTCAGAGGTAAGCTGTTTCCCGGAAGCGAAACCTTACTGGCTTTGGCAGACAGTATCGAAGAGCTTAAAACCATTTGCTGGTGTGGGAAAAAAGCCATCATGAATACGCGCCTTTTAAACGGAAAACCGGTGTATGAGGGGGAACAGGTTCAAATCGGAGGCAATGAAAGTTATATTTCATTATGTAGAAAACATTGGCGGGAAGGAAAAATCGGACCGTAACAATAATTATCGTTTAGGAGCCAAAATGAAATACGAAGTAATACTATTGGATGCAGACGGAACACTGTTTGACTTTGAAATGGCTGAAAGCCATGCCTTGGAAAAGCTTTTTGAATATTATAAGTTTAGTGAAAGCTATGACATTCTCACAGAAAAGTATAAAAAAATCAATATCCAGCTGTGGAAGGACCTTGAACTGGGTAAAATCACTTCCAAGGAATTAAAAATCCAAAGATTCAGACGATTATTTTCAGAATGCAGTCTGGATGCGGATTTCTGTGAAGTCAGCAGCGCCTATGTGAATTTCCTTTCAGAAGGAACATTTTTATTGGAAGGTGCGGAAGAACTCTGCAAATATCTTTCCGGGAAGTACCGCCTTGTAATTATCACAAACGGCATCAAGGAAGTTCAATATGCCAGATTGGAAAATTCCTTGATCAACAGGTACATTCAGCATTTAATCGTTTCAGAAGAAGCAAACTCTCAAAAACCGGATAAAGGGATCTTTGAGTATACCTTTAAAAAGATTCAGCATACCGAAAAAAATTCGACATTAATCCTAGGGGATTCTTTAAGTTCGGATATTCAAGGGGGAATCAACTTTGGAATTGACACCTGCTGGTATAATCCGGGCCATGACCCGAATATAAAGGGATTGCCTGTAACCTATGAAATCCATCATTTGCTTGATCTGAAAAAAATATTATAACCCATTGAAAAGCTCATTTGAAAATGGGCTTTTTTTATGAGTATTTATCGTTATAATTCATCATTTCAATATCAAAATTATAAAAGTAATACTTTTTGCGGTTGTTTTCTGCTAAAATGCTTATATAACCAGTTTAATTGACAAAACAGCTATTGAAACTACATTAATTATTAACCTGAAGCTCGAAATATCCGATAATATAATTTGGTGAATACAAATGATGAATGAAGAGAAACAAATTAAAAATACGCAATCTAAAAATACACAATCAAACAAATCGAAAAAGCAGTTAAAAGTCAGGCTAGTGATTACATTAGTTCTAATTACCCTGCTGTTCCTGGCAGCAGTCGGAAGAATCTTTTGGATTCAAATATTGGATGGACAGAGGTATAAAAACAAGGCTACTGCACAGCAGATCAAAGGACAGCTCATTGCGCCTCAAAGGGGCACCATCTATGACAGAAACGGTAAAGAACTGGCCGTATCGATCCCTGTCAAAACCATTGCAATCGATCCAGTATTGCTAAGTAAATCTAAAACAAGTCCTGATCAGATTGCACAGATTTTTTCTGATGTATTAAAAGTTGATAAAAAGGATGTACTGGCAAAACTAAAGAAAAACACCGTATATGAAGTGATTAAAAGAAAAGTGGAACTGGAAGACAGTAATGCACTTAAAAAATGGTGCACGGATAATAAAATTAACGGGGTTTATTTTGAAGATGACAGCAAGCGCTATTATCCCAATAACAGCCTTGCAGCCCATGTAATTGGCTTTACCGGAACAGACAACCAGGGACTTAGCGGTATTGAGCTGAGCGCTGAAAAGTATTTGAAGGGAATACCGGGAAAAATCATCGGTGAAGTTGATGAAAGGGGATGGGAGATCCCTTTTGTCCAGGAAAAGAATATCGATGTTAAAAACGGACTGAATGTGGTCCTGACCATTGATGAAATGGTTCAATACTATGCTGAAAAGGCATTAAAAAAGACAATGGAGGATTTTAAGGTTTTAAACGGAGGGACGGTCATCGTCCTGGATCCTAGAAACGGAGAAATCCTGGCCATGGCCTCAGCTCCTGATTTTAATCTAAATACGCCTTACGCTGAACCGGTAGGTGTTTCGAAATTAGATACAAGTAATTGGAAGGATTTAAAGCAAGATGAAAAAATAAAAAAATTGCAGGAAACCGTATGGAGGAACAAAGCTGTCAATGAGAGCTATGAACCGGGTTCCACCTTTAAATCCATTACTGCAGCAGCAGGGTTTGAAGAAGGCATGATATCTAATGGAACTGAAGTGGTGGATGCACCTGTAAAAGTAGCTTCCTGGACTATTAACTGTGATGTGCCCGGCGGACACGGAAGAGAGACCTTCAGTCAGGCAATTTATAATTCCTGCAATCCGATCTTTGTTAAGCTGTCTCAAAGTCTTGGCATCGATCGCTTCTATAGTTATGTCAAGGCCTTTGGCTTTTTTGACAAGACCGGGATTGATTTACCCGGAGAAGCCACAAGTATATTCCAGAAAAGGCCCACAGAGATTGACATGGTTACTGCTTCCTTCGGGCAAAGCTTTCAAATCACCCCGATACAACTGATCACTGCTTACGGTGCACTGGCCAATGGAGGAAAGCTTTATAAACCGCATCTGATTAAAGAGTTGAAGGACTCAAATAATAATATTGTTTTTAAGACACAACCGGAAATCGTTCGAAATGTAATATCAAAGCAAACTTCCGATATTATTAAGGACAATCTGGTTGGGGTTGTAGATGAGGGAACAGGAACCAATGCCTATATTCCCGGATACAATGTTGCCGGTAAAACCGGTACCGCGGAGACCTTTGAGAACGGCGTAAGAAGTACGGAGCACTTTATCGCTTCCTTTTCAGCCTTTGCACCAGCGGATAATCCTGTCATCAACGTATTGGTTGTGATAGATTATCCCAGCCAAAAATCTCATTTTGGTGGTTCCGTTGCTGCGCCTGCTGCCGCAAAAATTATTGAGGAAACCCTGAATTATCTTGGTGTAGAGAGAAACTACACGGATAAAGATCGCGTACGAATGAAGCAGGAAGTGAATACTCCGGATATAACCAATAAGACTTTAAAAGAAGCGATCAATACATTGACAGGCTTAAACCTGAAGCATAAGGTTATTGGCGATGCAGGGAATCTAAAAGCCCTTGTTGCAGGGCAATACCCAAAACCTGGAGAAAGTATCATCGCAAATTCAATGATTGTTTTGTTCACGGATAAAAACAATATGAATATGACCGTTAAGATGCCGAATCTTACAGGTAAGACAATATATGAAGCAACAAAGGTGTTAAATGACCTTGGTTTGAATATTAAGGTAAAAGGAAACGGAGTCTCTGCAACACAGGAATATAAGCCGGGGACGGAAGTCGTGATAGGAAAAGCCGTTGAGGTTGAATTCATTAATGATGATGTGGATTAACCACAGACCTGATATGAACTTTATATAAAAAGCCTTAAAACTGTGAAACGGAATTTTGTTGTTAACAAGAGCCAATGTGATTTTGTTTCGCAGTTTTTTATGATTTTAAAAAGCTTCTTTATAAAAGATACAGCCAGCATTCCTATAATTACAATCGGGGCTGTACAAACAAATCATGAATTGGCCTGAATTTTTGTTTAAATTAACTTGATGATGAAAAGTATATAAGTAGTTAATATGATGAGAATACCAAGACCTTAGAATAATAGAATATGGTGAACTAAGAATGTAACAATGGGATAGTATAAAACCATTGGAAAGAAGATTATTTGTCTAGTGAAAATTTGTATGTACATTATACAAAATAAAAATTTTGTATAATGTGGGGAAGGATTTTAATTCACAAAACTATTTTTACAAAATCTTCACAAATTATAGTTTAACTATAGTTTGCTACATTTACGACACAATCGTTTCAACAATTAAATTCTAAGCGATTTCCATGATACAATGTTCACTACGTTCAATCATTGAAATTAAATTTTTGATCATAGAACAATTTATTCTAATCTTCTATAACAATTAATATGAATTCGCTTTTAAAGTTTTAAACCAGGTACTTTTTATCTGCTTTTTAGTACTTTACGCTTATACTTCTTAAATTACTTCGTTTTTTGGCTAAAACGTATTTTGAGTAAAAAAACCGGTAATGAATTTATATTACCCTGTCTAAAAAACGCCTTAAAACGAATTTTAGAGCCTCATCAAAATTCATCTATAAATGAAAAATAATAATAAATAAAACAAGCAGTTTATATTATCGAATCCGGAATCTGATAAAGATTTATAACGATTCGAGTAATTATTCTTTATTAATCTTAATTTCTATTGATTCAATAATTTTTGTTTGTTGCAGTTGCGCATTTTGACGATGTACAAAATAAAAAGATTGTGAATCAGATAAACTTTAATTATATTGATAAGGAATAAAGTCAACTTTTTAAATCAACAGCATAAAGAACATGCTTTCTTAAAGGATTTCCCTCAATAATATTCGGATGATCAAATTCCATAATTTTTACCATACCAATCTTCTTCATTACACTTTCAGATTGAGTATTAATTTTAGAGGTGAAACTATATATTTTATCGAATTTTAATGTTTCGAATCCATAGCTTAAGCACGCCTTAGCTCCTTCTGTTGCGAATCCGTTTCCCCATGCTTCATACTTAAGTCTCCAACCGATTTCAATACAAGGAGTGAATTCAGAGTTGAAGTTTGCCCAATGGAATCCAATAAAGCCAATAAAGCCGTTATCATGTTTTGTTTCAACTGCATAAAGGCCATACCCGCAATTTCTGAATTCATCTTGAATTATGTTGTAAAATCTATCTGTTTCATCTTCCGTAAGTGTTTTCGTAAAGTACTTCATGACCCTGGGATCTTTGTTCATTATCCGAAATTCCTTTAGATCTTGTTCTTTCCAGTCACGAAAAACCAATCGTTGCGTTTCAAAACAAACCATGTTTTACCTCCCAAGAAACGGCTAATCTAGCGGCCTTTTAAGGATTATTCAATAATTATTATATTAATCTTTCTTTAAAATATCATTTCTGTACTCTAAAATATCTCCCGGTTGGCATTCTAATGCTTTGCAAATTGAATCTAAGGTTGACAGCCTGATAGCTTTTACTTTTCCATTCTTCAGCATAGAAACGTTCGCCATTGCTATTCCGACCCTCTCCGAAAGTTCTGTTACGCTCATTTTCCTCTTGGCCAACATCACATCAATATTGATTATAATCGCCATGTTATTCACCTCAGACCGTTAAATCATTTTCCGATTTTATATCAATCGCTTCTCGTAAAAGTCTTTGAAGAACAGCAGCGAAGACTGCGATTACCGTTGAAGCAAAAATCGGGACCATTCCCATTATTATGAGACCTGGTGCATCGTCCAGTTCTGCTACGAGATAAACAAATGGCATAATTACCACATACAAACCGCAGATTGTCATTGCACAGAATTTTATATTCTTTAGCGCTTTCACAGACAATTCAGAGAAAGCTTGGTTCTTGTCAATATAGCTTAAAAGTTTAAAAGCTTGATACAATGCTGCGAAATATGGTATTACAGATACATATATACCTATTATAATGGGATATAGCATATGAGCATAATTAGGATTTACCGGATTTTTCAGTAACCAGGGCAACCCCAATCCACACAAAGCAAGCACAGGGACTCCCATAAGAATAACTGCCGCCTTTAAAAACAGTGTTGATCCTCGTTTCATAAAAAGCACCTCATTGAGTTATTGTTAATTCTATTTTACCACTCAATTTATTGATTATCAATAAATATTATATGTTATTCATTATATATTTATCGATATAGTCAATATTTCTTAATAAAAAAGAGAAAATAGAAAGGCGAGATGCCACTTTGTAAAACGAAATGCAATGTTTGTAATTGACATGTGAATATTTGTAAACGAAACGCAGCTTTTGTAATCGAAAGGCCAGTTTTGAAACTGAAAAGTTACTTTTGTAACCCAAATGCAGTTTGATTATTTCTTCAAGGTAGTCTGGACAGTTGTCGTTGCACTTCTGTCAGAGTTTGCAGTATACGGTCGAAGGCTTCGTACAACCATTGCCGCATACTCCTTTCTTGCAGGCATTGTACGGGAATCCCGAATATCCAGTGGCAACTTTAAAAGTATCTATCATTAGCTTGCAAACTATTCATACAAATTATTATCATATCTAATCCTCTTGAACCCAAGAACATCTTGTAGACATAAAACATAGTATAGTATTGTAAGATTATGAAAGGATTGAGCAATATGTACAATGTGCCCGGAATAAATCCTTATTACGTTAACCCAACGGTGTTTAACCGCGACAATATGTATACTGCTAACCAAATGTTCCAATGCCCTTACTTCCCCATCATGCCAATGTATACCCCGGATTATTCAAAAAAATCTCCGACTCAACCTATCCCGTATACTGGTCAAGTCAAGGCTGAGGCTCCATCCAAATTAAAAGATTATGGGCCTGAACCATTTGTAGTAAATATTAATGAGGCTGCGAAGCAAAATAAAAATTTCCGTACTGCATTATGGACGGGAAAGCATCTGCAGCTTACCTTGATGAGTATCAATGTAGGAGAAGACATAGGTCTGGAAAATCACCCCAACCTTGATCAATTTGTCCGTATTGAGCAAGGCCAAGGGCTTGTGAAGATGGGTGATAATAAAGACAGATTGAATTTTCAAGCAAATGTCCAGGATGACTATGCGTTCATCATCCCTGCGGGTAAATGGCATAATTTATTCAATACAGGTAAAATACCGCTTAAATTATACTCTATCTATGCACCACCCCAGCACCCGCATGGTACAGTTCATGTAACGAAGGCAGACGCACAAGCTGCGGAATAACATCATGAGCACTAATTTCCAAAACAGGTCTAAAAGTGCCTTCCTATGGTAAATTACTTATCCATAAGAAGGCATTTTCTTTTACAAAAATTCTTAGGGATATTGTCCATGGCTGTGAGTATATTCAAAACCATATCCGGCATTTCTACCAGTATACAACTCCTGCTTTTGTGAGGCTCCCTGACATCACTCCCCTCTACCCTTAGAACATGCTGATTTCCGACTTCCTGACAATATTACATCGAGAATAAGCCGACACTATTTCGAATCCCTGGAAATGAGCCGGAGCGCTCATGAAATGCTGGCTGTCCTGGGTGGTAAGGTTCCCCACAGCCACGGAGTCTATATTGGTGGAATAACGACACCGCCTACCATAGATAAAATCATCAAGATTAAGTCCTTGCTCCAGAAAATATACCTGTTCATTGTTGATAAAATGACCCCTGATGTCTTTTCCATAGCGGAATATTACAAGGATTACTTCAGTATCGGCAATGGCTATGGGAACCTGTTAACCTACGGTATTTTCAACAATTACAAACTCTGGGCACTTTATACGTTGATCCCCTCGCCTATTTTTCAGACGGAAAAATCGAAACTTTCAATCCTGGAAAAATAACAGAGGAAATCGATTATTCCTGGTTCTCCGGAAACCAAAGTACATATAAGCCTTTCGAAGGGGATAACGACGCAAATATGAACAAACCCGGCGCTTACACATGGATCAAGGCTGCAAGGTATCAAGATTTGCCGTTTGAAACAGGTCCTCTGGCAAGGCAAGTGTAAAAGGCTTTATGATTGGAATTGAACCATACAGAATTGACTACAATTTCGGGCTGAGTACAGAACTTGGTATCAAGATCAGGGATATCACCCAAAAAGTGCATGATATTATTCATTATACTTTGCTTGAAGCATTACCTACAAATTCATCTGTATCTATATGATTATGTGGCAAAGCATCAAAAAACCCTTGGACAAGGCTATCATCCAAGGGTTTCAAATTCAGTTATCAATCAATCGTACAGCAAAGGCTTGAATTCTTCGCCATCCATATTGGTTTTGTCATACCATTTGAAGCCGGTGTCAATGTTCTTTTCAATCTTTTCTCCTTTAGCAGCCTTCACAGCAGCTTCAACCGCCTTAAAGCCGATACCTACAGGGTCCTGAGTGATGGAACCATTAATCTTGCCGCTCTTTACAGCGTCTTTTTGCTGCTTGCCCGCGTCATAACCGATGACTACGATCTTACCATCTTTCTTTAACTCGTTTACTGCGTTCAATACACCGATTGCGGATCCTTCGTTTGAACCGAAGATGCCTTTGAGGTTCGGATGCGCCTGCATGATTGTTTTAGCAACGTCTGTTGATTTCAAGTGATCTCCGCCGCCATACTGAATATCTACGATCTTAATGTCCGGATATTTTTCCTTAATGCGGTTTGCAAATCCGTCACGGCGTCCAACACCGGTTGCACTGGTCTGGTCATGAACTACAAGAGCAACTTCACCTTTTCCGCCGATCAATTCTGCCATTTTATCTGCTGCATATCCGGCGGCTTTAGCATTGTCTGTAGAGGCAGTTGCAACAGGAATTTCGCTGTCAACACCTGAGTCAAAGCCAACAACAGGAATATTTGCAGCTTTTGCTTTTTCTAGAAGCGGGATCGCAGCTTTGCTGTCGAGCGCTGCCAGACAAATCGCTGCCGGCTTCTTTGCAAGTGCAGCTTCCAGCATTTCAATCTGTTTGTCAACCTGAGCTTCACTTTCCGGACCTTCAAATGTGATTTCCACATCATACTGTTTTGCTGCTTTTTCTGCTCCCATCTTTACTGCCTGCCAGAACTGGTGCTGGAAGCCTTTTGAAATCACGGGGATGTACATTTTCCCTGCAGCTTTTTTTTCTTCTGCCTTTGGAGCTTCAGTCTTTGCAGCCTCAGCTTTTGGTGCTTCCGTCTTTGGAGCTTCTGCCGGTTTTGAACTTGAACAGCCACCCAGTAGTGATACAACAAGCAACATGCTCAGAAGAACTGTTAATACTTTGTTGAACCTCATAATAGATCTCCTCCTAGAATATTTTTTATTGGTTAAGCTCCTTGCCGGAGCAACTACCCGAATTGATGAAGCCTTATTTTTTTCGTCTTACGATATCCGCATAAACCGCAAGAATAAGAATTACTCCTGTGATCACTGTCTGCCATTCCTGAGGAACTGAGAGGATGCGAAGTCCATTGGTTAATACGCTCATGATGAAGGCTCCGATGATAGTGCCGATGATGGTGCCTTCTCCTCCGCTTAGTGACGTACCCCCAATTACAACCGCTGCGATAGCGTCCAATTCATATCCCTGTCCCAGGGCCGGCTGCGCAGAATTTAATCTTGAGGACATCAGAATTCCTGCCAATCCGCAGTACGCACCGCAGAGTGTGTAAATTGTGGTTTTCCAGAAGTTTACGTTTACACCGGAAAGACGTGTTGCCTCTTCGTTGCTTCCCAGTGCAAAGGTGTATCTTCCCAGTACGGTTTTCGTTAATAAGATACTGGCGATGATAGCAGCAGCAAAGAATATCAGCACTGCATTGGGGATTTCAAAGCCCGGAATCATGGACCCAAGAATGGAACCTACTGAAATCTGTCGATAAAAAGGCGAATCATTGAAGTAAATTGGTTTCGTGCCCGAAATGACCAGTGAGAGGCCTTTGGTGATCATCATCATACCCAGGGTTGAGATAAAGGGCGGGATCTTCATTTTTGTGATTGTCACACCATTTACTATACCGCACGCAGCTCCTGCAAGGATCCCTCCGATAATTCCAATTGGAATCGGCAGCTTCATGAAGGTAATAAACACTCCGGACATTACCGCCGAAAAAGTCATTACAGTACCTATGGATAGATCAATCCCTGAAGTGATGATAACAAAACTTACACCCAGCGCAAGCACACCGTTTACACAGGTTGCAAGGATGATTGAAACAATGTTGTCAAACTTAAAGAAATTGGGTGATGCCAGTGAAAAGCCGACAAACAAGAAGATCAGTCCTGCAAAAGCCAGTAACTTTTGCGTAGCATCTGACTTTAAGAGCGGCTTCTTTAAATTCATTCCTAGTTCCATCGCTTTAAACCTCCGAATAAATTGGTTTTTGAATTGATACTATTAAGCGCCTCGCTTGGTTGCATGACTCATAATCCTTTCCTGGGATGCTTCTGAGACACTCAACTCTCCTGTAATCCGACCCTCGCACATCACCATGACACGATGGCTCATACGAAGGATTTCCGGTAATTCCGATGAAATCATGATGATTGATTTTCCTTGCTGTGCAAGATCATTCAGGAGTTTATAAATTTCACTCTTGGCGCCTACGTCGATGCCCCTGGTCGGTTCATCAAAGATCAGGATGTCACAATCCCGGGTCAGCCATTTTCCGATAACCACCTTTTGCTGGTTTCCTCCGGAAAGGTTTTTAACCTTCTGCTCAATACCGGGGGTCTTTATTCTCAACGTTTCTACGTAGTTAACAGCTGTAGCTTTCGTATTGGAGCTGTTCACAAAGCCAAGGAAGCCAAGGAATTTTTTAAAGGATGTAAGGACAACATTGGTTTCTACATCCATGCCTAAAGCCAGTCCATATCTTTTTCTATCTTCCGACAGATAACCGATGCCGAATCGTACAGCATCCTCAGGACTCTTAATATTTACCTTTTTCCCATGGATATAAAATTCTCCGCTGTCAATCGGATCTGCTCCGAAAATGGCTCTCGCCACCTCGGTTCGCCCTGCTCCCATCAATCCTGCGAATCCTAGGATCTCGCCTTTTTTCAGTTGAAAATTGACATTGCGTATACTTTTCCCGCGGTTGAGGTTCTTAACCTCCAGAACCACTTCCCGGCTTGTCTCATCAGGTACTTCCGGTGACGAATCGTAGATGGTTCTGCCAACCATCATCTTAATAATGTCGTCGATGGTCACATCCTTCATATCCCGGGTATCAATGTAGCATCCATCGCGCATTACGGTTACGGTATCACAGATCTTTTTTAATTCATCCATTCTGTGCGATATATACACAATTCCTGTCCCCTTGCTGCGGAGCTGACGGATGATATTGAACAGTTCATCGATCTCAGATTCTGTCAAGGCGGCAGTGGGCTCGTCCATGATCAGTACTTCAGCGTTGAAAGAAAGCGCTTTTGCAATTTCAACTATTTGCTGCTTGGCAACGGTGAGATCGGATACCTTGGTTGTCGGATCGAGGTTCAAATGCATCTTATTTAACAGCTCTTTTGTTTTCTGGTTGATCTCCTTTTCATTCAAGAAAAAATTTACACCTTTTGCCCTTGGCTCACGTCCGATAAAGATATTCTGGGCAATAGTCAGATGGGGCATCAGGTTCAGTTCCTGGTGAATGATGCTGATCCCTAACTCCTGGGCTGCTTTAGGTGTATTGATTTCCACCTCGTTTCCCTTATAGAAAATGTGGCCTGAATCTTTTGAATATACGCCGGTTAAAACTTTCATCAATGTTGACTTGCCTGCTCCATTTTCTCCGATCAGGGCATGAACTTCTCCGGATCGCAGAACAAATTTGCATTGATTCAGAGCATGGACTCCGGGAAAGTTCTTTTCGATTCCTTCCATTGATACTAGGACTACGCCCATTCACGATCACCTCTAATCCTCATAATACCTGCACGTAAACACTAGAACGGAATAATGATTTTGAAACTTTTCATTTTATATATTGAAATTTTTGACTTAACATTTTGAAGTGCTGCATTTGTGCTGCATCCTTATCATACTGCTTTGTACGCTATATCTTAATAGAATATCTTCTATTTTTGGTTTAAAAATTTACACAAAAAAAATGCCTCCGTGCATTGTTTACACGAAGGCATCAAAACTTGTTTTATTTATCTACAAAAGGAAATAGCAGCTTTTCATTTTCCGGACTGTAAATATTGTTTTTTGTAACGATCACCGATCCTGTATCAATTCTTTTCTTTATCTTTTCTCCCTTGATGGATCGGACAGCCATTTCTATCCCGGTATACCCCATATTGAAGGGCTTCTGTACCACGGTAGCCTGAATGACACCTTTTTCAATGAGTTTAACTTCATTGATTGAACCATCAAAGCCGACGAGTTTTACTTTTCCAGCCAGATTCAATTCCTTAATGGCCCGCGCGGCGCCCAGGGTTGATGTTTCATTGAGACATACGATTCCTGCTGTTTGAGGTTTATCATACAAAAGCTGCTTAATTATGCTTGTCGCCTTTTCTTGATTATTCTCAGAAAACAAGGTGTCTTCAATTCTGGTGATTTTGCTTTGGGCTAACCCCTTTCTCACACCCTGTTCTCTTTCAATGGCTGTGGCGGTACCTTTTACATGGCTTAGGATAGCTACTTCGGAATCTTTATCTACCAATTTCGCCATCTCCAAGCCAGCCTTCACTCCTGCCTGTACATTATCTGTGGCAATGAAACTTTCCGGCAAATCGCTGTTGATTCCGGAATCGATGGTGATCAGTTTGATTCCTGCACTTTTAATCTTTTTAACAGAAGGAACCAGCTGATTGTAATCAGCCGCTACCAGCACGATGGCATCCGGCTTTTTTTCTATCACGCCATCGAGGATTTCGATTTGTCTGGAAATCTCCCGTTCATATTTTGCCCCCAGAACTTCCGTCTTGGCTCCAAATTCTTTTGCAGCAACATCAATCCCGGCCTGTACCACATCCCAAAACTCCATTCCTTCATTCAGGGATTTAAAAACCACCGTGATCCGAATGTTTTGTTCAGCACCTTTGGAAATTACGCTTTTAAATACGATAACTCCTGCGGTGATTATACTCACAGCGATTAATACGGCCAAAGCAATTTTTATCGTATGCTTCATTTTAACCTCCAAACTTCACCTTCATTCCGCTACTCCATGACGGGAAGCCGAAGATTTGCAACAGTTCCCCGGTCGATCTCGCTCTCAAAGCTCAATCCATAGTCATCCCCAAAATAGAGTTTTATCCGCTCGTTTACATTCCTGACTCCTACGCCGCTTCCTCGAACCGAGCTTTCCTTTTTATTGAAAATCGTCTCGATTTCCTCGGGAGTCATCCCTGCTCCGTTGTCGATGACTTGAAGAAGAATCCTGTCTCCATCCCGTTTTCCTTTAATCTTGACAGTACCTACTTCCGCTTTGTTCTTGATGCCATGATAAATCGCATTTTCCACCAGCGGCTGCAGGATGATCTTTAAAATTTTATTTTGTCGGATGTCTTCATCCACATCGATTTCAAAATCTAGCTTATTTCTATATCGCATCTGCTGAATGGTAAGGTAGCTTTTAATGTGTTCAATTTCTGTGCCGATGGTGATGATTTCCTCCCCTTTACTCAAACTCAGCCGGAATAGTTTTGCCAGGGCAGATGCCATGAGAATAACCTCTTCTGATTTCTTACTCTCTGCCATCCATATGATGGAGTCCAGCGTATTATATAGGAAATGGGGATTGATTTGTGCCTGCAGCGCTTTCAGTTCGCTTTTTCTTTTTAGTTCCTGCTCCTTCATATTCTGCTTTATAAGCTCCTTGATCTCCGAAGTCATGATATTAAAGGCTCTGCTGAGTTCCCCAATCTCATTGGAGCTCGCAATATCCACCTGAATATTAAAGTTTCCCTTCTCCACTTCTTTCATTGACGCTTCCAGGCGTTTCACAGGCTTTGATATTCTGGAGGATATCACAATGGATAGAATAATCGTAAGGACCAAAAAACCGATTCCTCCAAGCAAATAATAAGCTTGGATGGTCCGCTTGTTTGCAACCAGTTCATCCACATAGGCGACACCGACGATTTTCCACCCGGTCTGACTCAGTTCCTTAATGGTATACATTTTTTTCTGGCCGCCTTCATTAAGGATAAAACTGCTGCTTGTGGATTTAAGGACCCGGTCGATCTGTTCGGTCTTGATGTTGCTGTAAACCAACTGCTGCTGCGGATGATAGACGATATTGCCTTCGTTGTCTACAATAAAGATGTATCCCTTTTTCCCCAGTTTTATTTTATTACACATGTTGTTGATGACACTGTAATTCAAGTCAACATTGATCACTCCCAGCTTGTTCTTTCCGTCAGCGCTTGTCAGTTCCCGGCTCAGGGATACAACCCAGCGGTACTCGTCTTCAATCACATTCTGAACATGGGAAGATGAGACGACAGCCCTTCCGCCGGCTTCTACCGCTTTCTTGTACCAGCTCTGGTTCTTCGGTGCATTGTTCTCATTCAACTTGATATTTCTTCGATTGGATATGAACTTGCCGTTATACCCGAAAATCATGATAGAGGAAATATCTTTTCGTGCATTGATGATGGATTTAAACAGCGCTGATATTTTTTGCTCCTGAAGCTCGTTCTTTTCTCTATCCAGTTCAGATTCCTGAGATAAATATTCTCTGATATCATAATTATCCAGAACCATGGATGAGATGTTTTCCATATAGTTGATATAAGATTCGATGTTGGTGTTGACCTGTTCAATCAACTGGTACGTATATTCCTGAGAATTATTCTCCACCGAATCCGAATTCAGCCTGTAGGATAAAAAAGCCATCACTAAAATAATCGCTATAATCAAGCAGGAAAAAGCGACTGCAATACTGGATTGAATACTTTTAAAGCTTGGGCGTTTGAAAACCCCAAGCTTTTTTTCAAGCATACCGTTTAACTTGATTTCTCCCATCAGAGTCTCTCCCTATAATCCGAGGGTGTACAGCCTAACGTTTTTTTGAAAATCATACTAAAATAATGAGGATCTTTATATCCGACCTTTTCAGCGACCTCATAAGTCTTCAAATTTGTTCCTTTCAGCAGTTTCATTGCCATTTCAACCCTGACCTTGGTAAGATACTCTACAAAAGTTTGTCCGGTATGACTTTTAAAAATGGAGCTGAAGTAGCTGGTACTCATTAGTAAGTGTTTACAGATAGAGTTGAGCGAAATGTCCGGATCGTCATATTTGCTCTTAATATATTCAACCGCTTTCTCCGCCTGGGTCTGGTAATAATCATTCCTTCTTCCCCTCAAATATTCAGAGGCTCTTTTAAAAAGATTATCCAGCCACAGCTTTGTTTCTTCCAGGGTTTTGAACTGGTAAACCTCTGTCAGAAGTGTTCTGTTCTCTCCAAAAACCTCTGATTCAGAGTGACCCAGTTCATTAAGCGCACCAATTACGGACATTACAATTTGATGTACATGATAATAGCACTTATTGATCGAGGTATAGGACTCCTTGAGGTTTTGTATCAATTGTGACGTGATATTGTCAATATCTTCAGCAGTACCGATTTTAACTGCAGAAACCAGTTTCAGCTCGAGTTCCTTATTGTAAGCAGACTTTTCAACAAGGCTTCCTTCCATGTCATGGATACTAATCACACGGTTTTTTCCAAGCAGAAACCTGTAATCCAATGCGGATAATGCGTATTTGTAAGAGTCGTAAAGGTCACTGATACTCAAAATCGTTTTTCCGATTCCGATGGTAACAGTAAATTTCAAATACTTTTCTACAGCCTGCCGAATTTCCTCGCTTATGCCGATTGCTGACTCCTGTAAACTTCTTTCATTTTCGTTCCCTAAAATAATGACTGTTTTCTCAGTATTGTTTTGAAAAACAATACAGTTTTGCTTTTGCGAAAGTATTTCTTCAGATATATTATAGACGGCAAACTGAAAAAGCCCGGCATCTGTCTCCGGATGCGCCAGCTTCAGATCGCCATAATCGTCAATATCAACGGTCAACGCCAGATAGGTATTTCCTGCAAGATGAATGTTGAAATACTCAAACTTCTCCTTTATTTCCGAACTTTTCAGTGTTCCCTGCAGCAGACAGTTCAGAAAACGTTCTTTCAGCAGCGGCAGACTTTCTCTTAGCAGCTTTTTCAGCTTGTTGAGGTCTTCAAGTTTGTCATACTCCTCATCAAGCTCAGTTTTCAGCTTGTCTAAAACCTTTCGAAGTTCATTGGCGGTAATGGGCTTTAGCATATAGTCGAAGGCTTTAAGTTTTACAGCCTGCTGAGCATATTCAAATTCGTCGTACCCAGTAAGGATGACCACCTTGATCCACGGATACTTTTCTACGATATATCTCGTAAGCTCCAAGCCGTCTACAAAAGGCATGCAGATATCCGTGAGAACAATATCCGGCTTAAATTTATCGACAGCCTCCATAGCCTCAAGCCCGTTTTCACAATCACATACAAGTTCAAAGCCATGCTTCTTCCAGTCGATATTCTCTTTTATTCCTTCCCTCACAAAGGATTCATCATCTACAATCAGAATCTTATACATTATTCAACCCCAATTCCAAGACCTCTTAATTATATATACAGGGTTCTATAGTATCTAATCAATGTATGTCCGGTTTTTTCAACAAATAAGAATCACTCATATTTTAAGTATAAGTAAAGGAAAGTCCCGGCCAGGCTCACGGAAACAAACCCTTCTTTCTAAGTTTATTCATTGTAAGCCGGGCTGGTCAATTGATATTTTTACATAATCCGTTAAAGACCTCCTATACAAGGAGCTGACCGATGTAGCAAAGTACCGGAATGATTGAGAAAAAACAATTTCAATCTTTTCCATTATACAATTGTCTATCTTCAAAGGGATTTAAGATCTTCTTAACCAATAATGTTTTTAAATCGATTATAAGCATCATTCCACGATGCCGTATCCGTAGGTTTAAAGTTTTCCGTCGGAAAAGACGCTGCAACAGTGCTTCTGATCTCTTTTAAATCCTTAACCTTTCCCAAAGCCATGGCCTGAACCATCAGGTTTCCTATGGAGGTCGCTTCCACAGGTCCAGCAACTACATTTCGTGCGGTCGCATTTGCAGTAAACTGGCAAAGCATCCGATCTTTGATCCCTCCACCGACCATATGCACCACTGGAAGTTTCTTTCCAAGCAATTGCTCCAGGTTTTCTACCGTCATCCTGTATTTCAAAGCGAGGCTCTGAGCAATGCACCGAACGATTTCTCCTCTGGATGCCGGCACCTTCTGGTTCGTTTTGCTGCAGTATTCTCTAATTCTTTCCGGCATATTGCCCGGAGAAATAAAGGAATGATCATCAGGATCGATAAAAGAGGCAAAGGGTTCTGCCTCATGCGCCATGTTTTCTAATTCTGCAAAACTGACCTTTTCTCCTTCTTTTTCCCACTGCCTTTTGCATTCCTGAACCAGCCAGAGTCCCATGATATTTTTTAACAACGTGATTTTATTTCCGACACCGCCCTCATTGGTGAATCCGAGGGTACTGCTTTTCTCGTTGATCACTGGTTGATCTGTTTCCACCCCCATCAAGGACCAGGTCCCGCAGCTGATAAAAACAAAATCCTCCTCTTTCGCTGGAACAGAAGCAATGGCACACTGCGTATCATGGCCGGCTACGGCAACCACCTTGATCCATGAAGCCCCCAACTCTTTTACAATACCTTCGGACAGTTCTCCAATAACTGTTCCCGATGGCACGATGTCTGTAAAGATCTCACGAGGTAATCCAAGCTTTGCAATGATTTCGTCAGACCATGTTCCCTTTTCCGCCTCCATGAGCTGAGTCGTACTTGCAATGCTGTATTCAGAGGTTTTCCTTCCCGTTAAAAAGTAATGGAAGAGATCCGGCATCAACAGCAGTGTTTTTGCCTCTTTTAAAAGAGGTGATTGGTGAAATTTCATTGAATATATCTGTAAAATGGTATTAAACCACATAAACTCGATGCCTGTTTTCTCATATAGCGCTTCCTTTGGAATCAATTTGAATACCTTTTCCATCATTCCTTGGGTGCGCTGATCTCTGTAGTGGTAAGGGTTTCCCAGCAGGTTCCCCTGTTCATCCAAAAGTCCGAAGTCAACTCCCCAGGTGTCTACGGCGATGGAGGAAATATCCCGGTGTCCTGCTTGAAGACACTTGAGTATTCCCTGTTTGATCTCAAAAAATAGCCTTAATACATCCCAGTGAAGGCAGTGATTGATCTCTACAGGATCATTGGAAAACCGATGCATTTCTTCAATGGTCAGTTGTCTTCCGTCATAGACTCCTAGAATGGATCTTCCGCTGCTTGCCCCGAAATCAAATGCCAGCATTTTCAATACTTCTCCCATTGCTTACTCCCCCCAGCTCAAACAATATTACAGACTAATCAACCACAACACCCTTTTTCAATATAATATTGGCATATAAGGCCGATTCTCCTGTAGCTGCAACAGCAAAAGCCTTTTTCGCCCTTTCATAGAATGCAAAACGCTCTACGGACTCAAAGCCTTTAAAGGTTGAATCATGTTTTTTAATAATTTCATCGTATTCTTCCCAAATCACCGGCTTGGTATCGTCTCCTGGCACAACTTCCATCAATGCCGCCGGTCTTTCGACGTAAACATCCAGCGGGAAGAATTTTAAGATCGCATCCAGAATCTCCGGTACGCCGTGACCATCACATTTTACAAGTCTTTGCCCATAAGCTGTCGCCGGAAAATTCCCATCAGCGATTACAATCTCATCTCCGTGTCCCATGTCCATCAAAATCTTCATAAGTTCAGAGGATATTATTTTAGGGATACCCTTCAACATGATTGATTGACCTCCTTAGTCTCATCTCCAGCCCCTCTATGCTACATAGAAGGGCTTTTAGGTGTTCATCTTCATCTATTTTCAAGAGAAGGATGACACTGGGATGAGTTTTATCAAATTATTTTTTATTTTTTTCCGTATAAAGGCCCATAGTTCTGGCAGGCTCTATAATCCTGTCCCTCCAGGTCCTTTGTGCCGAAAGCATACCATGCACTTGGCCTGTAAACCTTTTCTTCGGGAACATTATGCATGCAGACAGGAATTCTTAATATTGAAGCGAGCGTAATCAAGTCCGCACCGATGTGTCCATAGCTGAATGCACCATGGTTTGCCCCCCAGTTTGCCATAACCGAATACACATCCTTGAATGCTCCTTCTCCAGTGAGTCTTGGCGCAAACCAGGTGGTAGGCCAGGTAGGGTTGGTACGTTCATCCAGTAATTTGTTCACATCCTCAGGCAGTTCAACCGTATAACCCTCTGCGATTTGCAGTACAGGTCCGAGACCTTTTACCAGGTTAATTCTGGACATTGTTACAGGCATCCCGCCTTTTGTCAGGAAAGTGGATGAATAGCCGCCGCCTCTGAAATATCCGGCATCTGCAGGTCCCCACACTGTTGCATCCAGACATTTTCCTGCTTCTTCCGGTGTTATTTCCCAGAAGGGCTTCATGGCAGGTTCTCCATCGATGGATTGCTGGCCGCAGCCATCCAGTGCGGCAGACCCTGAATTGATCAGGTGAATGATTCCGTTTGCTGCAAGTCCGGTCAATTCTTTTCCCGTAACACGCTTAACAGCTTCAGGACTCCAATAGGTTCTTACATCGGCAAAAACTTGCGCAGTGTTGGTCAAAAGGTGCCCAAAGAGCATTGCTGCGCCATTCAGACTGTCATTTTCAGTTGCTACTACAAAGGCTTCCCGGATGCCATTCCAGTCAAAGGATGAGTTCAGGATTGCTTCCATAAAGTCTCCGTTGGGGAAATGGTCTGTCCATTGCCTTTGACCCTGGAAACCCGAGGCTATCGCATTATGTCCCAATGCTTCTTCTCCGAAGCCCAATTCGGCAAGCCTTGGATTTCCGATCATTAAGTCTCTTGCAATCATGGTCATCTTGACGACGAATTCCCAGTCCTTATCCTTTTTCTCTCTTGATGTCCGCTGTTCAGGAGCATTTTTATCTTCATCTTCCCTGCAGTTTTCTTTCACCCATTTCAGTGCTTTTTCAAATTCTTCCTTATCATAGATCTCTTCATTAATTCTTCTGACGAATTCAGACATATCGATGTATTCGTTCCGCATGCCGAGATAATCCTGGAAAAACTCTTCATTCACGATAGACCCTGCAATCCCCATGGATACGGAACCCATGGAAAGATAGGATTTACCTCTCATCGCAGCTGCTGCTAATCCGGCTTTTGCAAACCTCAATAGTTTTTCACTAACATCCGCCGGAATCGTAGTGTCTCCCGCATCCTGTACATCCTTTCCGTAAATTCCGAAAGCAGGCAGACCTTTCTGATTATGTCCGGCCAACACAGCGGCAAGGTAAACAGCCCCGGGACGCTCTGTACCGTTAAATCCCCACACGGCTTTGGGTATAAACGGGTCCATATCCATGGTTTCAGAGCCATAACACCAGCAAGGAGTTACTGTGATGGATACACCAACGCCTTCGCGAGCGAATTTTTCAGCACATTTTGCTGATTCAGCAACTCCTCCAATGCAAGTATCAGCGATCACGCATTCTACAGGCGTTCCATTCGCATGTCGAAGGTTTTCTGTAAGCAGTTTTGCTGCTGACTTTGCCATATTCATTGTTTGTACTTCCAGTGATTCTCTAACACCTCTTCTTCTGCCGTCAATGGTCGGACGTATACCAATCTTCGGAAGCGCGCCCTGAAGTCTGTTTACCGGTTGGTTTACCTTTAAATCTTTAATATTCGCCATGATCTTGACCCTCCAAATTGTATGTAATCGATTACATTTTGTCTATATATAAATGCCTGCCACTAGACGCAAGCATCCATATTTATTTTATTTTTAAGTTTGTCTTGAATCTTACTATTTGCGGGAAAATACTATCTGTTCCATTCATTCTCTCCATCAGCAATTCCGCAGCTTTGTAACCGATTTCGGAAATCGGCTGGTCTACAATCACATCACAAAATCCAAGGATGGAGGTCAGTTCCATGTCATCAAAACTGGCAATGGAAACTTTGTGGTTCAGTTGGGAATTCTTCTCCATCAGGTATTTTGTAGCGCCGATGTGCATGAAATAATTTGAAATGAAGACATACTCCGGTGGATTTTCTCCATGCATCAGCTGCTTCATCATCTCGTAACCGCTTTGGGCATGAAAATCACCAAACTTTATAATGCAATCCTCAATAGGTATGCAATAATCCGCCAAGGCCCTTGTATAGCCTTCATACCTTTCCCTGGCAGAAGTCAGGCGCATGTCGCCGCCTATAAAACCAATCCTGCGATGGCCTTTGTTAATCAAGTATTCAACCGCAGAATAGCAGCCGTTGATATTATCCACCAGTACCGCATCTGCCTGAAAACCTTCCACCAGACGGTCAACGAGCACAACCGGTATGCGTGATTCCTTGAATAGATTGAAGTGTGAACCTTCATTGGAGGCGGGAATAACAATCATTCCATCCACACATTTTTCTGTTAAAAGCCTGAAGCGTTCCTTTTCTTCTTCAATGCTTTCATTGGAGTTACACACGATAACGCTGTAGCCTTGCTTTCTAATTTCGTCCTCAACACCTTTGGCGACCGACATGAAGAAGTTGTTGGCAAGCTCCGGACAGATAAAGCCGATGGTGTAAGTCTTATTGGTTTTAAGGCTTCTTGCGATGCTGTTGATTTTATAATCCAGTTCTTCGATGGATTTCAGAACCTTTTCCCGTGTACCTTCACTGATTCTCGGGTCATCGTTGATTACGCGGGAGACCGTTGCTGTAGATACGCCTGCATGCTTTGCGACATCTTTCACCGTAGCTGCCATTGTTTACTCCTTCGTAAGATTTATGCACTCGATTACATTTATATAATTATTATTCTATGTGAAATCAAGAAATCCTTCTTCTTTTATAAATATTTTTGAATAATTACATTACCTTTCTATTTGGAAACAAAAAAGCGCTTTAAATTAACTTTAAAACGCTGCATTAATAACTTCATTTGGAACTTAGCCTTATTCCACCCTAAGTGCCTCGATTGGATTCAGCCTGGATGCCTTATTCGCAGGATACCAACCGAAGAATACCCCAACAAATACAGAGAACGAAAAGGAGATCAGGATTACCGGAACAGACGGATCCGCTGCAATTTTCATTGCATTTCCTATAACGTTGGAAAAAACAAAGCCCAGAATGACACCGATAATTCCTCCGATACAGCTGACAACGATAGCTTCAATAAGGAATTGGCTCAGTATGCTTCGTCTCTTGGCACCAATCGCTTTTCTGATTCCGATTTCCCTTGTACGCTCAGTTACGGATACCAGCATGATGTTCATGATTCCGATCCCTCCGACCAAAAGAGAGATCCCTGCAATTCCACCAAGCATCAGGGTCATCGTCTGAGTCGTACTATTGATGCTCTCAAGCATATCTGCCTGGTTAAATACTCGATAGGCATCCGTACTATTAAACGTTTTAAACAGGAAGTCCTGTAAAGTAGTCATTGCATCATTTACAGTTTCCGAAGTTTTTGCCTGAATATAGAAGTTTCTGATATTCGCATTCTTTAGCAGTCTCTTGGCAGTTGTATATGGAATAATTACTTTATCATCCTGAGACTGCGCTGTTGAGTTGGATTTGACCTCCAAAAGACCTACTACCGTAAACAGATCGCCGTTGATTTTAATTTCTTTTCCTATGGGCGAGCCGTTCGGATAAAGCTCCTGTGCAATAAAAGTACCGATCAAAGCCACCTTTTGTCTGCGTTCGACATCCAAAGCACTGATGAATCTTCCCTGCTGCACTTTGGTGTTTCGCACGGTTTCATAGGCTTCATTGGTTCCTTCCATGGAAGTGGAGAGGTTTTTGTCACCAGACTTCACAGTTACGTTTCCATTAATCATTGGTGCTACAGCTTCAATGATTGTATTATTTTTATCTCTAAACCCGAATAAATCACTTTCTGTTACAGTACGCGTACTGCCGCGGCCAACAATATTTACATTGATCATGTTGGTTCCCATGCTTTGCAACCGTTCAGTAATCTGTTTTGTTGTGCCTTGGACCAGGCTCACCATGATGATTACGGCACTTACACCGATAATGATCCCTAACATAGTTAATGCGGCTCGCAGTTTATTTCCTGCTATACTTTTCAATGCCATCCGAAAGGATTGTGACCACTGCAATTATGCCACCTCACTGTCTTGAATAACTTTTCCGTCCTGAATACGAATGACTCTTTGAGCCTGTTCTGCAATCCCGTTATCATGGGTGATGAGAACAATCGCCTTTCCGGAAGCATTCAGCTCTTTTAACATTTGCATGATTTCTTTTCCTGTCTTTGTATCCAAAGCTCCTGTCGGTTCGTCCGCAAGAATTAAGGAAGGCTGACTGGATAAGGCGCGTGCGATGGCAACTCTTTGCTGCTGTCCTCCGGAAAGCTCGGAGGGTTTGTGATGGACCCTATCTCCCAAGCCGACGCGTTCCAATGCCTCCATAGCCATCCTGTGCCTTTCACGGCCGCTGATTCCCATATAGACCAAAGGCAGTTCTACATTTTCCAGAGCGGTTAATTTGGGTAAAAGGTTAAAACCTTGAAATATGAACCCGATCTTTTTATTGCGAATGTCTGCAAGATCATCTTCCTTCAGTTTGCTGACCTCCCTCCCGTCAAGATAATACCTGCCGGAGGTGGGTGTATCCAAACATCCGATCATATTCATGAGCGTAGATTTTCCTGATCCTGACGGGCCAACAATCGCAACAAACTCATGAGGCTTAACATGAAGGGACACTCCATCCAATGCATGGACCTCATTGGTTCCCATTTTATAGGTTTTGTACATCTCTTCTATTCTTATCATGGTACCACCTGAACTCTCATAATTTAACTTCGATGTGCGTTACCTTCCTTGATTTCCTCCAGCCGGTCTGGCTGCACCTCCACTAAATCCCCCGCCGCCCGCTGGAATACGCATCACGTTGGGACCGCCTTGAGGATTGCC
>JAOAAU010000119.1 GCA_026418695.1 Clostridia bacterium
TATGTTCGAATATTATTTTTTGTAAAAATTCAAAACTTCCTTTTTATTGCATTACGGGAGGTCATTTCCGTGAAATCCTTCACCCACGATTTCACGAAGTGAACCGGGTCAGGCGGGCAGTAGCCTTTATGTCGTTATAACTACTTCTTATACGAACTACTTCAGATATTAATGAATAAATAGTTGAATCTGCGAAGTATTTCGTATAATTTCATTATAGCTAAAGTTTTTTAATAACTTAAAAAATATTTTATTAATTAAATTATACAAAAATATTCCACACTATACAACGTTTGTCTTGTACACGCTTGCCAATGCAACATTTTCTGCATGGATAACTAAGTCATTTTAAGTTAAAAACGCCATTCACCTTGAATTAACCAGCGTAATTTTAATTTTTCAGTAGATAATAAGTATCGAAAAAAAATTAAAGGAGGAATTCCACTATGCCAAGAACAGGTCAACAAGCAGTTACTGCCAACAACCAATTCATCGCAAATGGAATCACAATCAGCCCGGACGCTCCTGTAGCCGGCGAAAGCGTAAGAGTAATCTACGACGGTCTGCTAGCTAAGAGTGGAGCGTCGGATGTGCTTGCTCATGTAGGCTTTGGTGACAAATGGGAAAACGTATTTGATTATCGGATGGTTAAGACTGTTACCGGTTTTGAAGCTACAATTCAGGTTCCGAGCAACACCAATACCTTGAACGTCTGCTTCAAGGACTGCGCGAACAACTGGGACAACAACTCCGGTATGGACTATTCCTTTGGCGTATCACAGTAAAAAAACTGGGAGGCAGTTGCTGCTGCCTCCCGTTAAATATCATAAAGTATTAAAACCAATATTTATAGTAGTAAGAAGCCTTGAATCCAAGGCTTTTTATCATTTATTTTCTTTTTCCCGCGGCAAGCTTTTCAGCCACTTGACTCTCCAGTGTTTCTTCCTTGGAATTGTTAAATGCCACGGACAGCATGAGCTTGATCCTGTTGATCTGATTAACCTCACTCGCACCCGGATCGTAATCAATGGCGGTGATATTGGCTTTCGGGTACCTTCTCTTCAATTCCTTCAGCACGCCCTTACCGGTAACGTGGTTCGGGAGGCAAGCAAAAGGCTGCAAGCAAACGATATTATCAACGCCCTCTTCCAGAAGTTCAATCATTTCAGCAGTTAAAAGCCAACCTTCACCGGTCTGATTTCCAAGGGATACGATTTTGGAAGCCATTTGCGCCAATTCTTCAATTCGATGGGGCTTTCCAAATCGCTTGCTCCTTGAAAGTGCTTTTCTCATCTCGCTCCGGTAGAATTCCATAATCTTGATGATGACCGAACTGATAATCACGGATTTTTTGCTCATTCCAAGGTTCTTATGCTTAAACTCCGCATCGTAGGCACAGTACATCATGAAATCCAAAAGGTCAGGAACTACTGCTTCGGTGCCTTCCTGCTCCAGGTAATCCACAATGGTATTATTGGCGGTCGGATGGAATTTCACCAGGATCTCTCCAACGATCCCTACACGCGGTTTTGAAACAGGATTGATTTCAATGCGTTCAAAGTCCTCCACCATCCGGTTGATATTATTTCTAAAAGTTTTCATTTCACCGTTTCTTACGGATTCCTTACATTTATTGACCCATTGGTGGTATAACTCATTGACGGAACCTTTAAAGCGCTCATAAGGTCTTGTTCTATACATCAGTCTCATGAAGAGGTCTCCGTAAACCAACGCCATCATGCAGCGGTGAAGCATCTTCATGGTAAACTTGAATCCCGGATTTGCCTCCATTCCATAGGCATTCAACGAAATTACCGGAATATGTTCAAGGTTCATGCTTTTTAAAGCTTTCCTCAAAAAGCCGATGTAATTCGTTGCCCTGCAGCCGCCTCCGGTCTGTGTAATCATGATGGAGGTATTATTCAAGTCATAGTCCCCGGACTTCAAAGCTCGGAGAATTTGCCCGACGACAATCAATGCAGGATAACAGGCATCATTATTTACATACTTCAAACCTTCATTAATGGCATCCCGGTCATCCGCAGGCAGAACGACAGCATTGTAACCGCTCGCTCTTAAGGCTTCTTCGATAAACTCGAAGTGAACGGGTGACATCTGCGGGCACAGCACAGTGTGCTGTTTTTGCATTTCTTTTGTAAAAACGGCTCTCTGAACCGCCGGTACTTCTTTCTTCGGTGTAAATCCGTTCCTTTTTCTCTCTTCAACGGCAGCATCCAGGGATCGGATACGAATTCGGGCAGCTCCAAGGCTGTTGACTTCATCTATTTTAATCACTGTATAGACTTTCCCATAATCATTCAGAATTCTTTGGACTTCATCTGTTGTTACCGCATCAAGGCCGCATCCGAAGGAATTCAGCTGCACCAGTTCAAGGTTTGTCTGTCCGCAAACGTAGCTGGCGGCAGAATATAACCTTGTATGATACATCCACTGGTCTACGATGCCAAGGGGTCTTTCAATTTTTCCAAGATGTGCTACTGCGTCCTCGGTCAGCACCGCGATCCCATAGCTTGTAATCATATCGGGAATTCCATGATTGATTTCCGGGTCGATGTGGTAAGGTCTTCCTGCAAGTACAATTCCCTTTTTCCCGGATTCCCTCAATTGGGCGACAACCTCTTCTCCTTTGCGTTTGATATCCTGTCGAACGGCTTGCTGTTCATTCCAGGCTTTATCAACCGCTTTCGAAATCTCACGGTAGCTGATTCCCATCCTCTTTAAGGATTCATAAAGGGTTTTCATGATGCTTTTCTTATCGTTAAAAGATATAAACGGGTTCAGGAACTTGATATCCTGTTCACGGACGGCCTCGACGTTGTTTTTGATGTTTTCGGGGTAAGAGGTTACAATAGGACAGTTATAGCAGTTGTCCGCCTCCTTGAATTCCTTCTTCTCATAAACAACACAGGGATAGAAGATAAAATCCACCTTCATTTGAACCAGGCTCATGATATGACCATGAACCAGCTTTGCCGGATAACACGCTGACTCTGAAGGAATCGTCTCAATTCCGAGCTCGTAAATCTTCTTTGTGGATCTGGGAGAAAGCTCAACCCTGAACTTTAATTCATTAAAGAATGTAAACCAGAACGGATAGTTCTCATACATGTTCAGCACTCTGGGAATGCCGACAACACCACGTTCTGCGGCTTCCGTAGTTAAGGGGATGTAGCCGAATATCTTTTTATACTTATAGTCGAAAAGGTTGGGAATGTCCGTTCTTTTTTTACTGTTCCCGGCCCCGCGCTCGCAGCGGTTGCCGGAAATGAACATCCTGTCTCCCGAAAACCTGTTGATGGTCAGTAAACAGTTGTTGCCGCAGGCACCGCATCTTTTCAAGGAGGTTTCAATCTTGAAATCCTCCAGTCGGTCCGCTGGCAGTAAAGTGGTTCTATAGCCGTTAACGTATCTTTCCTTTGAAATCAATGCAGCTCCAAAAGCCCCCATGATACCGGCAATGTCAGGACGAACCGCGTGTTTTCCTGCAATCATCTCAAAACTGCGAAGGATGGCATCACTGTAGAAGGTCCCTCCCTGAACAATGATCTTATTCCCCATTTCCTCAGGGTTTCGCAGCTTGATCACTTTTTGAAGCGCATTCTTTATTACCGAGTACGCAAGACCTGAAGAGATATCTTCAACTCCCGCCCCTTCCTTTTGTGCTTGTTTTACCCTTGAATTCATGAAAACTGTGCATCTTGAACCCAAATCAATCGGATTTTTAGCGAACAAAGCTGCATTTGCAAACTTCGCAGCATTCATTCCAAGGGAATTCGCAAAGGTTTCGATAAAGGAGCCGCAGCCTGCGGAACATGCTTCGTTCAACAAAATACTGTCGATGACACCATGTTTGATTTTCAGGCACTTCATATCCTGGCCGCCGATATCCAAAATAAACTCAACGCCAGGCAGGAAAAACTCCGCAGCCTTATAATGGGCAACGGTTTCAACCTCTCCGATATCCATGCAAAGGGCAGCTTTAATAAGACCCTCTCCATAACCGGTGACACAAGTGTTAACGATTTTAGCCTTTGAAGGCAGCAGAGTATACAGTTCCTTCAGCATTTTTATGCTTAACTCCAATGGTTTTCCTTCATTCGGACTATAGAAGGAGTGCAGCAGTGTACCATCCTCTGCAACAAGAGCCATCTTGGTTGTTGTGGAACCAGCATCGATCCCGAGATAACAGTTGCCTTCATAGTTATCCAAATCCGCCCTTTTTACCTTCGCCAGGTCATGACGGTCATGGAATTCCCGGTATTCGGATTCAGAGCTGAACAAGGACTGTAACCGGTCTGTCTCATGGATTACAAAGGTCTTTACCGTTGTCGTTTTTGACTTGAGGTCTCTAAAATCATATACCTTTTCATCCTGCGAAATGATGGCGGCACCTTTTGCAGGAAATAAATGCGAGTTGTTTGGAAATACCACTTGGTGGTTGGATAACTTCAGCGTATCGATAAACCTTTTTCTTAATTCGGACAAAAAGTACAAGGGGCCGCCTAGAAAGCCCACATTCCCGCGGATAGGCTTTCCGCAAGCCAACCCGCTGATGGTTTGGTTGACCACGGACTGAAAGATGGAAGCTGCAATATCTTCCTTGGTCGCACCTTCGTTTAAAAGCGGCTGAATATCAGACTTCGCAAAAACACCGCATCGCGAAGCAATGGGATAGATGGTCCTGAAGTTTTTTGCGAGCTCATTCAGACCCTCAGCATCCGTCTTCAGCAGTGAAGCCATCTGATCGATGAAGGAGCCGGTTCCGCCGGCACAGATTCCGTTCATCCTCTGCTCTACTCCGCCTTTGAAGAAAGTGATTTTGGCGTCTTCCCCCCCTAGCTCGATGGCTACATCCGTATGAGGAATGATTCTTTCAATGGCACGTGTTCCGGCAATGACCTCCTGGACAAAAGGAATATCCAGCCATTCAGAAAGCGCCATGCCGCCTGAACCGGTGATCATCGCTGTGACTGGACGATTGGTATGCAGAGTCTCATAGGACTCATTAATAAGATGAATCAATGTATTTCTGATATCGGAAAAATGACGTTTATATCTGCTGAATAGTAGATTGTAGTTATCATCCAGGGCAACTATTTTGATGGTGGTAGAACCGACATCGAGACCCAGACGCAAAATATTTTCCATAAAAACAGCAGCTGCAAAGCTGCCATTCACCCCCAGAAGCAAAATTGGTTCTTATCCAAAAATTAAAGAACCACTCAGCTTTTATCTTAAGCCGTTCAAAAACCTTAAAATAAAACATTGTTTAAAATATCGTTTTACTTAATCTTATTTGAAACTCCTTATTTTGTCAATATTATATATATTGTTGAACTGTTACTTTAGAATATTTCTCATGATATTAACATAGACTTAACCTTACCTTGACAACAGGAATATCTCATTATAAAATATTCATACAGTGTTTAAAATTATGTTTAAATTTAGGAGTGAGCGGATTTGGATATTACTGCTTCCCATACCACGAGAGAACGAATCATCAATGCAACCCTGGAGCTGATCAAAAAGGACGGGTTTCAAAACGTTACGGTCCGGAAAATTGCAAGCAGTGCCAATGTCAATATAGCCTCCGTCAACTACCATTTTGGCTCAAAGGACGCGGTGATTACCGAAGCTTTAAATCATGTAACCAGTGCGATGATCAATTCCTTTAATATCCTTGAAGTCAAAAATCTAGCCCCGGAATTACGGCTGAGAAAATTCCTGCAAGACTACTCCGACGTCATTCAGAAATATCCGGATGTCATTAAAAATTTCATTAGCTTGATCATGAACAATTGTGAAATTGAGATTCCCTACGCGCATTTTCTCAAGGATGCAGGATTTACTCTTATAAAAAATACCATTCGGGAAATAAAACCTGACGAGGAAGAATCCACGGTTCGTATGCGGACAATACAGCTATTAAGCTGCACCGGTTACCCGATCCTCATGGGCAACTGGCTTCAAGAAATCAGTTCCCTTGATTTTAATTCCCAGGAACAACGGTATAAGTACATGGAATTGTTATTGAACAATGTCATTAAATAAATTGTGTATAGACAGACAAAGGACCCCGAATATGGGGTCCTTTGTCTGCTTTGAGGAGGTCAAAACATGAAAAAAGTTTAGTCTATCTTTACCTTGCCGCTCTTAATAAGTTCCAGGTTTTTCTCAATGAGCTTGCATCTCTGCTGTACACAAGCATAAGATCTTAACGGATCTTCGGGTGTGTTCAGGACGTAATCCAGCATTTTATCTATAGTTGTTGTCGCTACATGCATTCTGGTATCTGAGGAAGCATAATAGATGAACAACTCTCCGTTATCTTTTGCTACAACACCATTACAGAAGATTACATTGGATACATCCCCTACTCTCTCTTCTCCTTCCGGTGCTATCAGGAATCCTCCCGGGCGAGCAATTACCTTGTCAGGATTCTTGAGGTCTGAAAGGAAGGCATACACCACATATCTCAAACCTGCCGCAGTATTTCTTACACCATGGGCAATGTGCAGCCAGCCCTTTTCGGTTTTGATCGGGGCTGAACCCTGACCGTTCTTAACTTCCTTGATGGTATGATAAACCTTTTCATCTACCAGGATTTCTTCATCGATGACAGCTCTTTCTATGGAATCACAAAGTCCCCAGCAAATTCCTCCGCCGCTGCCGGTATCGATAAAGCCATCCTGAGGCCGGGTATAGAAAGCATACTTTCCGTTGACGAACTCAGGGTGCAGCACTACGTTTCTTTGCTGTGACGATTTGGTAACGAGATCCGGCAAGCGCTCCCAATGAATCAAATCCTTTGTTCTTGCGATGCCGCCTGCTGCAACTGCACTGGAAGTATCTCCTTTGGGAGCATCCGGATCTTTTCTTTCGGAGCAGAACAAGCCATAAATCCATCCATCTTCATGCTTCACCAAGCGCATATCATAAACATTGATATCGGGATTTTCCGTCTCCGGCAGCACTACTGGGTAATCCCAGAATTTGAAGCCATCAATTCCGTTTTCACTTTCTGCGATCGCAAAAAAGGATTTTCGATCAACACCTTCAACTCTCACAGCGAGACAGGTTTTGCCGTTGAACTCTATGGCTCCGGCGTTGAAAGCACAGTTGACGCCGAGTCTTTCCATCAAATAGGGGTTTGAATGATAATCCAGGTCGTACCTCCAGAACAACGGAATATGCTCATTGGTCAAAACAGGATATTTATACCTGTAAAAAATGCCGTTGCCGAGTCCGGCGATTTCATTTTTTCTTTCAATGATGGCCTTGTGTTCTTTCACCAGGGCTTGAAGTCTTTTGTTGAATAAATCGATACTCATTGGTTCTACCTCACTTATATTTAGTAATATTCCTTAGCTCAGTGTTTTTTTAATGATTTATTTCATGAGCTTATTTAACCGGCTCATAATTTCTACACACGCACGCCCATTATGGTAGGGGCATTTCCAGGGTTCCACCTTCGGCATGCTGCAATCCGCTTTTCCATCGGTGGATACCCTCCAGTACCATTCTCCGTGGGTTTTATCTATAAGATACTGCTTTGTAAAATCCCACATGTCATAGGAAGCATCCAAAAAGTAATCTTTCCTTGTTAACTCGTAGGCATTGAGGAACCCCACCAAGGCTTCTGCTTGCGGCCACCAGGCTTTATATGGATCCTTATGTCCGTGTTCATTCTTTTCATTGATGAGTCCGCCGAATTCACGGTCGATGCCATCGTCAAAGACTTTTTGTGCCATTTCAATTGCGACCTGCTTGGAACGCTTGATCAGTTCTTCATTTCCCAACACCTCGGCAGCCTCAAACAAAAGCCAGCTGCCTTCGATATCATGCCCGTAGGAGATGTCTCCGGATTTTGGATTCCAGAATTCATCGAAAAAGAGTTTGAATTGAAATCTTTCCGGATCGATGATCTTATCGATGGTAATTTCAATCAGTTCTTTTAGCTTGAAACGCAGTTTGTCACTTTCCCAAACCCTAAGAAGATTTGTGTACGCTTCAAGGATATGTAGATGCGTATTCATGGATTTTTTTTCATTCATATCCTTATCGCTGAGACGTAAATCATCAATTGGCTGCCACTCCCTTGTCAGTGCTTCGAAATACCCTTTATTTTCTTTGTCATAAGCTTTGGCTTCAATCTCTTCAAACAGCTTTATCGCCAATTCAAGACTTGTGTTATCTCCGGTTGCGGAGAAATACTCGGATAAACCGTAGATTCCGAATGCAATATTATAGATTTGTTTTCGGGTATTGATCGGATTTCCTTTATAATCTACCATCCAGTACAAGCCGGAAAACTCGTGATCCCAGAAAAACTTTACCAGGAATTCGTAGGCATGTTCTGCGATTTTCAGGTATTCCTTGTTTCCTGTGGTTTTGTAAGCCGTTGAAAAGGTCCATAGGATTCTTGAATTAAGAATGCAGCCTTTATCAGCTGTTTCATTGATCTGGTTGTCCGAGGCAATGAATCCGAAAAAACCGCCGTTTTCACGATCTACGGCATACTTCATCCAATAAGCCAGAATATCGTTTTCTAATTCTTCCTGGACTTCACTGTAATACTTTTGAAGATCTGTATGCATCTTTTCCCCACCTTCAATATGAAATAGTTAACTCGTTTTGTGATTCGAAGGATTTTCTATCTATTTGATTCTTTAAATCCTTCAACAGGAATTACATAAAAACAATTGAAGCAATAAACGTAATATTACAAATAAATCTCAAGAAATTGATTATTTACGTATAATCATCCATTATTTGTTTGTTTATGCCAGTTGTAATATTATTTTATACGTATTATAATTAAATGTAAAGTCCTAAGTAACATTATTTATTTGTTCTTTATTAAGCTAATTAAAAATGTTATAATAATGCAAGTACTATGACTAATTCTTCCTTTTTAATATTGCTTGGAGGTTTGTATGCCGAAAAAAGTCAGTATGCAGGATATCGCGGATAAACTGGGCGTGTCAAAGAACACCATTTCTCTCGCTTTAAGAGGAATGCCCGGAATCAGCGAACAGACAAGGAAGCTGATACTGGATACCGTCAGTGAATACGGATATGAGTATAAAAAGAAAGCATCGTCCGATAAAAATGATGTTTCTTTGGGCAACCTTTGTTTGATCCTATCGAAAAGCACCATGAAATCCGCCGATTTCTTCAGCTATATTCAGTTTGGTATCGAGAATGAGGCCAAAAACAACCATTTGAATATATTCCTGTACTGCTATGATGAGCTTGAAAATGAATTTGAGACTCCGCTCTGTATCAAAGATGGGTTAATCAATGGTGTAATTACACTTGGAAGAATATCTGAAAAGAACCTGGATGTGATTCGAAGCTATGGGCTTCCTCTGGTCATGGTAGACCACTACTTTGACCATACAAGAACTGACTGTATTTTGACAGACAATCACTGCGGAGGATATTTAGCTGCGGAACACCTCATCAAAAACGGACACAAGAAAATAGGTTTTTGTGGAAATATCGACTTTTCCATTAGCTTTTATGACAGGTACCAGGGCTTTCTAAAGGCTTTAGTATCCTATGGTATTCCTTTGAAAGAAGAATTCATGCTGATTGATAAGTCTATGAATGAACTGATTGCCGGAGGGGTTCAGGAAGCAGTCAAGGTATTTGAAAAGCTGCACGAAATGCCTACCGCCATCTTCTGTTGCAATGATGTTGAAGCCATCGCTCTCTATAAGGTGTTTTCCGCCATGGGGCTTTCGATTCCAGAAGATATCTCCATCATTGGCTTTGATGATACGGAGGCTTCCGTCAATATTAATCCAGAGCTTACAACGATGCATATTGAAAAAGACTTGATGGGAAAGAAAGCTGTTCAAAGACTGATTCAAAAGTTGAACGAGGACGCTCAGATGGAAGAAAAAATTCTGATCTCCACTCCTCTAGTGCAAAGAGGCTCGGTAAAGAATATCAATTAATACCTAATGAAAATAGAGACATAAAAAGTGCACCTAAAGTGTTAGACCAGTCAGCTAACATTTAAGGGCGCACTTTTTTAAATCCGGAATGAGATATTTTTTACAACACAATATTTCTATACTGTGTTGGTGTAATGCCCACCACTTTCTTAAACACCTTGCTGAAATAGGTCGGATCTTCATACCCCACCAATTCTCCTACCTCGTAGGTTTTTATACGGATATCCTTTAATAAGGCTTTTGCTTTCTCAATTCGAATCTTGGTCAAATAGTCGATGAAGTTCTCCCCGGTCTGACTCTTAAACATATCGCAAAAATAATTGGGATTCACATAAGCAATCTCTGCAACTTTGCTCAAAGTGATATCTTCGTTGTAATGCTTGGAAACATATTCCTTAACAACTTCGACAATCTTTTTATCTTTCTTGTTTCGGAGCGCGGATATTTTTTCAATGATATCTGAATATACCTTCGTGGAATACTGAATCAACTCATCCAGAGTATCAAACATCTCAATTTCTTTTGGATAGCAATAATCAAAACCATAGACCTCTACCGCGGCGCGTTCAAAATCCGCAAAGGCTAACAACAGCTTATTATAAAGGTTGGTTATCATTTTCATGACATCTTGGGGATTAAATCTCAACTTCTTCACCGTATTATGGAGCTCGTTAAATGCCGCCTTTACTTCATCCGTTTTTATAACTTCAATACTGCTTTTTAAATGAGAGGCCGCCTTTTCAAAGATTGCATGCAGCTCATCTTCATCCGATACCAAGAGGGTGGTTCCGTTTAAATCCTTCTTACTCAGGGTCGAAGACTTTTCAGAATAAAATCTCAGGGATAAAATTCTCAAAGCATTTTCATAGCTTTTACGAAGATCACAAAGATTTTCAATGGTGCTTCCGATGCTGATTGTAAATCTTGTATCCGCATAGCAGGATAAATTCCTAAAAATTTCATTGGTTATATTCTCCAGCTGACTCTCGTTCTTCAGAGAAATGATGATTGCTATACCGAAATTCTGTACACAGGAAAAAAAGGTTGTATACTGTGAAATGGTTTCTTCTGCAATATTCCTGACGATAAACGTCTTTAGCCTTGACTCCTCCGTACCCTTTTCTTTAATCATCAGCTTAAGATTTTCTATAGAGATGAGGATTGTGTTGAATTGTCCAGGCGTCATGCAGATATTGTAATACGTCAATTTTTTCTGAATTTCTTCTTCTGAGTACTTATTGCTGCAGAGGATTTCCGTAATAAATTGTTCCTTTAATAAAGGCAAACTTTCATTGAGCTTGATTTTCATGCTCAGTTTATCTTCACGCCTTTTGTTCTCTGCCTGGATACTGGCTTCTATTTCCTTGAGGATATAGAAAAGCTTTTCGTCGTCGATGGGTTTTAAAAGATAGTCTACGGCTCCGTTCTTCATGGTGTCCCGTACATAATTATAGTCTTCAAATCCGCTTAATACGATCTTTTTGATCTCCGGATGGTTGTCTTCGAGATATTTGACAAGCTCTCTCCCATCCATCCTTGGCATCTTGATATCTGTAATGACAACATCGGGCTCGGCAGATTCAATCAAGGCAATGGCTGCCTTCCCATCCGCCGCATCTCCAACTACTTCAAAATCCTGCACTTTTTTTAAGGCTTTTATCAAGCCCTTGCGAATGATTTCTTCATCGTCTACTACCAGAATCCTCAACATAACATTACCCTTTCATGGTTATTTCCTCAATATCAATCGATACTTTGTTGTATTATCTATAATTGGCATTCCCATCAGAGTGTCGTTACCGGAAGTTCGATGGTCACTGTCGTACCTTTGCCATATTCGCTTGCAATCTTTATTCCGTATTCATCTCCGTAATGAAGCCTGATTCGTTCGTTAATATTTCTGAGCCCGATTCCTTTAGAACCCTCTTCCATAGCAGAAAAATCATTAGTGCGTTCTACCAGCTGCTCAAGCTGCAGCGGTGTCATTCCGATGCCATTATCCTTGATATCAAAGCATATTTTATCGACTGTCCGATACCCGTGAACAGTAATAGTCCCTTTTTCATCCACCATCTCAAGCCCATGATAGAGGGCGTTTTCGACAATGGGCTGAAAAACCAGCTTGATGACGCTAAGTGAATATAATTCATCAGGAATATCCAAATGCAGTTCAAACCGGTTCCCATAGCGGTAATTCTGTAATAGGATATAGTTTTGCAGGTGCTCGATCTCCTCCTTGATGGTAACCGCCTTGTTCTTAATGTTTATACTGTAACGTAAGAGCTTGCCGAGGATATAGGTCATTTTTGAGGTTGGTTCATCATCGTTAATCTCCGCCATTCTTCGGATGGATTCCAGGGTATTGTATATAAAATGCGGATTGATCTGAGCTTGCAGCGCATTCAATTCCGTTTCTCTTTTTCTGATTTTGGAAACATAAACGATATTGACAAGATTATCAATTTTCTTGATCATTTTATTAAAATTGCGCCCCAGCTGCCCTACTTCATCTTTATGCCGTACTTTGAAACGCAGAGACAAATCTCCCTTTTCTATTGCTTTCATTGTCAGAATCATTTTACTCAGCGGTTTTGTGACTCCGTAGGAAATAGAAACAGAGAGTATCAATGAAAAGGCTACGAAAAATGCCAGAAATATCATCATTCTGTTTTGAATCGCCAGGACATCGCTGTAAAGCTGCTTTTCCGGAATAAGACGAATCAATTTCCAATTGGATACTTCAGACTTTCTGGTAACAACAGCATAGTTTTCACTCCCAATATGAACTGTATTGTATTTCTCCTCCAGGTTCAGCCTCCCAAGGGCATTCATATCAAAGTCACTTTCGATAATCGACTTGGAAACATCTTTTTTTAATGAATCGTAAACAATACTGTTGTTTTCATCCGTAATCAAGATCCGCTCATCGGGTGTTAGTTTAACTCCGGAGAAAAAATTATCCAGGTAGGACTGGTTGATGTTGATAATGATGGTTCCTACGGTCTCGGTAGATAAAGGATTTTTTATTGCTCTTGCAATGGAGAATACAAAGAATTTGTCTCCTCTTTGTTCAATGTAGTCGTTAAAATTGAAACTGCTGATGAGCAGTGCTTTCCCTTCTAAAGCCAGACACGTTTTGTACCATTCTTCATAAATCGGAGTATAAGGCTTAATAAGCGCGTTATCTACGATTCTGTAAATATGCTTGCCTTGAAGGTCTACAATAAATACGGAATGGATATAAGGACTGAAAGCCATGATTCGGTTTGCCAGCCTTGAAACCGTATTGTTATCATCCTCCATAAAACCATACAGGTAGGTATTGGCCAGATTTTCATCGATTGCTTTATTATCGTTCTGTAAGTTTTCTATTCCCGGACGCATATTCAACTGATAGTTGTTATTTTCAATCAGTGAGGAGATTACATACTTGTCATACAGCGGCTGCTTTGACATCTCCTGAATCTGCTGGATATAGTTATCGATATTGGACATGGAAATCTGATTAAACTGATCACTGGAGCTCAAGGCTTCGTTTTTCTTTTCCTGGATATAGATTCCGCTTACATAATAATATAACAATAGAAGAGGAACGATCAAAAGTAAAATATGAACAAACAAAAGCTTTTGTCTTAGAGCCAGATTACTGAATTTTATATTCTTCAGGATTCTGAAGAATGCTCTTTTCATCTTTTTTTTGTTCATATTCTCCCCCTTGTTGAATTTTCGTGAAATTATAAGAATTGCATTAAAGAAGATTGATACATAAATTATAATACAAATATAATGCAAAGCTCAATTGTCATTTACATAATATTAAAAATTAAGCGACAAAAACCGCCGCTCAGCAAATCTCATCGTGATCTGCTGGAACGGCAGTAATTTCTTTAATGAATGGGTTGTTTCTATAAACTTTTTACCAAAGAATAACCTTTCTCCTGCTTTTTGAGCCGTTATATTTCTTATCTGTTTTTTTACTCCTTGACCGCTCCTGCTGTAATTCCGCTGAAAATATATTTCTGCAGTGACAGGAATAAAAGAATGGTCGGAATCATCACCATGACAATGGCGGCCATCATGAGATTCTGAGCATTGATTCTGTCACCGGAGAAAACCATTAATGCGGTTGTAACGGTTCTCAAGGATGGTTTTGACATGTATAGGTGCTGAATAAACATATCATTATAAACATTGACCGCTTTCAAAATAATAACTGTCGCTGTCGCAGGCATCAGCATCGGAAAAATGATGGTTCTGAAGATTCTGAAGTAGGAAGCCCCTTCAATCATGGCACTCTCATCCAAGGATACGGAAATCTTGTTCATAAACTGGAGGTAAATCCAGATCTGTATGATGTCCGTTCCTATGTATAAAAGCAGAGGGGCATTCATTGTTCCGATAAGGCGTAAAGTCTTTAATATCGGATAAATTGAAATTTGTAACGTGATGCTGGGAACCATCGCAGATAAAATATAAATAGCCGTCAAAATCTTTTTGCCTTTAAAATCAAACCGGCTCAAGCAATAAGCTGTCATTGCTCCGAGTAAGACATTCACTGCACAGGATACAACAACAAGGATCACGCTATTCAAAAATGCTGTTGTAAATCCTCCCTGATTAAAGGCTGTGATATAACTCTGGAAGTTTAGAAAGTTTGAAGGCAACTCAAATGCAGAGGTTTTGACATATTCCTCGTCTGTTTTGAAAGATGTAAATACCACGATCAAAAGCGGATAAATGACCAGGAATGCCCAGAAGGCCAGCGGCAAATATTTCGAAATCAATCCTAAAAAAGTTTTATTACGCTTTGTATAAGGCATCACCCTCGTCACCTCCTCCTCTTAAGACTACTTTTCTTTGAATATAGGTAACTACCAGAATTAGTATCAAAAGTGCAAATGAAAGCGCTGCCGATAACCCAAAGCTGTTGAATTCAAAAGCTGCTTTTATAATATACGTCAGGAACGTACTGCTGTCGTAGCCGGGACCACCTTTTGTCATGATAAATGCTTCCGTAAAGGCTTGAAGTCCTCCACTTAAGCACAGGAACAGATTCAGTTCAACGACTCTGATAATGCTTGGAATCGTAATGTTTGTAAACCTCTGCCATGCACTGGCTCCGTCTACCATTGCGGATTCATATAATTCAGAGGGAACTGACTGCAAAGCTGCAAGGTATAATACCATGGTATAACCGGTATATCTCCATAAACTCACACATGCGATCGATACATTGACGATGATTGGATGGGTCAGAAATGGTATCGGTTCTACTCCCATCATCGTTAAGAATATATTCAGAGGACCCTTTTCAAAATCATAGACATAATTGAACATATAGCCAACGGCTGCTGAATTGATTACGTAAGTAACAAATATCGTGGCCTTAAAGAAGTTTTTACCTTTGAGTTTGGAATCCAGAATAATTGCAAAGAACAGAGCAATGATATTCTGGAGAATTCCGTTTGCAATATAATAAAGGTTGTTTCTTAAGGAAAGCCATACCTCAGGTGTGGTAAATACCGTTACATAGTTGTCCATACCAACAAAGTTTTTTGTCGGCATCGCTCCATCCCAATCGGTGAAGCTCATATAAAACAACCTAAGGGTTGGGTATACCAGGAACATAATCAATAGTAATACGGGCACAGTCAGGAATGCTGCTAAAATCACTTTCTGCTGCATTTTATAGCTCATAATGCGTTCACCCTTTTTTATTTAGTCCCCCTACATATAAGTCACTATAGAAGCTATAGTGACTTATCGTATAGAGGTTATTGATATGACTTAATCTCCCATGATCCAGGGTGATTTATTTGCCTCTAGCTTTCTTCCATTTTGCATTGAGGTCGGCGAACATCTTGTTCAAATCTTTTCCAGCCAAGATATCCTGTGCGAAAGCCATGTTATCGAATTGAACCTTGTTCACGATGTCGTTCAATTCTTTTGTATCACCTTTACCGGTCAAAGGTTTTGGATTGAAAGAGTTGAATTCAGTAACCCATGCAGCGTCTGCTTTTGCACCATTTTTAGCCGGCAGCAAACCGGTTTTGTTAGCCCAGTCAACATGCTTTGTATCAACTAACCATGTGTAGAATGCTTTCTGTGCTTCAGGGGCCTTGGAGTTTTTACCCATTGCCCATCCTACGTCAGGACCCATTGCAACACAGTTGGTGTTTGGATCATTATCATAAGGAAGCGGGAAGAACCCAACGTCTTCAGTTTTTAATGCTTCACCAATGGCCTGAGGAATAAACCAGTTTCCAAGATAGAACATACCTACGTTACCTGCACGGAATTCCTTCTTCATAGGTTCCCAGTCAGCGGAAACAGGATCTTTTTCAAGGATTCCCTCATCTTTAAACTTTTTGAGCAGCATATAAGACTTTACAAGTGCATTGTCGGGATTAAATGGTTCATCTTCATTAGCGTATTTGTTCTTGATGTCAATTTCTCCAGCGATGGTGTCCGGAGTAGCAAACCAGTAATTGGAAAGTGGCCATTTTGCTTTTGCAGCAGTTGCCAAACCGACTTTTCCAGCCGCTTTAATTTTCTTACCTGCAGCGATAAATTCGTCCAAAGTCTTTGGAACTTCAATTCCCAATTCTTTGAAGAGTTTCTTGTTATATACCACCGCAGTGGCGCTCATACCGGTTGGAATTCCGTATACCTTGTTATCGGCACCCTGGAAGAGGTCTGTACCCTGATAGTCTTTTGCAATATCAGAAACGTCTACAGATGCTGCCTGTCTTTGTTCTCTAGTGAACTTGTCACCAGCGGTTGTCCAGATGTCCGGCATGTCATTGGAAGACATCTTAACCTTCATTGTATCGTAGTAATCTTTATATGTTTCAATTTCAATCTTTACATCAGGGAACTGCTGGTTAAACTCTTTGATATACTCAGGTAATACAGTGGTTTGGAAGTCGGTTCTGTGTGAACTCCACAGAAGTTTGCCGGCTACTTTCTTCTCTTCTTTCTTTTCTTCCTTCTTGGTTTCAGCAGCTGCCGCTTCCTTCTTTGGCTCTTCAGCAGGAGCAGCTGCCTTCTGTCCACAACCTACAAATAATGAACCAACCAGAGCAAAGCTAACAGCTATTGCTATCAATCTTTTGGTCATTGTTGTTATTCCCCCTTAAAATTTTTAGGAATTTTGGTGCACCGAAATCCGTTAACGTAATTTTATTGTAACAATTATTTAAATTCGATTTAATAGACAAAATTAAATTTTCTTGCAATATATTCAGGTCTTCAACTGAATTTAGTGCAAGAATAAAAAAAGAAGGAAATTCTTCGAAAGCCGTTTTCCTTCTTTTATATATTCTATATCAGTTAACAGAATGAAGATTCTCGAACGACTTAATCTCCATCCAAAAGGTTCCCCAGGCCACCCAGGATGGATCCTTCACCTTTTCCGGTAGGCGCTGTCTGGTTGATTCTTGCAGCCAGTCTGCTGAAAGGTATGGATTGGAGCCATACGGTACCTGGTCCGGTCAGGGTTGCAAAGAAGAGACCCTCTCCGCCAAAGATCGCTGATTTGATTCCTTTCACAAATTGAATATCATAATGGACACTTCTGGTCAGAGCTACAAGACAACCGGTATCCACTCTCAGCATTTCTCCTGGCATCAAATCCTTCTTCACAATCATTCCACCGGCGTGAACAAAAGCAAGTCCGTCTCCTTCAAGCTTTTGCATGATGAACCCTTCTCCGCCGAACAAACCCACACCAATCTTTCTATTGAAATCGATTCCGACAGAAACTCCTCTGGCGGCGCATAGAAAGGAATCCTTCTGACAGATGATGGTATTATTAAAATTACGCAAATCCATAGGGATAATTTTCCCCGGATAAGGAGCTGCAAAAGCCACCTTCTGCTTTCCGCCTCCGTGGTTGGTATACATGGTCATAAACAAGCTTTCACCGGTAATCAATCTTTTGCCGGCGCCCATCAGTTTTCCCATCAGGCCTCCGCCGGATTGGCCCTGGTCTGAGCCATCCCCGAAGATGGTTTCCATCTGGATTCCGCTCTCCATAAACATCATGGCTCCGGCTTCTGCTATCACACTTTCTCTGGGGTCCAGTTCCACTTCTACAATCTGCATTTCAGCCCCAATAATCTTATAATCGATTTCATGGCTCATGATTATTCCTCCTCATTTCTATTTGTTTTACATTATTCCAGCTTTGAAGTTTTTATCCATCCCTGACGGTATTTCATCAAGAGTCTAAATGAAAAGTAAAGCAGTCCAACAAGTAATATGAAAGCAACCGCAATCCAATTGTAAGTCGAGATCAGTTTTTTAACGTATCCTATATTATCCCCGAGCGTTCTCCCAAGAATCAATATGATAAAATGATGAATCACTACGGAAGCTGCAACCGGAAAAAGTACCTTCCTTGATTTCATTCTCAGAATTCCCGAAAACAGAATCATCAATGCATTGATCCCCGGTAAAAACTTGCTGATAAAAATTGCAAAAGGACCGTACTTTTTAAACAGCTTTTCTGCCCTGCCCCGGTGTTTATCATCGATATACCGTTTAATAAAGCTAAACTCAAAGACCTTGTTTCCAAAGACGAATCCGAATTTGTATACGATATAGGATCCCAGCAGGGTACCGCACATGGCATTAATATAAATTGCCATGAATGAAAAGGAACTGCTGACGGTTGTAATATACCCCTGAAAAATCAGAATAACATCTGAAGGAAAAGGAGGAAACACTAATTGCAGCAAGCAGGAAATAAAAAAGAAAACATAGGTCAGCAGAGGATGTTGTACCAGAACATTTTTTATAAAATCCAACAGGAGGTTTTCCATAAGACTCCCTTCAGTTATTTTAGATTTGCAGGCTTGTACATGCTTCAAAATAAATTATATCATAATATTCATTATAGTTATTGGAAAATATTTGTTAAAATTCAATTACATTTTTTGTTTTTTCTTTTAATTTGCGAACGGATTGTTTATGATAGTTGTATATAATTTGTGATCAGTGTTTTTAAGAAAGAAAATATAATTGCAATATTGTATTTGTGAGGAAAGTATATACCATGAGAAGACTGGCAATCTTGAGTATAACTGCAGTTATATCCATAGTGATAGGATTTGTTGCATCCTATTTTATCTTCATGCATTTTTTCAACCTGGATATCCGGAAAAATATTCTTTTGAACGAACATAAATCATCAGAAGATGGAAGTTTAAAGCTTCCGAAGGAAGATAAAAACCAGGACGAATCTTCGGACAAGATTCCGTTGCGTGTTAAAAGTGAGTTCCTTCCTGAAAAATTCAAAATGAAATGGGAAATCTCTAAAGATGTAAAGCCGGAGAAGAATTTTTCCAGAGACTATGACATTGCTTTTGGTTCCTCGGATGAATTTTCCGAACTCAACGGTGTTACCTGTTTCCGCGGAAACAATTATCGAAATTCTCCTGGCTTTGGCTATGCAGATATCCGGGAGGAAAAGCTTGAACCCCTCTGGAGCAACAAGATCAGTTATATTGATATCTGGACCGGAGTTGGCTGGACCGGCCAGCCTGCTATAGTTCAGTGGAACGATTCCGTAAGAAAAATCATGAATATTACTCCGGACAAGAAGTCTAAAAAAGGTCTCAAAGAAGTGATCTATGCTACTTTGGACGGAAATATCTATTTCTACGACCTGGAGGACGGTGTTCCAACCCGTGCCCCCATCCGTGTCGGATATCCTCATAAGGGAAGCTTATCCATCGATCCCCGGGGCTATCCCCTGCTTTATGCAGGCCAAGGCATTGAGCAGGTTGCAGGAAAACCAGTTCCTATAGGCTATAGGATTTACAGCCTCATCGATCAAAAGCTTCTGCATTTTATCGACGGTTATGATCCTTTTGCCCTTCGAAAATGGGCGGCGTTTGACTCCAACTGCCTCATTGATAAGAATACGGATACCTTCATTGAATGCGGTGAAAATGGTGTTCTTTATTCAGGAAAGCTGAATACGAAATTCGATCTTAATAAGAAGAGTATTTCCATTCACCCTGAGCTTGTGAAATACAGGTACACTACAGCAAAATCCACCCAACTGGGAACTGAGAATTCACCTGCCATTTATAAGAATTACATTTACTTTGCAGATAACAGCGGTATCTTACAATGCGTGGATCTAAAGACACTGAAACCGGTGTGGGTTCGTTATCTGAATGACGACACGGACAGCACCACGGTGCTTGAAGAAATCAGTGACAGTGAAGTATATTTATATACTGCCTGCGAGGTTGACAAGCAGGGCAATAATGGATCCAGCTATGTAAGAAAAATTAATGCTCTTACAGGAGAACTGCTCTGGGAGAAGTCTTATCCATGCTTTTATGATACCAGTACAAACGGCGGAACGCTTGCTTCTCCGGTGATCGGCAAGCACGAAATAGAAAACCTGGTGATCTTTAATATCGCAAAAACAGGTACTAAAACCGGAGGAAAACTTATTGCCTTTGATAAAAAATCCGGCAAGGAAGTTTGGGTAAAGAATCTAAAATATTATTGCTGGAGTTCACCAGTAGATGTTTATACCAAAGATGGGAAAGCTTATCTTATAATCTGTGACTCAGGCGGATTGATGTCTTTATTGGATGCGAAGACCGGTAAAACGCTGCATGAGATTCCTCTCGAGGCAAATATCGAAGGCTCCCCAGCTGTTTATGATGATATCGTTGTTGTTGGAACCAGAGGACAAAAAATCTGGGGTATAAAAATCAAGTAGCGTTGATAAAACTCAATGAAAAAGAATCGGCTTCCCGATCCTTTTTAGTTTTATAGATTATTTCACATTTTCAAAAAGCAATCTGCATTTGTCTGCCCTATACTTCGAAATCACATATTCAACAGCCTGTCCGCTTTTTGAGTACATAATATTTTCAATCTTGATCAAGGCTTGACCTGGCTGGACTTGCAAATAATGCGCCTCGGAATGATCTGTATAGATTATCTCAAGAGAACTCTTTGATTTTACAGGAATCAATGGATATTTTCCTCTCAGGATGTCGTAAGAAGGTTTTTTACTTTTAATATCCTCTGCGATGCCTGGAAAAAGGTTTAACGGAATCAAAGATGTATTATAGGAAAAAGTTTCCCCTTGGTGTTTGGAAACATAGTGGACCTGGACAAATCCTACTCTCTGGTTCTGCTGAATTCCGAAAATCTCATGAAGTCTCTTGTCCTCATGACTTTCAGTTTCTGTAATCTGGATGATATCCCGGTCGCCTGGGACCTGGCTGTCCAGAATAGAATCGCTGAATCCGGAGTAGCTCTTCATATCGACAATGGATTTTGATTTTGCAACAAAGGTACCTTTGCCCTTCTCTTTATAAAGGTAGCCATTGTTGGTAAGTTCCGTGATTGCCTGTCTTACCGTAGGACGGCTGATGTTATAGGCTTCACACATTTCCTCTTCCGACGGAATTTTTGAATTCTCAGGGTAATCTCCTGATTCGATCTTTTCTAGAATCAAATTCTTCAACTGTGAATACAAAGGAATGTTGCTATACTTGTTTATCAAAAATAATCCCCCTCAAATCAACTCATCAACATAACAACACGTAATTACATCGTAACTAATTTTAATATAAAAACTTACATAATTCAACATAATTAACCACAAAATTTAAGGACATTCTTTGTACAAAACAAAGGCATACAAGCTTTAAAACCTGCATGCCATTTGCATTTCAGAAAATCAATAGTTCTATAGTCCTATATATTTAATGCTATAATCCTATACCTTCAATTCAACCTCAATATTCCCTACTTCATTTTTCTCAAGCACGGGACGTACATGTTCATTGATAAAGTCAACGACTTGTTCCGGAGATCTACCGATATAATTCTTAGGATCAAGAACAGATTTGATTTCTTCCAGGGACATTCCAAATTCCGGATCTGCTGCAATTCTCTCAATCAAATCATTGGGTTTTCCTTCTACCTTCACCTGTTTGCCGGCCTCCATGGAATACACTCTGATTTTTTCATGAAGCTCCTGTCTGTCTCCTCCGCGTTTTACAGCTTCCATCATGATGTTTTCTGTCGCCATGAAAGGCAGCTCTTCAAAGAGGTGCTTTTCAATTACCTTAGGGTAAACGACCAGACCGCCGGCTACGTTCATATAAATATTCAGAATCGCATCTACCGCAAGGAAGGCTTCCGGAACACTGATTCTCTTGTTGGCGGAATCATCCAGGGTTCTTTCAAACCATTGGGTTGATGCTGTTATTGCAGGATTCAAGGCATCTACGATGACATATCTGGCTAGGGACGAAATTCTTTCGGAACGCATCGGGTTTCTTTTATACGCCATCGCGGAGGAACCGATCTGTTTTTCTTCAAAAGGTTCTTCTATTTCCTTCATGCTCTGCAGCAATCGGATATCGTTACTGAACTTGTAAGCGCTCTGTGCAATGCCGCTCAAAACGTTCAATACTCTGCTGTCTAGTTTTCTTGTATAGGTTTGTCCTGAGACAGGAAATACATCCTTGTAGCCCATCTTTTCTGCAATCAGCTTTTCAAGTTTCTTTACCTTCTCATGATCCCCGTCAAAGAGGCTCAGGAAGCTGGCTTGGGTTCCGGTAGTTCCTTTGGAACCGAGAAGCTTCATATTGGCCAGGATAAAATCCAGGTCCTCCAGGTCAATCAACAAATCCTGAATCCACAAGGTCGCTCTCTTTCCAACGGTAACCAGCTGTGCCGGCTGGTAATGAGTGAAGCCAAGTGTTGGCATATCCTTGTATTCCATTGCAAAATCGGATAACTTTTTGATGACGGAAATAAGTTTCTTTCTTACTAGTTTAAGAGCTTCCGTCATAACAATGATATCCGTATTGTCTCCAACATAACAGGAGGTCGCTCCCAAGTGAATGATTCCCTTGGCTTTTGTACATTGATCTCCATATGCATGGACATGGGCCATGACGTCGTGCCGAACTTCCTTTTCTTTCTTTTCAGCAACTTCATAGTTTATATCTTCTTTGAATTTTTTTAATTCCTCGATTTGCTCGTCCGTAATGCCAAGGCCCAGTTCCTTTTCCGCTTCTGCCAATGCAATCCAAAGCCTTCTCCAGGTTTTGAACTTCATATCCGGTGAAAACAGTTCCTGCATTTCACTGCTGGCATACCTCGCATTAAAAGGACTTTCATAAGTGTTTTTCAATAGATTCACCCTCCAATCAAAAATTGACAAAAATATTATAACCTCTTTTAGTCTATAAATCTACAAATATCCAACGTAAATTTATCATTCCCAGTTTAATTGCAAAAAAATTGCGAAGCTAAATAGCTTCGCCCAGATATTTATGAATATGAGATTGATATTTGGAAGTCTCAAACAGGTCGATCCGTTTGAAAACCCATAAATCATTATATTATTCACTGCCGCATAAATCAAGAACAATTCTATTTCTTTTCTGCTAATAATTTTTCTGCGCTTGTCAATTCAACACACACACATAGGATTTCAATGGCTTTTCTCAACTCTTCCAGTGAAGGATAGGACGGCGCTATACGAATATTTCTGTCCTGCGGATCCTTTCCGTATGGGAAGGTTGCACCGGCCTTCGTAAGTACAACACCGGCATCCGCAGCCATCTGAACCACCTGTTTTGCACATCCCGGTAATATATTCAAGCTGATGAAATAACCGCCGTTGGGTTTGTTCCACCATGCAATTTCTTTGCCGCCCAATTCAGCTTCAAGAATATCCAAAACCATGTCGAACTTAGGTTTTAAAATCGCCGCATGCTTTTTCATCTGGTTTTCGATACCTTCAATGCTTTTAAAGTAGTTTACATGACGAAGCTGGTTAATCTTGTCGGAACCTATGGTCTGTATGGTAAGGATCTTTTTGATCTGATTCATGTTCTCTTCGCTTCCAGCCATCATTGCAACACCTGCACCGGCAAAGCTGATTTTTGAAGTAGAACTGAAAATAAACACACGGTTCGGGTTGCCTGCTTCCTTACATGCAGTGAGGATATTCTTCAACTGGTCCGGTTTGTCTGTCAGGTGGTGAACCGCGTAGGCATTGTCCCAGAAGATTCTGAAATCTTTCGCTTTTGTTTGCATTTTTGCAAAGCGATCCACGACTTCATCAGAGTATGTAATCCCGTCAGGATTGCTATACTTCGGTACACACCAGATTCCCTTGATGGACTCATCTTCTGCAACGAGTTTTTCCACAGTGTCCATATCCGGACCATCGCTTTTCATATCAACAACGATCATTTCAATGCCAAAAAGCTCCGTAACTGCAAAATGTCTGTCGTATCCTGGGCTTGGGCATAAAAATTTAACCTTTGGAAGCTTGCCCCAAGGTACATCACTGCCAACCACACCAAAGGTCATCGCTCTTGAGATGGCATCGAACATCATATTCAAGCTGGCATTGCCGCCGATGATGATTTCCTTGGTGGACACATCCAGCATTTTTGCAAAAAGTTCCTTTGCTTCAGGAATCCCGTCCAAACCGCCGTAATTTCTGCAGTCCGTACCATCCTTTGCTTTATAGTCCTTCATGTCCAGCAACCCCATGGACAGGTCCAATTGTTCAGGACAAGGCTTTCCTCTCGACATATCCAGCTTTAAGTTTTGGGCCTTATATCCATTATATTTTTCAGTGAGAGATGTTTTTAATTCAGTAAGCTGCTGCGGGCTTAATGCAGAATACTTTTCCATTCAGGTGACCTCCTAAATCATTCATTCTATAAACTTTAGCACGGATTTTTTTATTCTTTATCATTTTAATATATTATATTTGGTTTTGCAAGTTATTGATATCAATTATTCATATTCTTTTTCAAAATTTATAAATTATTGGTTTTTTGAATTTTTTCATGCAAGTTATCATTCTGTATTATTCACATAGATCCTTTGGAACTTTTTTTATATAAACGAATTAATTTCTATGTTTATTCTTCGTTTCTCAGGACACAATAATAGCACAAGGGTTCGTGATGGTTGAGCCAAGAGTATTGCAAGGTCTTAAAAGGGCTTTGTAATATTCGGCCAAAGGTTGATATCAGGTCTCGCCCAGGACTTATGGAAGCTTTAGTGTTTCTCCTGTTCGTTAGTTGGCGCAAAGGCTTGGTATTAGCCGGAGGGAAGAATATTATATGTCTTGAAAGGCTTTATTGCAGTCTCACGATTGCAGTAAGGTCGTAAAGGATATATAATGTTCGAGCTAAGATTATCAGGGGTTCCGCAGGTATGAGAGATTTCAGTTGAATGCCATCGGTAGTTTAGATGTCCCTGACTGAATGATTGATGATTGCTGGAGGTCTTATGCAGTCGAAAGATTGCATAAGGTTTCTAAGGTATCCTTGGTAGTCAAGCAAAGGCTGGTATGGGTTGTGTAATGCTTGTGGGCAGTCGCAAGATTGTCTATAGGCTGTCTCTTATACACATCT
>JAOAAU010000139.1 GCA_026418695.1 Clostridia bacterium
AGATGTGTATAAGAGACAGGCATCACACAGGAAGGCTAATGTTACTCTATCAGCTCCGAGTGAAGGTTCTATACAATATGGAACATACTTCTCATTGGTCGTTGGATCGAAGTAGGATAAGTCATCCTTGGAGTGTTCCATATGCTGCTTTAAGTCAAAATCGGTTCTATCTGCGATTCCCCACAATTCGCCCCAGCCAAAGGGGAATTTAAACTCGATATCCGTAGTTGCATTACTGTAGTGGGAAAGCTCTTTCGCGCTATGGTCACGCATTTTGAGGTTATCTTCCTGCATACCGAGAGACTTTAACCAGTTATAGCAGAAGTTCTTCCAGTAATCAAACCATTCCAGGTCCTTTCCGGGTTCACAGAAGAATTCCAGTTCCATCTGTTCGAACTCGCGGGTTCTGAAAGTAAAGTTCCCCGGTGTAATTTCATTTCTGAAGGACTTACCGATCTGTCCGATACCAAAAGGAATCTTCTTTCTTGAAGTACGCTGTACGTTCCTGAAGTTTACAAAGATCCCCTGGGCTGTTTCCGGTCTTAGGAATATTTCCGCCTTGGAGTCTTCCGTAACGCCCTGGAAGGTTTTGAACATCAGGTTGAATTTTCTGATTTCCGTAAAGTTCGTTGAGCCGCATTCAGGACACTTTACACCCTTATCCTTTATGTACTGCATCAGCTGGTCATTGGTCCATCCATCCACCGGGTTGACGATGTTGTTTTCCTTGTTCCAGTCTTCAATGAGCTTATCCGCTCTATGACGGGTTTTGCAATCCTTGCAGTCGATCAGCGGATCGCTGAAGCCGCCGACATGGCCGGATGCCACCCATACCTGCGGATTCATCAGGATAGCACAATCCACTCCGACATTATAGGGGCTTTCCTGAATGAATTTTCTCCACCAGGCTTTTTTTACATTGTTCTTCAATTCTACGCCTAAGGGGCCGTAATCCCACGCATTTGCCAAACCGCCGTATATTTCAGAACCAGGATAAACAAATCCTCTGTTTTTAGCCAATGCAACAATTTTCTCCATTGATTTTTCTGCAGCCATTGTCGTTCCTCCTTTATCCATTCACCATCAATTTATTTATTTCATCAAGAATTTCCCGAGCCACATCCAGCTTGCTCATGATAGGAAATTCATTGATCGTTCCGTCTTTTCGTATAATCTTTACGATATTGGTATCTGTTCCGAATCCCGCGCCCTCCTGAGTGACATCGTTCGCCACAATCATATCGAGGTTTTTAGAATCCAGCTTGCTCCTGGCGTTGCTTTCCAGGTCATTGGTTTCAGCGCTGAACCCAACCAGAATGCGGTTCCCCTTAATCTTTCCAATTTCCTTTGCAATATCAGGATTTTTAACCATTTCGACCGTAAAACGGTCTTGAGTCTTCTTTATTTTTTTGTCTGCAATACTTGCACATTTATAATCCGCTACTGCTGCAACCATGATAAATATATCCTGATCTGCCTGTCTTGCCAGAACTGCTTCCAGCATATCATCTGCGGTTGTAACATCAACGGTGCTGACATTTTCAGGCTTTTGAATATTCACAGGACCTGAAACCAGTGTCACGGCAGCACCTCGTCCGGCTGCTGCTTCTGCAAGTGCATATCCCATCTTGCCTGAAGAATGGTTGGATATGTATCTTACCGGGTCCATAGGTTCCCGGGTTGGTCCTGCTGTAATAAGTATTCTGCGGCCTTTCAAGTCTTGATCGACCGTGACCGTCTTCAATACTTCCTGCACAATCTTTTCAGGTTCCGGAAGTCTGCCCTTGCCGGATTCACCTTCCGCAGCCATTACTCCGGTATCCGGCTCCATAAAGCGGTACCCGAAGCGTTCCAGTTTTGAGATGTTTTCCTGAACAACCAAGTTCTCGTACATGGCATAGTTCATGGCAGGTACAAAAAGTACCGGTGCTGTCGTTGCCATGATCACGGTAGAAAGCATGTCATCCGCAATTCCGTTCGCGACTTTTCCAATGATATTGGCTGTTGCAGGAGCAACGAGCATCATATCTGCTTTTCTCGCAAGAGAAATGTGCTCCACATCCCACGTTTTGGGTTCGGCAAACATATCCGTAACCACCGGATTGTTGGACAGTGATTGGAATGTCAATGGGGCAACAAACCGGGTCGCATGCTCTGTCATGATCACATGAACCTGGGCATGCTGCTTTCTCAGTCGGCTGACAACATCAACGACCTTATAGGCCGCAATACCTCCGCAGACTCCTACAACGATTGTTTTTCCCTTCAGCATGTGATCCCTCCCCTCAAAACCAAACAATAATACATAATGGACAACGGCCAATGAATTCAACCTCCTTCATCGCCTATCGTCCATCTCGCACAAACATCCTATTCTTTATTAATGAAGATGTAAAACAATAAAAAGCATAAATATAAAACTCTGTGAAAAAGGTTTTCGTTCGCAGTTGTCCATGGCCGATTATTTTATGCCGCTTTTCGTTCTAACATATGTAATCTTGCCCTCATCGATTTCACTGATAGCAACAGTAACCGCCTTGTCTGAATTGCACTTTGTAAGCTTGTGCGCGCCATCCGTCAATTGTCTTGCCCTCTTTGCAGAAGCAACGACTAAAGTATATCGGCTGTCCACCTTTTCCATCAATGACCCGATGGGGGGTTCTATCATGGATAATTCCTTTTTAGTTGACTCTCTCATCGTAAAACCTCCTGATTATAATGAAGTCCCAATTACAGGCTACACGCCCAATTGTGTTCTGATATCCGTATTTCTGGAATATCTCAGCTTCTCAGAGCGGATAATGCTGTTGATGTCTTCTACCGCAAGCCCGACATTATTATTGATTACAACATAATCATATTTATCCACTTCTAGGAACTCTCTTCTGGCTTTCTCCATCCGCTGAGCAATCACCTCAGGCTTTTCGGTTCCCCGGCCCTCGATTCTTCTCTGAAGTTCTTCAAAGGACGGCGGCAGAATGAAAATCAAGACGCTGTCGGGATACATTTTTTTAATGTTGATCGCCCCTTCAACCTCAATCTCCAAAATGATATCAATTCCACTTGCTTTTGAATCATCGATATATTTTTTAGGAGTTCCGTAGTAATTATTGCAATACTGAACCCATTCTACCAATTCGTTCTTTTCGATCATGGATTTAAATTCATCCACGGTTTTGAAAAAATAGTTCTGGCCGTCTATTTCGCCTTCCCTTGGCTGTCGGGTCGTCGCTGAAACAGAATATCTTACGTTTTCATTGGCCTTCCTTAACATGTCTAGAACAGTCCCCTTGCCCGTACCGGAAGGACCAGAAACTACAATCAATAAACCCTCGCGAGACATTCCTCTTCTCCCTATTCTTCTTCGATGATTTCTTCCTCTACAGATTCCGTATCCTTCACATTCAATCTGTGTGCAACAGTTTCCGGCTGAACTGCAGATAAAATGATATGGTCGCTGTCTGTAATAATCACGGCTCTTGTTCTTCTGCCATAAGTAGCATCGATCAGCATACCCCTGTCCCGCGCTTCCTGAATGATTCTTTTGATCGGGGCGGATTCAGGGCTGACGATGGCAACAAGCCTGTTTGCAGATACGATGTTACCAAATCCGATGTTGATTAATTTCATTGCAAAACCCTCCAATATGATGTTCTATAACTTAGTAATCTTTTCGAATAGCTTATCTCGTTACACGTTGTTTTGTTCTTGCTTTATCTACAGCCTATTACCTATTCTATGTTTTGAATTTGTTCTCTGATTTTTTCAATTTCACTCTTTAAGTCGATCACGCTTTTTGTTATTACGAGATCGTTTGCTTTGGATCCGATGGTATTGATCTCCCTGTTCATTTCCTGTACAAGAAAATCAAGTTTTCTTCCGACAGGCTGCTGTGAATTGAGGGTATCCCTTAATTGTCCGATATGGCTTCCCAGACGGACGATTTCTTCATCGATGCTGCATCGATCGGCAAAAATCGCAACTTCCATTGCAATTCGATTTTCATCCACGGTCTGTTGATCCAAAAGTTCCTTGATCCTGTTCTCAAGCTTTGCCTTGTATTCCTTTACAACCTCCGGAGATCGTTGTGATATGGTCTTTAGCACGGATTCGATATAATCCGCTTTATCAAGAAGGCTGCTTCTGAGTTCCTTGCCTTCCTTCAGCCTCATGGCAATCAGTGATTCCAGTGCCCCTTCCAGTGCTGCTTTCAAAAGATTCCAGAGTTTTTCCTCATCCGTTTCCACCTTTTCAACCCTTAAAACATCCGGGAACCTTGAAACCAGGCTGACAGAAGCATCATCATTGAGGCCGAACTTCTCCTTCAGGTTTTGAATTGCACTGATATACGCTTTAGCGAGAGCTTCATCCAAAAGAACTGTTTTGGAATCCTCCCCTTTATCTTCAAAAGAAATGTAAACATCAATTTTCCCACGGGACAGGCTTTTCCCTACGACTTCCCGTACCTTGTCTTCAAGGAAAGACAGTTGTCTTGGATACTTTACAAAGATATCCACATACCGGTGGTTGACTGTTTTGATTTCAACGGTGAATTCCTTGCCTTCTGCCTGGGATGTACCTCTGCCGAATCCAGTCATGCTTTTAATCATATATTTTATCATCCTCTTTTTTATAATACCCTATGCAAAACTTCATACGACTTTTTCATCAAGATGGCTTCACTCATGCTTCGTGTCATGCAGCATTCAAGGTTGATACAACCGAGCCGCTGTAGTGAAAACGATATGTTTGCTGATATCACAAGCAATTCGTTCTTGCCCATTTATTGTGATAATATTCTTTATGTATTATAACATAATTTTTTATATTTAAAAGGCCATTTCTTCAAATTTCATATATTTTTTCTTGTTTTCTTCCATTTGCTACGTTTTTTGAAGTTCATTTCTTTGAAAAACGATTTTCATCCGAAAAATACGCTTGATCATGGATATACCTCGCTACCCTGATCCAACTAAATTTTATACTTTTCACCTGCGGCAAAATCCCTTATAATATTCTTCAAGGATGTGATACCATGGATATGAAAAAAATACAGCGAATCAATGAATTGGCCAAAAAAGCGAAGGAAACCGCGCTTACTCCGGAGGAACAAGCAGAACGGCAAGTCCTACGACAGGAATATATCCAATCTTTCAGGAACAACCTTCAGTCTACTCTGGATTCCGTCGTTCTGGTAGATAAGAAAGGAAACAAATCTCCTTTAAAAAAGAAAACTTCGCACTAGTTCAGACACTGGTTCAAGGAAAAAGGCCTCACCTGTGTGAGACCTTTTCTTGTATCTATCGACTAATCCTTATTTTCATCCTCTTTTTCGTCGCTGTCTTTTCCTGATTTCTTGTTCTTTTTTGCTTCTTTCCATTCTTCTTTCAGCTTCTTTTCTTCAAGCTTGTGTGCTTCCCTTAATGCTTTCTCTTGTGCTTTATGAATTGATTTTTGGTATCTTTCTTCAGCTTTTTTCATTTTATCGTTATGCTTGTCTTTTTTATCACCCTCGGCCTTTTTTTCATCCTTGTCTTCCTTATCTTCTGTTTTTGTCTTTATGCCGTCCACAACGGCTTCCTTATAATCGCCAACCTGATCCTTCAGCTTTTCCATTTGTGCCTTAGCTTCTTGTGCTTTTACAAGCTGCTCCTCGGCTGCTTTAATCTTTGCAGGGTCTTTATATTCTTTCGCCATTTTCAGTTCTTCATTAGCATGTTTCACTTCCATCTTCGCTTCAGCAAGTTTTAGCTTCGCCAGTTGAGATGCCTGCACAGCCAATGTCTTTTTCACTTCATTGGATATCGCCGTTTTTACTTCCTCTACTACTTCTTTCGGCAATACTCCCTCAGCTTTGATAATCAGTTTCCCAGCAGCATCTTCCGCAATTTTCAGGTTTTCCAGAACCGGTATGATTTCTTTTTCAGCTTTTGCGGCACTCTCAATGCTTTGGTTTGCTTTTTCAACAGTATTCACATAGGCTTTCATCACGTTTTGTACCAGCTTATGCTTGTTCTTTTCCGTCATCAGCTGTGCCTCCCATAGCCTTTCATTTGCAAAAGACACCAGCAGTTCTGCCTTTTTATCCTCTGAAAAAGTAAAGGTCACCTGAATACTCTCGATCATCTTGTCTAATGCATAAAGCGGGCTGTCCGGCGTTATGCTGGGTTTATTATGTACACTCCCCGTCGGAGCTGTTCCTGTTGTAGAATTTGGATCACTGTAAACTGCGCTTGTTACCGATATACTGGTGCCGGGTGTTACAGTGGCTGATGTTGCTGCATCTTGGGTAGTTCCTGCTGCGTAGATGGAACCGGAACTTAATATATAGATGGACATACTGCAAAGAGTAGCTGCGATTAATTTCTTCATATCGTTTCCCCCAATAATTTTTGTGTTGATGTAATATAATTCGCCAATATTTTTGCGTTTTTTAGGGTAAACATAAAATAAACTCATATTCATGAATGCATTATTTTGATATAATGTTTTCCGTCGAAGCGAAAACATTTGAAAATCATTTATTTGTTCGGATTTTGGAGGCAAGATGGCAAAAGCGATTATTTCAAAAGGAAAAGAAGAAAAAGTTGAGTACGGGCACCCCTGGGTTTTTAAAAGTGATATCAGTGCCATCCAGGGAAACTTCACACCCGGAGATGTGATTGATGTTTTCAGCAGCAAAAATAGATTTCTTGGCAGAGGCTATGTGAACCCCAAGTCACAAATCACCATACGGATGCTGACCTACGAGCAGGAAGAAATTAATGCTGATTTTTTTTATAAGCGAATTCTTGCTGCATGGGAATACCGAAAAAAAGTCGCTGATCCCGCCAGTTGCAGAGCTGTTTTTGCAGAGTCCGACTTCCTTCCTGCATTGATTGTGGATAAATTCTCCAATATCCTGGTGGTACAGACGCTGGCCTTGGGGATTGATTGCTATAAATCACAGATTGTAGACATTCTTGACGAAATCATAAAACCGGAAGGGATTTACGAACGCAACGATGTTACGGTCAGAGAACTGGAAGGGCTGGAACAAAAAAAAGGGTACCTGAAAGGAAATTTCAATACCCAGGTAGAAATGATCGAAAACGGAGTCAAATTTCTTGTTGATGTAGAAAACGGCCAAAAGACCGGCTTTTTCCTTGATCAGAAAGAAAACCGCGCAGCCATCCGGCCTTTCGTAAGAAATGCAAAGGTTCTGGACTGTTTCAGCCATACAGGCTCCTTCGCGCTGCATGCAGGTCATTATGGTGCAAAAGAAGTACTGGGTATTGATATCTCCGAACATGCTGTAGCCTGCGCCGAACGGAATGCCAAGCTTAACGGTTTGGAAAACGTTTGCAGGTTTGAAGCTGCAAATACTTTTGATAAACTTCGGGAGTTCTATGATCGTGGTGAAAGCTTTGATACCATTATCCTGGATCCTCCGGCATTTACCAAAACAAGAAGCGCAGTGGAAGGTGCTGTCAGAGGATATAAGGAAATCAACCTTAGAGCGATGAAGATTATCCAAAGCGGAGGTTTCCTGGTCACCTGTTCCTGCTCCCATCATGTCAACCAGGACTTGTTCATGGACATTATTTACAATGCAGCCTTTGATGCAAAAAGAAAAGTCCGGCTTGTTGAATACAGGTCCCAGGCAAAAGATCATCCAATTCTGCTTGCCTCGGAAGAAACAGAGTATTTGAAATGCGCCATACTTCAAATTGTATAGTTCAAACTCAGAATTATTGACGGCTTTCCGGTTCTCTGGCTATGAGAACGGAAAGCCTTTTTCATGAAATTTCAGTCATCATGTATCCTTTCACCGGAAATTACGAACACTAAAGATGTTTCTACCAATCTTACTTTAGGGCGGGATGTAGTGGACAGGTTCGTTTTAACCAAAAGGATTGCCATTTTGGGGATTATCTCAAATATCGTGCTTCTTATTTTCAAGCTGTTCATCGGATTCATCAGCAGAAGCCAGGCTATGATCGCTGATGGTTTCAATAGCGCAGGGGATGTTTTCGCCTCTGCGATGACCTATATCGGCAATAAGATTGCCAGCCGGCCGGAAGATCAGGATCACCCCTATGGTCATGGAAAAGCGGAATATATTTTTTCCATGATCATCAGTTTCTCTCTTGTTCTTGTGGCCTACAAAATATTTACCGGTTCCCTGATGTCGGTGATCCATCAAGAAACCTTTCTGTTTTCTCCTGCCCTGGTGGCAGTCGCTGTACTTACCATCCTCACTAAGCTGGCACTGTTTCTTTATACCCGCAAGGCAGGCAAAAAAGAGAACAATCTTCTCATCCTTGCGAATGCTGAAGACCATAGAAACGATGTGTTTGTCACCTCCTCGACACTGCTGGGGATATACCTTGGAAGGCAGGGTTTAACCTGGGCGGATGGAGTTGTTGGAATCGGCATCTCTCTATGGATAGCGTTTACCGGTTTCAGAATTTTCAAGAGCGCTTATCACGTTTTGATGGACACCAGCGATGACAGCAAATTGACTGAAACCGTGGTTCAAGCCGTTGAAGCCATCGAGGGTGTAGATCATGTGGATCGGGTTATTACAAAGCCTGTTGGTGTCGGGTACATCATCATCGTGAAAGTGTCCGTTTTGGGAGAATTGATGGTCCATGAAGGGCATAGTATCGCTGCAGAAATCAGAACCCGGGTAAGAAAATGCAAACAAGTGAAGGATGTCGTCGTTCATGTAAATCCGGCATAATTCACTAAATGCGGATAGTCAGCAAAATATGATTGATCGAGGTTGATTGAATGACAGGAAAGCTAGAAAAAGCTTATGGAAGGTTTTTTGCGTATATAAAGATTTTTGTAAATCCATTTAAGAAGGTCATCATCCATACAGAATGCCAGATTCACAAGTACATTAACGTCCAGGCACTTGAAATACTGAAGAATGATCATTTCCTGGATGCGCACAGCTTTTTCAGCGATCATATCGCAAGCATTAACGAAGGCGCTGTTTGGGCTGATCAGGATTTAAAGAGTTCAGGCCATTTCTTCCATCCCGAAAAGAACCGTGGTCTGTATGGAAATACCAATGCGTTGGTCCTTGCGCTCAACTACTATCAATCCTCTTTGGATTACTGGAAATCCGGAGATATGGATCAATCCATGTTTTTTCTCGGAGCAGCGGTTCATATCGTGCAAGACATGACGATCCCTCAACACGCCAATATCCGGCTGCTGAATAATCATCGTCAGTTTGAAAACTTCATTAAAAGAACCTACAGGAGCACTCCGATTTTTAGTGTTTCAAAAGGCGGTTATTATGTTGAAAGTATTGAAGAAGCGGTACGCTGCAACGCAAGAAATGCAATTAAAATTTATACAAAATTGAAGGATATTGAAGATAGCAAGAAACGGTATTATACCATCTCCAAATTCATTATTCCCCTGGCACAAAAAACAACCGCAGGGTGCTTTTTAAGGTTTTATAAGGATGTGGGCAGGCATAGAAGCGGGGACCGAAGAAATACTGATACCCCCGGCTTCAGATTGAATACAAAAACCTAATGATTCTCAGAATTGCCCTTAGAGCTGCCGGCTTCCTTTAAATGCTGAATCCAGCCGGTAATGTCTTCTTTTATCTTTATCATGTTCTCCATGAGCGGAAATTTCTTTTTATTTGCAAAGGACGGAGTATTCTTATTCTTGATGTCATTTATAAACTTCGTTGATACGGTGAGAACCTTTTGTTTGATTACATTCTCACTATCCATATCCTTTACGCCGTCATTGGTCACGATGCATTCATAGAGTATGCCTGAAACAATTCCTCCCCCCGGGAGGTCCGCACTGCCAAGATTGGCACAGAATTCTGCGATATTCTTGCAATCGTTGACTGCGCTGGTAGCCACGCCAAGAATGTACTTTTTCTCAAACAAATGATAAAAGCCGTCAGAAACAGACAGTCGGTCCAAAAACACCCGGATATGCTCCACTGCATCCCCATTATAATAGGGGCTTCCTATGACAATCCCATCCGCCTCCAGCATTTTTGCTTTCAGGTGGAGATAATCATCATCAACACAGCATTCTCCGCCCTTGATACATCGATTGCACCGGGTACAGGTTTCAATCATATAATCTTCCAAGTGGACATGTTCGCACGCTGCTCCGGAATTGCTGCATACTTCAAGAACCATATCAATTAACTTTGCGGTAGATCCTTCCCTGTTTGGACTTCCATTAATTGCCAGAATTTTCATATGCAACCTCCGAATGAATCATTGTCGAAAACTTACTCTCTTTTTAAAACAACTGTATCCACTACCGTACTTCCGTATTTTTTAGCTACTTTCAACAAATCTTCCAATGTTTCATGGGAATACCCGTTCACCACAACTCCTGCCTTTCCCCTATATAGTCGCAGGGCCTGCTCAAGAGCTTTGCTGTCCGCTGTTTCAATAATAAAGGGCTCTTTGATATAGCCTTGTGCAACATTGACTACATCTGCCAAGAGCTTTTCATTTCCTTTGGCTTGATCCACATTGATATAGATGGCCTCATATCCGCCGCATGCCAGGTCAATGGCCTTATCGATGATCACGTCTACATTGTTCCCTTGTAATTGCTCCAGAAGTTCATTATCTTTTGACAGATCGATCTCTCCGGTTTCAACACTTTCAATATTCTCCAGGTTCAGGGACTTCACTCCTGAGGTGATGATCTGTCCGCATTTTTTAACAAGCTCCGATGGTTTCAGACTGCTAATAGTCGCCTTAATTGCTTGGATATGTTCAGGCGTAGTTCCGCAGCAGCCGCCAATCAGTCGCGCTCCGTTCATCGCAAACTCCGAAGCAAGTGACGCAAACTTTTCCGGGGATTCGGAATAGATCACCTGACCGTTTACAACTTCCGGCAGACCTGCATTCGGTTTAACACTTAATGGGATGCCGCCGGCCTCGTTCATCTTTTTGATGATATCCACCAGGTGGAAAGGCCCCAAGGAGCAATTCGTCCCGATCATATCCGCTCCAAGGGATTTCAGCACAACTGCAACAGTATATGGATCCTGCCCCATCAGTGTTCTTCCGTTGGCCTCAAAGGAAACGGAACAGATTACAGGAATATTGGCAACTTCCTTGGCTGCAATGAGCGCAGCTCTCATCTCTGCCAAATCTGTAAAGGTTTCAAAATTGATGATGTCCACACCGCCGTCTACAAGCGCTTTTACTTGCTCCTTAAAGGTTTCGTAAGCCTTTTCAAAGGTCAGCTCGCCGGAAGGCTCAAACAAAATCCCGATAGGGCCGATGGATGCCGCAACAAAGCCATCCTTCCCCATAATCTCTTTTGCCAGTTTTGCTGATTCAAAGTTGAGTTCGTAGGTTCTATCCCCCAGGGAATACTCTTCCAGTTTCATTCTGTTTCCCTGAAAGGTATTGGTCTGGATAACATCAGCTCCAGCTTCCTTATAAGCCGTGTAAACCTTTCTCACTTCATCGGCGTGTTCAACGTTCCAAAGTTCCGGGCACTCTCCGCCTTTCATTCCCAACTTTTGAAGCATATATCCTTTTGAACCGTCATATACAAGAATTCTATTTTTTATTTCCTTTAAAAAATCCACCTTATGCTCATCTCCCAGTTGTATTATTTGTATTTAGATCATGATTATGATTAGCAAAAAAATAAATGTGATAAAAACCATTTTATCACATTTAACTTAACAATAATACATATATGTTAATATTATAAAAACAATTTAATTTTGTCAAAACATTTATCAGCCAGCTTTGGTACCGGGTATGAAAAGCGTATAGCCTTCCGTGATATTCATCACCCGGTTGTATCTGATCTCGTATTCTATCCTATCGCCGCTTGTAAATGTGACATAGGCACGCCCGACCATTTCTTCTTCCGGTTTTTCGATTTTAACTTTGAATTCTTCTTCGTCAATTGTTTTGAATATGCCTTCATAATAGAATCTATGAGTATGTTCCGTAATGATATCGAACAATACTCGTTCATACTGACTGACTTGCCGTGACATAATTACCTCCACTACAATTTTTTTCCATTATATCAGCAGTATTCAAAAACTTCAACCAATTTATTCCATTTTTATTTATATTTCCCAAACTTATGCAGTTTCAATCGAAGCCGCATCCTGGAGGCCTAATTCCTCAATGGCCATCTCTCTCAACTTGTACTTCTGTATTTTCCCGCTCGCTGTCATCGGGAAAGCTTCCATAAACTTCACATATTTTGGTGTTTTATGTCTTGCCATATGCCCTTTTACGTGCTCTTTAATGGCTTCAGCCGAAATATCGGCACCTTCCCTCAGAATAATGCAAGCCATGACCTCTTCCCCGTATTCCTTGCTTGGAACTCCGATGACCTGGACATCCTTTACCATCGGATGGGTATAGAGGAACTCCTCGATTTCCTTGGGATAAATATTTTCTCCGCCTCGAATAATCATATCCTTGATTCTTCCGGTGATCTTGAAATAACCGTTTTCATCCATGGTCGCAAGATCTCCCGTATGGAGCCAGCCTTCTGAATCAATGGCTTGAGCAGTTGCTTCCGGCATCTTGTAGTAGCCCTTCATTACATTATAGCCTCTAGCCACGAATTCACCGGCTACACCATGTGGTACTTCCTCATTGGTTTCCGGATTTACAACCTTGCATTCAACAAATGGAAGTGCACTCCCTACGGTAGCAACTCTAAGCTCAATGCTGTCATGAACCCTGGTCTGGGTACAAACCGGAGATGCCTCCGTCTGTCCATACGCAATGGTGATCTCTGTCATTCCCATCTCATCTACCACCTGCTGCATTACCTTGACCGGACATGGAGAACCCGCCATGATTCCGGTTCTGAGTTTAGAGAACTTAAACTTCTTAAAATCAGGATGTTCCAGCATCGCAATAAACATGGTCGGCACACCGTGAACCGCCGTACAGCCTTCATCCTGAATGGCTTGCATTACCTTGAGCGGCTGATAATAATCTACCGGAACCATGGTAGTACCATGGGTTACACAGGCCATAATTCCTAACACGCAGCCAAAACAATGGAAAAACGGGACCGGAATGCAAAGCTTATCTTCATGGGTAAAGTTCATGCAATCCCCAATGCACATTCCATTGTTCACTACATTGTAATGTGTAAGCATAACCCCCTTGGGGAAGCCGGTAGTTCCGGAAGTATACTGCATATTGATGACATCGTGAATATCCAGGCTTGCCTGTCTCTCCCCCAGTTCTTCGTCGGAAACCTTGGAAGCCATTTCATAAAGCTCGTTCCAGTTGAACATACCGGGATGATCCTTGTCTCCGATATAAACTACATTTTTAAGAAAAGGAAGGGAGTGATTATTCAGCTTTCCCGGTTCGGAGGTCTTTAAATCCGGGCAGAGCTGATTGATGATATCTACGTAATTGCAGTCCTTGAAGCCTTCAATTAATACCAACGTGTTGGAGTCGGACTGTCTTAAAAGGTATTCCAATTCGAAAATCTTGTAGTTGGTATTGACGGTAACCATCACCGCACCGATCTTGGCAGTAGCAAACATCGTTAAAAGCCATTCAGGGTAATTCGTAGCCCAGATCGCAACATGGTCTCCCTTTTTGATGCCCATAGACATAAAGCCTTTGGCTACAATGTTGGTTAAATCCCTGAACTCGGAATAGGTTTTTCTAAAAGGTCTGTCTGTGTAAAGCACTGCATCATGGTCCGGATGTTTTTCCGCTACCTGGTCCAAAAGATCTCCAATGGTTATTTTCATTAATTCGTTCATTTTGACACCTCACACTCATAATCAATCATTAAAAATAAAATAAAAATAAATTAAAAAAGCCTTTCGTCTCTAGCTTAGAGACGAAAGGCTTAACGATCGCGGTACCACTCCAATTGATGCATAAAATGCATCCCCTCAGCGCGCATTTTCAGTAGTAAGCATTCCCTTTATTGAAGGTAACTCCAATATCAGAAAGGATGCCTTCTTACCCATGCACTTTCTTATAACGTAAGAACCGTCCCATCCTACTTCGATTTTCAGCGGGAAACTCCGGGGCGAGGTTCAACACTTCAGCCACTGCCTCGCACCAGCCGGCAGCTCTCTTCTGACTTATGTTTGCTTACTGCTCCCCATCATTGCATTTATGTAGTATTTTGTACTTGTCTTGTTCTTTTGTAAGTACATTTTTAAGATTAAGAATATATTACTATGCCATCGCAGGGAGTGTCAACAACTATTTCATAAAGGTACGAATCATTTTGATCGCAATGGGACCGATCAAAACGGAAAATATTGTAGGAAAAACGAATAAAATCATGGGGATCAGCATTTTGACCGGCGCCTTCATCGCTTTTTCCTGTGCCCGCTGTCTTCTTTTCTGCCGCATTTGCTCGGATTGAATTCGGAGTACGTTGCCGATACTGACACCAAGCTGATCCGCTTGAACAATTGAATTCACAAAGGTAGTCAGGTCCTGAACACCGACCCTTTCAACCATATCCTTCAGAGCATCCCTTTTATGCTTTCCAACTTTCATTTCCTGCAGCACATTTTCAAATTCCGCGGACAAAGGGCCTGGCATCTTGTCAATCACCTTCGCTAAAGCTCCGTCAAACCCCAGTCCTGCTTCAACGCTAACCGTAAGCAAGTCCAAAACATCCGGCAGGGAATTGGTGATCTTCTTCTGTCTTTCAGCTGCGTATTTGCTCAGGATCAAGGTTGGCAGAATCAGGCCCATACCGATCCCTGCAGCTGAGATAAATATTGTATTCCTGAGTTCAAAATTTTTATAATACCCCAGAGCAGCAATCAAAATAGGGAAACAGAATACTGCTACTACCTGCAGATTGATCCAATCTCTCACTGTTAGATTGAACGGGCTTCCCGCCATAGTAACCCGTTTTTCAAACACTGTGACGATTTCCTTTGGAGTGATTTTTATGATGGTTTTACTGATATCATCCAAAACCGGTCTTACGATTCTGACAAAAATCGGCTGATTCAATTCGTCATTTTCATTTTTTGCCGCATCCATAGAAATCCTGTCCAAACGGATGTTGATGGCCATTCTTTTTTTGTAGAAGGCTCCGAAGACTACATAAAACAACATATACAGAGAGAAAAAACTTGCAGCAATAATAACGTATACCATAGTCTCACCTCAGATTTCTATCTTGACGATTTTACTGATGAAATACATACCGATCAGCTCCATAAATACTGAAAATACAAGAATTGCAATTCCAATAGGGTCTTTAAACAGCAGTCCGATGTGTTCAGGATTGATTAGATAGAGAACAATCCCTAACGCAACAGGTAAAATGGAGATGATAATGCCCGACATTCTTCCCTGTGCTGTTACCGTCCGGATTTCTCCTTTGATTTTTACCCGATCCCGGATGGTAGAGGAGATATTGTCCAAAACCTCTGCCAGATTTCCTCCCACCTGCCTTTGAATAAGAACAGCAGTAACCACCAGTTCGAGGTTATCGCTTGAAACCCTGCTGACCAGATTTTCAAGGGCTTTATCCGTCGGAAGACCGAGGTTGATCTCTTTTTGCAGCAAAGTAAATTCCTCGGATATAGGCCCTGTCATTTCTTTTGCTACCGTATCTACAGCCTGAAAAAAGCTGTAACCGGCTTTTAGTGAATTCGATATTAGAATGATGGCATCACACAACTGCTCATTTAACTGTTTTTCTCTTCCCTTGATCTTGGAGTTTAGTACAACCGAAGGAATGATCCATCCCATAACCCCCAGGATCAATGCCACTCCTGCATTCCGGCTCGCGACCAGACCAATGGCTCCGAATACTCCAAATAAGATGAGACAAACTGTGATATATTCTTCAGCTTTTAGTAAGACATGAGCTTTTGTAAGTTTAAACTGAATGGCTTTCTTGTATCCGTTAAAAACCCTTGCGCTCCCAACTGTCTTTGATATAAAACCCAGTCCAGGTTTGAAGTCCTTCCGGGCTGCTTTCTTTTTCTCTTCTTTGATTTCTTCATCGTTGATGTATCTGCGGACTCTTAATATGGAGTTTTGCTTGCCCAGAATATATTTTAAGATCGGGACCGCAAAAAGCATTACCGCGATAAATGTAGATATGGCGATGATACTCAACATAACAGCATCCCCCTGAAATTTTGTTGAAAGTTGAAAGTTAATCCAGATACCAAAAATCAAAAGCTTGGATTTCTAATTTAAAACGCTGCGTTAAGCCATCCACTGACTCAAGGTATGAATATATCCGATGGCAGCGCAATTCCCGCCCCTTCAAACTTTTCCATGAACTTTGGTTTAATCCCTGTCGGAACGATTTCACCGGAGATTCTCCCCTTCTCATCCTTTCCGTACTGCTTGAATACAAAGATATCCTGCAAGGTGATCACTTCACCTTCCATCCCCACAACTTCGGTAATATGGGTGATCTTTCTGCTTCCGTCCTTCAATCTGGATTGCTGAACAATGACATCCACAGCGGAAGCAATTTGCTCTCGAATTGCTTTTACCGGCAATTCCATCCCTGCCATCAGCACCATGGTTTCCAGTCTTGAAAGCATGTCCCTGGGCGTATTGGCATGGCCTGTGGTCAAGGAACCGTCATGACCTGTATTCATGGCTTGCAGCATATCCAGCGCTTCACCGCTTCTTACCTCGCCAACCACGATCCGGTCCGGCCTCATTCTCAAGCAGTTTCTTACCAGGTCCCGGATGGTAATGGCTCCTTTTCCTTCAATATTGGGGGGTCTTGTTTCCAACCGGACGACATGTTCCTGTCTCAGCTGAAGCTCTGCAGCATCCTCAACGGTGACAATTCTTTCATCTTCAGGTATGAACGAAGAAATGACATTCAATGTCGTTGTTTTACCGCTGCCGGTACCTCCGGATACAACAATATTCAGTCTGGCCTCTACACAGGCTTTTAAAAACATAGCGATATTTGGCGTCATGGAACCAAAGTTAATCAGATCTTTTACTGTATAAGGTTTCTCAGAAAACTTTCGGATGGTGATGGTAGGACCGTTCAACGCTAATGGAGGGATCACTGCATTCACACGGGAACCGTTGGGCAGTCTGGCATCCACCATGGGAGAGCTTTCATCGATTCTCCTTCCCAAGGGCGCAACGATTTTCTCAATAACCCGCATGACGTGCTGTTCATCCTTAAAGGTTACATCACTCAGGACCAGCTTTCCCTTCTTTTCCACATAGACCTGTTCCGGACCATTCACCATGATTTCTGAAACCGCAGGATCGTGGATCAGCGGATTGATGGGGCCAAACCCGATGGTATCGTCAATCACTTCAGAAATAATCTTCTGACGGTCATTTTTTGAGATATAGGTGTTTTCCTCATTCAAAATGGTCTCAACAATCGCAGTAATCTCTTTTTCAAGCTTTTCCTGCTCTTCAACTTCATCGATGTTCTTGAACGACTCCGTTTTAATCTCTTCAATGATTTTATTGTGGATTTTGGATTTGATGGCCGCAAAGGGATCCTCCCTCTGTACGGCCTGAACTTTTTTGGATTTTTGCCCCTTGTTATCGATCACTTCAGTATCTTTTTCTTTTTGGAGCCTTTCTAAAAGCGACATGAGAATCCCCCCATATAATTGAACTAAGAATTAAGAAGTAAGAATTAAGAATTAAGAGTGAAGAATGATAAATATAGAGTAATACGTTTATAACCATTCGAATAAAAGATGCAAATGCAAATAAAGAATAAACGCCTAATCAAGGATTGAGAAGTAAACTGAAGTAATAAGGGATCCTCCCAAGGACAAATTTCGCTAACATTATTTCCTTCTACTCTTCCCGCTCTTCATATTTTTGTTGTCAAAGTATCTCTTCTT
>JAOAAU010000140.1 GCA_026418695.1 Clostridia bacterium
CTTTCCTTCTTTGTTTCACAGTAAATTCCGATGCTTCCGTGGACAAGAAAAATTTTCACACAATGTATTTACCCCTTTTTGATGGCGCTAAAATGGTTTTTGCCTTATGAAGTAAGAATGATAAAGTTAATGCATTTAAAAGTACTCTTTTTAAATTCTTTACTCTTGCCCTGCTGTTCACATTTCCTTAGCCCAAGCCATTTTAATACCAATTTACACCAACCGTTTAAACACGCTATAATACAGATGGATACATTTATTGCATTTTGAGGTGAACCCATGTACAGGATTCTAATCATTGAAGATGATCACGCCCTTTGCGGCAAGATTGTAGAAGGCCTTCAAAAATGGAAGTTTGAACCCGTGATCATAGAAGATTTTGAAGATATCATGAAGGAGTTTGTTCAGAACAGCCCCCATCTTGTTCTTCTGGACATCAACCTCCCTTATTTTGACGGGTTTCACTGGTGCCGCAAAATCAGAGAGATTTCCAAGGTCCCCATCCTGTTCTTATCCTCACGGGATGCAAACATGGATATTCTGATGGCCGTCAACATGGGTGGAGATGATTTTATTGCCAAGCCCTTTTCCATGGATATCCTCATGGCTAAAATCCAGGCGCTGCTAAGGCGAACCTATTCCTACAGCGGAAGCTCCAACGAAGTCATCGAATGCAGCAGGGTGGTACTAAATATCAGTGAAAGCTCCTTGCTCTATCGGGATTCTAAAATCGACCTGACCAAAAACGAACTAAAGATCTTGATGCTGTTAATGAAAAACAAAGGGAAAGTTATTCCAAGGGAAAAAATCATGAAAATCCTCTGGGATGAGGAAGTTTTCGTTAATGATAATACTTTAACGGTTAATATCAATCGGCTTCGAAGCAAATTGGAAGAAATGGGATTGGAGAACTGGATCTCAACAAAAAAAGGACAGGGGTATATCATCCTATGAGCATATTTAAGTATTTGAAGGATTCCCTTTCCGGAATCTTTTATTTTTTTAGCCTCTTAAGCATTATCAACCTCATATTGTTTAGCAGCACCTCTTTCGCTCAGTCCTTCGAAGATATTCTTTATTTGAATGCCTTACTTACGGCTCTTTCTCTGTTCTTCTTTTTCTTTAGGTATCACCGTTGGAAATCGAGTTACTTGGACTTGAAAAAAGCAGTGGAACGAGGAGACAAAACCGAGCATTGCCTGCCCAAAGGCGATAAGCTGGAAATGCAGCTGATAAGAAGCATCGTAGAACAGAAAAATGAGGAAATGAACCTGAAGGTAAAAAGCCTTCAAAACAATCTGCATGAAATTAATGACTATGTCTCAAAGTGGGTTCATGAAATCAAACTGCCCATCTCGGTATGTGAGTTAATTGCTGAGGATAGCAGCAGTGATTTCTCCGTCAAGGCTTCAAGTGAGCTTCGGCAGGAGCTGGAAAGAATCAAATTTCTAGTTAACCAGGTATTGTATGCGAGCAGGGCCTCCAGTTATTCTGAAGACTTGTTCATCGAGGAATTGAATCTTGAACGTCTGGTCATTGATGCCGCTAAAAGGAATTCCTCGTTTTTTATTGCGAAAAACATTGACTTGCAGCTGGGAAATGTGAACTTCAATGTACTTACCGATAAAAAGTGGACTTCTTATATCCTTGATCAGATTTTCAATAACGCCTGCAAATATGTGGGCGATAATGGCCGGATTGCTATCTATGGCATGGAGGATGAAAAAGCTGTAAGACTTTCGATCAAGGATAACGGTGTTGGAATTGCCCCCAGTGATATTCACCGTATTTTCGAACGCGGGTTTACAGGCAACAACGGCAGACGAGTAGCAAAATCTACAGGAATGGGACTATACTTCTCAAAAAAAATGGCAGAAAAACTTGGACATGATATTGCTGTATCCTCTGAGCCAGAGTGTTATACAGAGTTTACTCTCTACTTCTATAAGTTATCGGACTACTTCAATGTGTCAAAAATGTCACATTGAATCTGCAAATGTCACGAAGTTCGATGGAAGGCCTTTTTCTCACGCGATATGATATAGATAGAAACCGGTCACGTTCCGTCAGTCACACAGTACAGAAACCTTACAACAATTTTGATGGGAAGCCCGGAGCTATCGAATATAGGAGATTTAAAAATATGTCCATCTGGAAGAAAGCCCTTCGCGGAGTGTTCATTGCATGCCTGGCAGGCACAATTATTTCCGGGTGCAGCGCTGCCCCCTTAACCTCGAATAAAGACAGACTTCAAATGTGGCAGGAAGACATTGATCATTTAGCTGTGAAGCTTCCCGAAATGCACAAAAATCTATTTTTTAAAATACGCAGCCAGGATTTCAACGATAAGCTTGCTCAGCTAAAGTCATCCCTTGGAAAAATGAAGGATGAGGAAATCATCATCGAGGTGCAAAAAATTATGGCATCGATTGGAGACGCACATACCAGTATCAATATCGGTGCAGAGCAAATGATTCCTTTGGAGTTCTACTGGTTTAAGGATGGTTTCTATGTGATCAATGCCGCACCGGAGTACCATGATCTTCTTCATTGCAGGCTTACAATGATCAACGGCCATGATATCAGAGACATCTACGGAAATCTGGCTGAAGTGATCTCCCATGAAAATGATGCCATGCTGAAAAGTCAAATGCCTTATTACCTGATCATGCCGGGAGTTCTTCGTCCACTGAAAATTATACCCGATACCACAACTATACCATTTACTTTTGAAACCAGAAGCAAAGAGAGAGTCCAAAAGGAGTTGAAACCCATTAGCGGAAGCGATGTTTTTAAAAACATCCTTGGGAAGGGTAAAGAGGGTAACCCTCTTCCCTTATATATGAAAAATCGAGATCAATATTACTGGTATGAGTTTTTAGAGAATCAAAAAACAGTATATTTCAAGTATAACCGCTGTGACAACATGGATACTCAGTCCCTGAAAAGGTTTACCAACAACCTCTTTGACTTTATTCAAAACAATAACGTTGAAAAGCTGGTAATCGACTTGAGGGATAACCCGGGAGGACGGTCCGATCTATTGAATGGGTTTATTCAAAAGCTCTCCGGCAGCAAACTCGATCAGAAAGGAAGCCTTTATGTAATTATCGGTCGTAAAACCTTCTCTTCGGCAATCCTGAATACGGTAGAATTTAGGAATCGTACAAAAGCTGTTTTTGTAGGTGAATCCACCAGCGGTAAACCCAATCATTACGGGGAAGTCCGGCAGTTGAAACTTCCGAATTCTCAAACTACCGTAAAGTTCTCAACCAAGTATTTCAAGCAATCTTCGGAAGACACAGACACATTTATTCCTGATAGAACAATTGAATTATCTGTAGACGATTATATCAACAATGTGGATCCCGTACTGGAAAGCATTCTAAAAGACCCGGGACGCCAAGGAGGTATATAGCATGAGCTTCGTGATAGAAACAAAGGATTTGAAAAAGGAATACGGCTCCAAAGGGGTCTCTTTTCCGGCCCTGGATGGAGTCGACCTGTCGGTTGACAAGGGAGAATTCTTAGGAATCATGGGACCTTCGGGTGCTGGAAAAACAACACTTTTAAATCTTCTCTCCACCGTAGATAAACCAACTTCCGGGAAAATTCTTTTTGAGGGTTTAGACTTGGGAGCGATGAAAGATAAAGAACTGGCCAAATTCAGGAGGAATAACGTAGGTTTCATTTTTCAGGATTTCAACCTGCTGGACAACATGTCCGTTGAAGACAATATTGCCCTCCCACTGGCACTTTCCAAGGTGAATCATAAGGAAATCGGGCAGAAAGTTCTTGAGTTAAGCACTTTTTTTGGGATAGATCTCCACCTGAAAAAATACCCTTATCAACTCTCCGGGGGGCAGAAGCAGAGAGTGGCAGCAGCAAGAGCAATGATCACATCACCGTCTGTCATATTTGCAGATGAACCCACCGGTGCTCTGGACTCCAAATCCTCAGCAGAATTACTTCAGTGTTTGTCCTCTATGAATGAAAGATACCGCACTACGGTCATTATGGTCACACACGATGCTTTTGCGGCTAGTTACTGCAAAAAGATCCTTTTTCTAAAGGATGGGAAAATTCACGCCCGACTCGATAAAAACGAATCCCGAAAAGAACTTTTTCATAGGATTCTGGACCTGCTTGCAGCAATGGGAGGGAACACGAATGAACTCTTTTAGCATTGCCTTTACCAACCTGAAAAACAATCTGAAAGCCTATGGCGTATATCTGACCGCTATGATCCTCTCCGTCGCAGTGTATTACAACTTCCTTGCTTCAAAGGATCATCCGGATATTCTGAAGGCAGAAGCTGCTTTTGATTATGTCGAAGGCACCTCACAGGCCGTGAGTTTCTTGCTTCTGGTGTTTTTGATTTTTTTCATATGGTTTTCAAATTCCTTTTTTCTGAGCCTGCGAAAAAAGGAGATCGGGATATTTGCCTTTATGGGCATCAGTAATTCTCAGATTGGTCTCATCATTGCCATTGAAATGCTGTTTCAAGGAATTGTGGCCATTGCTGCCGGGCTGATGGCCGGCATGCTTTTTGGAAAACTGTTCATGATGCTGCTCGCTAGAGTTGCTCTTTTAAATGTAAAAATTACATTTTTCATATCAGGTAGTGCTGCTCTAGAAACCGGAATTACCTTTTTAGTCATATTTTTTCTTGTCTCTGTTAAGGGATATTTCGAAATAGCCAAAAGTAAACTTATTGATCTGTTTAATGCAGCAAGAAAAGAAGAACTGCCTCCTAAAGTCAGCATTTTAAAAGGAGTCTTCTCATTGCTGTTTCTTGGAGTCGGTTACTATGCCGGTGTTCAAGCCGGATCGGCAAATTTCCTCGTGCTGTCGGTTACTGCTGTTGTCTTTGTAGTTTGGGGAACTTATTGGCTGTTTGGCTCTTTTCTTTCAATAATCATCCGATATCTGATTACAAAAAAACAAATTCTATATTGGGGAGTAAACATCGTAAGCCTTTCCAATATCGCTTTCCGAATGAAAAGAAGCTACAGGGTCCTGGCAACCATTGCAGTTCTGGCAGCGACTACCATTACGGCTTTTGGTACCGTAACTTCATTATATTACTATGTTAAGGAAACCCATGGCATTGAACACCCCTACTCCTTTTCATACATTATCGGGGCTACCGGGGATGAAAAGCTTAAGGATCAGGTTAAAAGCATAATACACGACTCAAGTCATACAATATTACTGGAAGAACAGTCCAGATTTCTTTTGCTGGACAAATATACCTCCAATTATAATTTTAGCAACAAGATGCTGCTTGCAGTAAAGTTCTCTGAATTTGAACGAGTTTTAAAGGATTTAAAGTTTAAAAAAGCTGACCAAGTAGCTTTAAAATATAAACCCTCTTCAGGGGAAGCCCTCTTTGTGGAAAAACCCGGTGTCATGTTCAGTCTTTCAGACCAAAAAATAGAGCAGGACATCCAGCTTTATGGAACCAGGCTCAAGGTAACTACAAACATCAAAGCTCCTTTGTTCGGCAGCGGTCTTCCGGCTGCGTGCCTTGTAGTTACGGATAGGGATTATGCTGCTCTTGAGCAAGACTACATGGAGTATCAATTCAACGGTATCATCGTATCCAGACCTGAAAAAACGGAAACACTCACCACAAAGCTTTTTGCTGTCGAGCCCCTGTCTCAAAGCTTGTATACTTATTCTTACGCCTATAAGCAAAAGTTCGAATATATCGGAATTGTGTACTTTTTGGGATCTTTTATGTGCCTGGTATTTATCCTGGCAACTGCCAGCATTATGTATTTCAAGACTTTAAGCGATGCGCTGGTGGATAAGGGAAAATATGAAATTCTAAGTAAAATCGGAATGTCGGAAGAGGAAATAGCCAAAGCGGTTTCAAAACAGGTAGGAATTTCATTTGCACTCCCTCTGGTAATCGGATCCATTCACAGCTTTTTTGCCATCCGTTCTCTACAAGTGATCATGAATTACAACCTGCTTATACCAACACTTATAAGCGTCTTGGCTATTGCTTTGGTATACTGTGTTTTTTATCTTGCCGTTACTAAAAGTTTTTTGCGTATAATATTGTCCTCCTAGCATCGATGTACTGTCACTTCAAACTGTGAATATAATAGTATACTGGATGACTTTCACTCAGGGAGGTTTTATGAAGTCAAAGAATTTCCCACTCCCAATCATTTTTCTTTTTATAATCTGTAGTATTGTTTTCTCTTTTTGGGGTATTCGTGAAACAGTTGCGCAATTTAAATTCCTTCACGTTGCCAAGGAAGCGAAAGGAACCATTGTAGATATAAAAGCAGAAAAGCAAAGAAAGAAAAGCAAATTCATTACGGTATACCGTCCCGTTGTCGAATTTATCACGGATAAGAAGATTAAAACTCATTTCGAATCCAAGTTGAGATCTTCTATCAACACTTATAAAGTCAATGAACAGGTTCCTGTTCTGTATGAGCCTCTTCAGCCTTCAAAAGCAGAAATCAAGTCCTTCTGGAACCTGTGGTTCGGTCCGATCACCTTAATGATTCTTGGTATCTTTTCTGGTCTCGCAGGGGTATTATCTTTAATTCATCGGATGGTCAAAGGGGTGTAGGCCGGGGCATTCCCCACTTTCCTGAACTTGGTAAATAGAAGTTAATATATATCTGTATGGAAAACCAATTCTTTAGTTCGTGGTATTTATTAGAACAAGTACCCCAGCAAATGGATCACCAACCCCGCAAGTCCCCCGATCACGGTTCCATTGATCCTGATATATTGAAGGTCTGCTCCTACATGCATTTCTATCTTCATCACCATATCTTCTGCGTCCCATTCTTCCACTGTATGTCGGATTAGCTTGGATATCTCTTCTTTGTATGCACAGATTACACTGATGATGCTCTTTTTTATGAAACTGTTTATCTTTTCCTTGATTTCATGATCGGATGTTGCACCATCAATGATTTTATCAATAAATCCGTCCAACTTCTCTTTCAGTTCACCTTCCGGCTTGGCACTGTATGATATCAAAAACTCTTTCATATCTTGTAAAATTTTAAAAATAAAGTTATCGAACAACTCTGACTGAACAATATCATTTTTGAACGCTTCTCCCTTTTCAATCAGTTCTTCCGAGGTCTTCAACCGCTGAGCCAATTGAGGCAAACTATAGAGCAGCAGCCTGCGGGCCTCCGTATCTGCATTATTCTCCATATCATCAATCTGCCTGGATAGCGTTTTTAAAATATTTCTATAGACAATATCGCCAATAAACGGCAAGCTGAGGGTTTTATTCAAGCTTTCCACAAACCGGAGGGTCCGCTCTTTGTTCTCACTGATATAATTATATAAATAAACCAATAACTCTTTTGTTAACGGTATATGTTGGCCGGAAGATACCAGAACTTCAAGACCGCTGCCTAGCAGCGGATATAGTTTGACTTTCTCAAATCCCTTTTTAACTTCATTTCCCATAAGCCGCATCAGCTCTTCATTGGCTGAAATGGTTTGAAGAACATCCGGCAGCCCTTTGATCATTCCTTCCGATATTACATCTCTGTTCTTTTTTAAGTATTCTCCGATTTCCAAAGTAAGATCAATTCCCTCAAGCCTGCTTCCAATGACTTCTTCGGTAAAAAAATTCGAAACGACAAAGTTGGAAATCGACTCCCCGATCCGGTCTTTGTTATTCGGTATAATGGCTGTATGCGGAATCCACTTCATTCCTGCAGGATGTCTGAATAAGGCAACTACAGCAAACCAATCTGCAAGAGCGCCAATCATCGCCGCTTCGGAGAATGCTACGATAGAAGAAAAGAAAATATTCTGTGTCTCAAACCTTTTAAATATCAAATAGAACACTGCCATCAAGCCGAGGAGGGAGGTGGCGATGATCCTCATTTTGCGAAGCTTATACAGTTTTTCCTGCTCAATGGTCATTTCTTTATGCATTTCGTTAAACCTCTTGTAAGGATTGTTGATTTCTGTTTGAGATAATATCATTATAGTATTTTTCTTTCAAGAACTATATGTTTTGCGGAAATCATTTTCCAATGAATTTGAATTTCATAAAATCATACAGCTTAAAAGCTCATTGATTACGCATTCCTCTTTAAAATCCCTCATCGTAATCAATATATTCTCTGGTGGGAATTTCCCGGGTTATGTTTAAATGGTGAAAATGTGGGTATAGAGGGGTTTTCATACTGATTATGAATATTATAAGAACAAAGATTATTTTACAGATTATAAACTGAACACCTTTCAAAAAACTGACGATCAAGGTCTTTACGCGTTTCTTTCGCTTAATGATTAACAATGGGTTTGTTTAATATTGTCAACTCTTGAGTTTATTACTGTGAAAAAGCTAGTTTACTGAAGGTAATATAAAAGGATATTTATGAAATAAAACCAGAGACTCATATCCAGTAGAATCTCTGGTTCAAAGCATTGTTATCTATACTTCATCAACTTGTTATGACTCAAAACAAAACCTTCAAAATCCGGGATATTTTAAGACAAGCCTTACCTATCTGCCAAATTGAGCTTTCACATCCGCCATCATCTTCCTTACCGGCAGATTGTATGGACATCTTGGTTCGCAGGAGCCGCATTCGATGCAATCCTCCGCATGTTTCTTGCAGCCTGAATACCTAGCTTCCGCCCAATCTCCCAGATCGTATCTCTTTTTATATCCAACCAGGAGGAACATCGTAGGAATATCAATTTCCTGAGGGCAAGGTGCGCAATATCCACATCTTCTGCAGAATTCACTTCCAAGACTCTCAGTGATTTCTTCTATTTTTCTTTCCTCTTCGGAAGTGAAAACAATGCTTCCGTTTCCTGCAGCAGCATTTGCTTCAACTTCTTCAATACTGGCCATTCCAGGGATTGCGGTAGTAATATGCTCATTGCCAAGGATGAACTTCATTCCCAAGGATCCATCTTCGATGGATCCTCCGGCCATCGGCTTCATGGCGATGACCCCGACATCCAGTTCAGCAGCTCTTTCAAACAGTTCTTTTGCCTGGGTTTCGACGATATTATACGGATACATCACGGATTCAATCGCAGTATTTTCCATCATGAATTTCATCATCCCCATGTCATGGAAGGAAGCCCCGATATGTCTGATCTTTCCTTGTTCCTTTGCCTTCAACAATGCTGCATAGGCCCCTCCTTCGCCAAATACCTTATCATATTCAGCTTGAGTCTTTACATTATGCATCTGGTACAAATCAACATACTCTGTTTGAAGGTTTCGCAAACTGGTCTCTATATCCTTAGCCATGCTCTCTTCATCCCTGGCCATGGACTTTGTGGCGATAATCCATTGATTCCTTCTGCCTTTTAGCGCCTCTCCGATATACTCTTCAGAAATGGTGTATCCTCTGGCTGTATCAATAAAGTTGATGCCCATTTCTTCCGCTTTCCATATGACTTTTTTAGCTTCGTCCATGGACAAGCGCTGGATCGGGATCCCACCAAAGCCGATGACGGATACCTTCAATCCTGTTTTCCCTAAGATTTTATATTGCATCTCTATGCCTCCAAACCATTTGGTTGCTCACATTTTTAAGTATTCCATATTCAATTATACGGCTCAATGCGGGGAGAATCAATGTTCGGGCTACTTTTTATCCCACTTATCAATATACGTCAGCTGGTACCGGTTCTTCTCATAAGCATCCTTCACTGAGTAGACCCAGTTGAACGTCTTGGTAACGTAATCCTTTCCAGGATACTGGATAGCCACAGTCTCTGTGACATATACTCGATAAGCACTGCCGATCTCATTGGATCGGATATCCTCAATCTTGTAGCCTTGCAGCTTTTCTTTGATCCCTTGTCTGTTCAGACTCTGCACCAGTTTTTTCTGCGAGTCGTAAAGGCTGCTGTCCGTATACAGCCATGGTTCCACAATCGCAAAATCATTTTTATTGATCGCTTCAATCATTGAAACTTCATATCCCTTTAACGCTTCTTCTATCTTAGCTCTTTCATCCGGTGAAATCGTATTTTCCGCTTTTTCAGGCTGCTCCTCAGCACCTCTTTCAAACGACGTCCAGAACTCACCCTCCGTATCAATGATGTTCATGATGTCCTTATAAGGGATACTAAATTCAGGAAATCCAGCCGCATAGGGTGCGATGGCATAGGGAGAGAAATAAATATGAAGTGCATCCTTTTTCACTGTAAATCCTGTGCTTTCATCCCAGTTTCCGATGTCTTCAGAGAATATATGTCCCCCTTCTTCCTTGTTGAACCGGTTGATTTTTTGCTTGATGATTGCTCCCACAGTTTCCTTATACCTACTGCCCTTCTTGAATAGATCCTTCAGGCTGTAAAAGCTTCCACTTCCAATATTTAAATGGATATCCTCCTTATAGGGCTGTCCATGCGCCGCACCAATAGGATAATAATAGCCGCTTAATCTTACAATTAAAAGGTCTTTTTTCACATCAGCAGAAAACTGAGTCTCTATCGTTTCCGTATAGGCATCTCCGTCTTTTTTGGAGGCCTGGTGATCTCCGGTGAATTTCTTTTTCAGTGTTTTATTGATTTTCTCCTGTACCTCGCCTTGAGGTAATCCGCTGATTTCAGGATACTCAATAAATATGCACCTGTCCGGCCTGAAGGTGTTGGTCTTGATCACAATTCCATTTTCAAGCTGAATGGTGTTATCACTTTGCCAAAGGACTTTTCCCTTTTGGTCATAATAATACAGATAATTGTCCACTTCGACTTTATACAGATCCCCAGAAGGTTTTATACTGCCGATGCCCTTGACCTTGGGAAAATCCACAACTTCCCTTCCGTTCTGATCTATTAGGAACGTAGTTTTATCATCCGTTGCATAAATCAAACCGTTTTTCATTTTTTCTAAATCATAGAATTTAAAGTCCGTCAGCTGCTTTCCTGTTTTATCAAACAATGCCTTTCTAAGATATGTAGTATTGAAGGTATACTCCTGGATTTCCAGGACCGCAAAAAGGCCGCTCCCCAAGGATGTGATCAGAGGGTATTTTGCAGGAATCACAAATTCTCCTTTTTTGTTGATAACCCCAAATTTGATCTCATAGTTTTCGGAGGCATTGACGATCGCCAATCCGTCCTCAAAATCCTTTGCCTCGCTAAAGGTTGCCTCCATCAGAGACTTCCCGTCTATAGCCATGTAGCCTGATCTATAGCCCTCTGTCCCCTTCTTTAAGTATATCAGCGTATCCTCGGACAAACTGATTATTCTATCATTCTGTATCTCATTTACAAGCTTACC